>CALANA010000251.1 GCA_937925925.1 uncultured Chloroflexales bacterium | reverse complement strand
GTTGGTGGCGGTGTTGGTGGCGGGTGGGACGACCGGTGTGTTGGTGGCGGTGTTGGTCACGGTGGGTGGGACGGGCGTGTTGGTGGCGGTGTTGGTCACGGTCGGCGGGACGGGCGTGTTGGTGGCGGTGTTGGTCAGGGTGGGGACGACCGGCGTGTTGGTGGCGGTGTTGGTCACGGGTGGGACGACCGGCGTGTTGGTGGCAGTCTGTGTTGGTGTGATAGTCCCAGGCACTGTGTCTGTTGCCGTTGCCGTTGCCGTCACGGTATCCGTTATTACTGGTGTATTCGTGGCGGAATCATCGGGCGTACTCGTTGCTGTAGGCGTAGGTGTGCTGGTGGCCTCTGGATACTCTGGCAGCAGACAGGGATGTGAAACCGTTGCGCCCAGTAGGAAGGCCGAGTCACCCCGATTACGCCCATCAAACTGCGATCCCCCTGCTGGTGTTATGGGTGATTCAAGTTCAACCAGAACGGTAGCCGTGCCAGCCGGAACCGCGGGGAGCGTTAAGGTTATCAGGTTGAGCTGATTTTTGCCCGGATCAGGTGCGTTAAACACCTCCTGCACTGTGACGCCACCGGCCTCAGCACGCAAGATGGCGATACGATTATCAGGATCCATTTCCATTATCGCCGCCCGTACCACCACATCCATAGTCGCGGGTAGCGGCTCTGGCAAGGACAGTTCTAATCGAGCCGGCCCGATTGCACCTTGCCCGTTATCCCCGCCCCAGGCATATTGCAACGTCGTTGCGCCCACACCACTGTACAGCATGCTGGTTGGTGCGGCATAATAGGCCACGATACCCTCGACCGTAGTGCGCCAGTTCCATCGTTCGGTCACGGTGGCCGTTACCTCACCTGCCTCACCCTCAGTCGTAAACACATATCCAATCATACCCAACAACTGTCCAGTGGGCTGAACTTCAGATGGATTTTCATTGGCACTCAAAACGAACGGATCGGTCAGGAATTGCGTCCCACTTGCCGACTGCAACGCGGCCTCTCGGGGTGGCAACACTTCAAATCCTGCACCACCAATCTGAACGGTTGACCAGAGCGAATCAGGGATGAACAGTGTCTGGGGATTCTGGCCTTTCATGCCGGCCCCGGTAATATCTACGTCATAGGCGGCGCACTGGTATGACCAGGCTGTGCGGGGGGCATCACACCATGGCTCGGCCACCCCACTCCAATCCCACTGACCATCACTCGTCCAATCCAGGTTCAGTTGCCAGCGAGCGCAGATCAGTCCCAATCCTTCAACCAGGGATGCTCCTGGTGCAAGAGTTACAATGCCGTTCCGATCATCGCATACCCCGTCTGAGTCCCATGGATCAGCACAATCCAGTTCCCAGGTCAATTCCTGGGTCAGGCCAGACGTGTTGGTCACACGAAATGCCTCAGGATAAGTCCAATCCCCACTGATAGGGGCAATTTCAAAAGGATCAACAACCATTGCTGCTGCTGTCGAGAAGGTATTGCTGTTTTCCGGTACCACCAGCCAGTGGAATGCTAACAGGGTCAGAATAAAAATCCCGGCGAGCATTCTAGTTTGCCAAGAATGCCTGGTCATAGTTTGTCCTTTCCGCTTCCGAAGTGTAAGATTTGCTAATCTAGACCTGGACACTATGCGGTGATAGCATGATGTACTACGCCGAAGTTTACGTTGTTGCCACAGTCTGGTAAACCAGTTGCTAAGCTGCGCTTCCTCGTCATCAATGCCATACTGGATAACCGTGACTTCACCGCCAGGAACGATGATACGCACCTGTTGCAAGCGCTACGTAAGCAATCGGCAGTCATAACCGGTTGAACGGTACTAAAAAACAGGCAACTACTGCCGCACAGCATCTTTGATATTGCGCTTCCTGGTCATACATGGCGTGTACACCCGAACATATTGCCAGCTACCTGGCACACGTTGACCACGCCTATGCCAACATGTTAACGGAAACCATCGTGTTCTATAGCAGGATTATGCTCGTCCTATCACAACCTCCTGATGGCGATCGGTTGTTTGATCAACCGAGGGTATAGCATTCGGCGCACCATCATGAATGCCCCAGATCGCGCCGGTATTATCGCGTTGCGTTTATAAGGATTGCCAATAGACGTGAATGAGGTGTGCTTTGTTTTACACTGGCAAGCTAGCCCGGAGCGGGCACCTGGTTGGGGGCGTTGTGGATGGTGTTGTCTGCAACCTGACTCTGTCAAATGAGATGACGATGAGTTGATACACACCAGACCATATATGACGATTTATTCATATTACTCCAATTGCGTGACGGCTGCTTTGTTTTGAGCGCGAATGAAGGTGTATGTCACATTGCCAGTGCTAATCGACGTTGAACGTCTAGTTTTGGAGTTTATGCCACGCAGGTTTGATGTTTAAACCGGTATCGTACGTTGATAAATATAACAGTTACGTATGAACAGGTGCTAAATACGGTGGGGGATGAAATGACAGTTTTGTCATTATAGCGATGCTGCATCAGTTGTGATGCACTGGCGTCCCGGCTTGACGCTGGTCTAGCTCCGTCCAGGCTTCCGCCTGGACTCCAGGTTTACAATGACAATAGGATTGCTCGTAACCGTTCAGAGGAACGTTCGCCAGCGGGGGTTATGGGGGCCGCAGGCCCCCGCGAAACCCTTGTTTGGCCCGTTTTGGCGGCAAAACCGCCAAAATGGGCCAAACAAGAACCTCCTGGAGCGGCACTGCTCCTCCAAACCAACCCACCTGAACGGTTACGGATTGCTACATCTGGGCTACAACGAGTGTTGTTGTGACTACGAAGACACGCCGGGCACACAGATGTTATTTTCTCTATGTACCCGGCATGCAAATGCCGCTGCAGAGCAGCGGCAGAGCGGAAGGGACGATCACTTCGTAACCGTTCAGGTGGGGTGGTCAGGAGGGGCGTTGCCCCTCCTGGAGTCTCTTCGGTTTTGCGGGGGCCGCAGGCCCCCACGCCCCCGCCGGCGCAGGTACCACCTGAACGGTTACATCACTTCTGTCAGTACACAATCACCGGTGTACCGATTGGTGTCCAGTCATACAACCAGGCTGCCTTGTCAAGAGGCAGATTGACACAGCCATGGCTCAAGCGGGCACCGGTGCCAAAGGTGTTATGCCAGTAGGTACCGTGAATAGCGTAACCTCCTTGACGAAAATACATCACATGCGGCACATTGCGTACATCCCAGGTCTCACCCCGCGCTGATCCACGCATATCCTGTTTTATCAATTTGGTATAGACCGCGAACGAACCACGCGGTGTCTCAAAGCCGTTCTTACCGGTTGACACCGGGGCATCAAAAACTTGAATATCACCCTCAAAGGCATACAACCACTGCCGATCCAGACTAATCTCAATCCGTTTGGGGCCAGTCGGGCGTGTGGGCTGAATCTGGAGTGGCGTCATACCGATCGACAGCAGCGCATCCGTCCCAATATTACCGCGCTCGATCTGCCATTCAGGTGGGTTCTGAACATCATAAGTCAACACCGTGCGTTCAAAGGCCTGCATCACAATCGTGCGCGGTTCGCCGCCTTTGTACGTCTCAATCAAAAAGCCATTGGTGAGCGGTAGCCCGATATTGTGTAACCATCCGCCTGGAAAGAGATCGGCACGGTTGATGTAGGCCCAGAAGTAGTCCGGGATCACATAGCCGGGTACGGCACCCAGTTGCGCATCAAAGGGTACAAACACCCCGCCCTCAACCGGCATGGTGCCAGTGCTAAACCCTTCTGGCACACCAAACCGTTGCTCGGTATAGCCCCAGAGATCGCCATAGGTTATCGTGGTATTGTTGACTGGCACCCACCAGGCATACTCCATCAACTCCACCGTCAAGCGCCCATACATCAATGCCCAGGTGGGATCACTGACTTCATGGCTGTGATCTTCAATCCGTCCTTTTTCAAAATATTGCGACTGATAACCATTAATGTCCAGCAAGTACGATTGCACATAGCCCAGAATACGTGGCCCATCATAGCGCCAGTAGTAGCGCTCAAATGGTTGCGCAATAACACTATCCGTCTGGCTCGGAGGAGCAGCATGCGCAAGATTTGTGCTGAAAGGCAACACGAGCAGCACAATCATGATGATGATAAAAAATGCGATACCCCGTCGATGCTTGATCATAGGCGGCCAATTCCTTTCCATTGAGACATCGAGCGCCCCCTGCGCTCTGGATTAGACAAGCAATCCTGGCACAGCAAGCGGCAACTGTAATCGTTGGTCTGTATTGTAATCGACATGTAAGCCAGAGTCTATGGTATTTATCTGATTTTTGCGCGTTGTGCTTATCAACACAACTATGATGACCAGTTTTTCCTATTGACTGTAGCATACCTGCTGCCATGTGGCTATAGGCTAAACAGACCAGATCGACCAGGTACTTCTGGTTGCTACGGCTCGCGCACCTGATGCTGGTGCTGTTCGTAGAATATGCGTCCAAGTGGGATCAACGTCGTGCCGGTCTGGGTATGCCAACAGAGCATTGCCCGCTCGGTCAACACACAGATGTAACCCGGTTCCTGATCTACATCGAGCAGCGGATGCCAGCTACCGCGTAAGACAAGCCATGCCAGTTGCTCGTGCGATAGCCAGAATTCAGGCGTCAGCGGCGACCCAAAGATCTGCTCAAAGCCGGCAATGCTTCCAAACTGCTGCTCAACCGCGATACGGATGCCGTTGACCAGTTCGTGCTGGTCGAGCCTATCAGTGCTAATCCCGACCATGTGCAGGAGATCATGCGCCATGTGCCGTCCGAGCGGAACGAGCGTGGGATAGCTGGCCCCCCGCCGCTCGTAATGAACATATTCACCGGGCACGATCACGGCTTCGCCGGTTGCGTCAAGTGTGCGATATGGCTGGCCGATCACCTGGAACCAGGTGTGATAGCCTGGCCCACCCAGTTGCCGCGCCAGTGTGAGAAATGGCCCACCCAGGGTGGGGGTAACAAATGGTTGTCCCGCTTGAACCACCTGAAAGCGCTGATGATCTTCGATCTGGCTGTGATTGGTACTCACGATGATCACGCGGTTGAAGCCGCGCAACTGATGTGCCAGCGTGTCAATGCTTATGCTAAACGGATAGCCTACCAGTCCATCCAGAATCACCAATCGCCCTGGTTGCTCGACACTGACCATAGCGACCACCTCGTGATAGGGGTACACCAGGGCAGCATGTTCGCCGGTTTCAGGAATGGTAAGAATGCGGGCATGAGAGTTATAAGTGCGGGGAGTAATCCACAGATGCGCAAAAGAATGCTGAGGATATGCCGCCAGCCGATCATAGATCGCCTGTGCAAAAGCGAGATCGGCATGGCCGGGTTGCGTTGCCAGCATCACTGCGTTGTAGCCCAGTGCTTCATAGACACCGACAAACGCTTCGGGCGCGGCACCCAGGTTATCCAGTGAAAAAGGTCGATCTGAACCGTCTGGCCCCAGCAGGGTATAAAATGACTCGTGGTAATCGCGGGGATGCTGGGCCACCAGTGCGCGTGCTTGCTGGTAGGCGCTTGCGCCATCGCCGCCAATATTCTGAATTCCATTGCTGACGGCAATATAGTCACAATTGCTATCATTACCCTGCCGTCGTATGCTATACGCCATACTTGCAATAGTGCGATCACTTTCTGACTGAAAATTGGCAAGCATTGACGCATCATAGTACATTGCCGCATGTTGTTCTGCCAGCGTCTCATCCGCCGCAAAAGAAGGTACACCGCCCCATACCACACTGCTGCTCAAGGCGAGTAGGAGTACCAACACCACCATCTGACGCATACCGTCCTCCTTGTCTGTGACTGGTAACTGTTATGTAAGACATCTCGTTCGTAGCTCCGATAGTAGGACAGAAATTGGTACAACAATTGCAAATCAAAGCTTAATAATCAACGTACCAATTATTAATAGCATACTGTACGTCTATAACCACAGCATTACCAAATAAATAGTGTGGGACGTATGCAGGTCTATCATGAAAAAGACATGTCTTCTTATTGTGTACTGCCTTGTCCGAAACAGGACACCCACGATGCCCCAACCATGCCGCACCATGTCATGGTGAGTCGTGTACGTGGGCCACAGGCACACTCATAGCCAATGTGCTAGATGCGGGTAGGAAAATGGCGGTCTGCGGCGCGAACCATCTTACGGATGATGCAGCGTACCGTTATGCGTTATGCCGCTCAACCCAACGTCGAGGGAACACGGTACGCCCTACAGGGCGTGCATTGCGGCTACCGCTGGTTCATTGCCCGCAAACAATATGTCTGTTCGCTGTGGTACAATATTTGCAGGACTGGCCGGTTTTGCTATTGCAGCCTGGGGCAGCATAGCAGTCCAGTACATGTCACCTGAGTCCATAGCCATATAGCCAGCGCGTTCAATCTTGATAACCGAAAGGAGGCTGGCAGCGCATCCGCTACCGGCGTTGCGATTGCGATGATACTTCCACAGAAAGCTAGAGGTGTTCTCCAACTATTTCGCCCTGAACTGCCCCTCGCAGCGGGCATGTGTGTGGTGATTGGACAACTGCTTGCACTGGGTACATTTCCTGCGTTGTATACGGTCGGGTTGGGATTTGCCTGTGGCTTCTTTCTATCCAGTTCTGCACTCATTACCAACGATTATTTTGACCTGGAAGTTGATCGGATCAATGCGCCGCAGCGCCCCCTACCAACTGGTCTCTTGACTCGGTTCGAGGTGATGACGCTGGGTATCGCTACGGCCCTGATCGGGTTAGCGGCGGCCTGGGCTTTCAATCCATTTGCGTTGGGGCTGAGTTTTGCGATCTGGCTGATGGGCTTTGCGTATAACTGGAAGCTCAAAGCGACGGGATTGTGGGGCAATCTGATCGTGAGTGCGTCGGTGGCGAGTACGTTTCTGCTGGGAGGCATGGTGGTGGGACAACCCTGGAACCGAACGGTATGGGCGTTTGGTCTGGTTGCCTTTGTCTTTGATCTGGCAGAGGAAATTGCGGGGGATGCCATGGATGCCGAGGGTGATCAACAACGTGCCTCAACATCAATTGCACTGGTCCATGGAAAGCGGACGGCGTTGCGTATCTCCAGCACGCTCTTTATGAGTCTAGTGGTGATGAGTGTTGTTCCGCTGGTGTGGTGTGGGCTGCCGCTCCTGCATATCCTCACGATTGTTGTGACGGATCTGCTGATCATCTTTTTTGTGATCCAACTTCTACGGAGTCACACCCCCACTGACGGTCGTCGGGCAATGCGTGGTCTCTACCTGAGTGCCTCGCTGGGATTGCTAGCATTTCTGCTCGGTGCATTGTTCATATGATGCAGACCGGACAACGGTGGAGCGTTGAAGCGTTGAAGCGTTGAAGTGTTGAAGCGTTCAAGTGTTCAGGCCATGGAACGTTGGAATGGCGAAGCGGCGCGAGGTGCGAGGTGGACGTGCTTGTTGGAACGCACCGGCGCACAGGGCACAGACGCAGCGCGATTGGCGCTGAACCGTGCCAACGTGCCAACGTTCTCAATGCTCGACCGCTCGACCGCTCCAACGTGCCACCGCTGCCCCATCGTCATCGGTGGGTTTGGGGACGTAGGTGCCGGTCATCTGTCCAGCGCAGGTGACTGTCATCTGTTCAGCGCAGGTGACTGTCATCTGTTCAGCGCAGGTGACTGTCATCTGTCCAGCCCAGGTGACTGTCATCTGTCCAGCCCAGGTGACTGTCATCTGTAAGATGACAGTCACCTAACATAGATCGGAACAGCGCCAACGGCTTGAGCAGACGGATACCTGCGGCCATGACGAGGCGACCCACGCGCAGGTGCCAGTCATCTGTCCAGTGCAGGTGACGGTCATCTGTCCAGTGCAGGTGCCAGTCATCTGTCCAGTGCAGGTGACTGTCATCTGTAAGATGACAGTCACCTAAACAGATCGGCGGGCCATAACAGCGCCAACCGCTTGGCAGCTTTAGTCGTTTCCGCCACCGCCGTCACCGCGTCCTGCTCCCACAGCCGGATGCAGCGAAAGCCCCACTGGTGCTGCACTTCTCCATCCACTACCATGGTCAGCGTATCCCCCACGTCATCGGTGGGTTTGAGATAGACGATGGTGCCCACGATGGTGGTCTGCGGTTCGGTTTGCCCGACCAGGGCCATCTAGCCGCCCAACTGCCACAGCGCCGCGATGTTGCCGTAGCCCTGCCCTCGTAGGTTTTATCCCTTGTACTGCTCACGCAGCATCAACGCCACTTCTTCAGCGGTGAGGGGGCCTTCCTGGTCTTCGGGGATATATTCGATTGCGGGCGGGCGGCGTAAGGCGACGGAGCGCGTCCCTCCGGGGCGCGGGCGGGCGGGCCGGGTTTGCCCAACATACACGGCGGGCGGTGGCCGAGGATGGAGCGGAGAGGTGTGAGGCGACGATGTAGCGCGTCCCTCCGGGGCGCGGCGGCGACTACCCGCACGGCGGGACGTACCCGTCATGGCCGCAGGCACGCCGGAGCCGTGCCCTACATGGGGGCGACGAGGCGCGAGGTGACGAGGCGTGAGGCGGACGCGCTTGTTTGAACGCAAAGGCGCAAAGGGGCAAAGACGCAGCACGATTGGCGTTGAAACGTGCCAACGTGCCAACGTGCCAACGTGCCAACGCAATGCCACCGCCCCATCCTACACCGCGTCGCGTAACCGCTGCTCCAACGTGGCGAGGTCGGGTAGCTCGGGCACATCAGCCCGGAGCGCCTGGAGACGGCCGACGTCGGTGATCTTGTGGATCAGCGTGGTCAGGCGGAGCGGCGCGTCCGGGAAGCGGAGTGCCACCAGTGCTGCCAGCGTTTCGCGTTCGGTTTGGAGTTGGGCGAGATGGGCCTCACGCTCAATGCGTCTGTGCATCTCCTGTTCCGCCTGCTGGTGCGCCTCGCGTTCGGCTTCGAGCGTCTGCCGTTCGGCTTCGAGCCGTGCTTCGAGCGCCTGCCGCTCGGCTTCCCGCATCTGCCGTTCGGCTTCCCGCGCCTCGCGTTCGGCTTCGAGCCGTGCTTCGAGCGCCTCGCGTTCGGCTTCCCGTATCTGCCGCTCGGCTTCCCGCATCTGCCGCTCGGCGGTAAGTTGCGCTTCCAGCGCCTGCCGCTCGGTGGCGAGCCGGGCTTGCCATTTCGCTTCCTGTTCGGCGATAATATCCTGTGCTAGATACTCCATCAATTCGGAACTCATGAGCTTTTCCTTTGTGACGAGATGAATAAACTGCTCCGGTGCCATCAGCGGAGCGGCAAACACCCCCAGAATACTCAGCAAATCGGCCTGCTGCGCCGGTGGTGCCGTCTGCAGCACGAGCTGGACGGCCTGTTCGACCAGCGGCGCATCCGCTCCGCGCATCAGCGGGCTGAGGGTCGCCAGCGCCAGGTTGCCGGTTGCCACCGCCGCCACCGCGTCCTGCTCCCACAGCCGGATGCAGCGAAAGCCCCACTGGTGCTGCACTTCTCCATCCACTACCATGGTCAGCGTATCCCCCACGTCATCCGCTGGTTTCAGATAGACGATGGTGCCCACGATGGTGGTCTGCGGTTCGGTTTGCCCGACCAGGGCCATATAGCCGCCTAAGCGCCACAGCGCCGCACGGTCGCCGTAGCCCTGCCATTCCAGCAGATGCAGATACTCCTGGCCCTGCGGACTGCGGATGCGGATCAGGGTATCCAGCGCCCGCCGGGTGGTGGGCAATTCGCGCACCACGACCTCGACTACGTCGGTGGCGGGGAGGCCGAGAAAGGGGAGCAGATCAGCGGTGCGTAACAGCGACAACAGCTTGAGTGGCAGATCGGTCTTCATCCGGCATCCTCCGCATGGTCAGGGGCATCCTGCATACTATTGTAGCACATCCAGGCGGGGGAGCGTTCAAGCGTTCAAGCGTTCAAGCGTTCAAGCGTTCAAGCGTTCAAGCGTTCAAGCGTTGGAACGTTTCGACTCCGGTCTCTTCGCGCCTTTGCTGCGTTGCGTCTTTGCGTTCAAAAGCGGCAAAGCGGCGCGAGGCGTGCGGTGGCGACGGAGCGCGTCCCTCCGGGGCGCGGGGCGGGCGGGCCGGTTTTGCCCAACATACACGGTGGGCGGTGGCCGAGGATGGGGCGCGAGGCGGACGCGCTTGTTTGAACGCAAAGGCGCAAAGGGGTAAAGACGCAGAGTTGGGGTGTGGTGCAGGGCTGTAGCGCGTCCCTCCGGGGCGCGGCGGCGACCACCCGAACGGCAGGACGCACCCGGCATGGCCGCAGGCATGCCGGAGCCGTGCCCTACATGGGGGCGACGAGGCGCGAGGTGACGAGGCGTGAGGCGGACGCGCTTGTTTTACCGCAAAGGCGCAAAGGGGCAAAGACGCAGAGCGATTGGTGGTGAAACGTACCACCGTGCCACCGTGCCACCGTTCTAACGTTCTAACGTTCTAACGTTCTAACGTGCCACCGTGCCACCGTGCCAACACCATCGTGCCACCGTGCCACCGTGCGAGAGCGTTCGTCTCGCGCCGAATAGGGAATAGGCAACCTGTTTGCAAGGTTGCCAGACCCGACCTTCAGGCGTATAATACTTATGGCTATTCATCCCTGTTTCCCATTACGCAGGAGAACCGCATGGTTGGCATTTTCGAAGGGTTTTTTCTCCTGGCGACAATCGCCGCAACTGTGAACGCCACTCTCAAAGGCACGGTGGGATTCGGCATCGACGATCTGTTCGCCAACGCTGTCGGCAATCTGCTCAGCGACGGCATCAAAGACGGCATCAGAGGGGCCGTCGGGCGCTTCAGTTCTCAAGAGAAGCAGCGCATTAACCACGATTTGCAGCAGGCGTTCCGCGACGCGATCTATGAGGCGCTCTACGATCTGGGCGGTCGTGGCTGTTTTCCTGAAGCCTGGCGATCCCCCCGCGATGTGCCAGAGAATCTCGTCTACTGGCCCGATGGTAACTTCGCGCCCCGTGACCCGGCGGCTGCACTCTACCGTCTGGCGGACGATACGCCGGATCACCATCTCTGCCGGTGTCTGTGGCACCTGGGCCGGGCGATCAAGGAAGAA
>CALANA010000250.1 GCA_937925925.1 uncultured Chloroflexales bacterium | reverse complement strand
GGGGCCGCATCCCAACACCCCCCCCAGCGGGGGGGGCCGGGGGGGGGCCGGGGCCGCATCACAACACCCCCCAGCGGGGGGGGCCGGGGCCCCATCACGCCCCCCCCCGGCGGGGGTGCCGCATCCCCCCCAGCGGGGGTGCCGCATCCCAACACCCCCCCCAGCGGGGGGGGCCGGGGCCGCATCCCAACACCCCCCGGCGGGGGTGCCGCATCCCAACACCCCCCCAGCGGGGTGGGGATGGTGAGGAAGCCGAAAGGCGAAGGCACATTGGTAGGAGGACGGGACGCCCTCCCTCCCAGGTGGCCGGACGACCGCGTCGCACGACGAGGGCGGGACGCCCTCGCTCCCAGGCGAGGACGGACGCGCCGCACGACGAGGGCGGGACGCCCTCCCGCCCAGGCGAGGACGCCCTCCCGCCCAGGCGGCCGGCGGGACGCAGGTGGACAGATGCCCGCGTTCCCAGGCTGTCCCAGAGCGTATGCGTGCAAACAAACCGTTAGTAGATACATGCCTCACAGGCATTACAGGTGAATATCATGAACGATCAACCGATTGAACCAGGTGATCTGCTGGCCTATCTTGATGGCGCTGCTCTGCCGCATGTCGAGCAGGCGTTGCAGGCATCACCGGCCCTCCGCCAGGAACTGGCCGATCTGCGCCAGGCCGAGCAGGCGTTGCGACAGGTGTTTGGTGGTCTACCGCTGCCCGATCCACAGGATCTGGTGGATGTCGCAACCGATCAGGCCACACCGCAACAGCAGTTGCGCGTTGCTGCGTATATCCGCGCCTATCCTGCCGGGCAACAGGAACTGGCAGCACTCCAGGCCGCTGCCACGCCCCGATCATCGCCGCGTGTGCGCTTTCTGGCCGTGCGGCAGACCGGCGCGTTGGCGGTGCGTTCGGCGGCTGCCGACGCGACCGAGCAGTCCTTTTACGTTGGGGAACTGGCGATCCAGGTGGTGGTGCGCATCGCCCCGCCCAGCGATGATCGCTGGCGACTGGAGGGCTACGTGACACAGCACGACCAGCCCGCCGCCGGCGTGCGAGTCACGCTACGCGGCACGCATGCCCGCCCGCGTCCACGCCTGACCGATACGGATGGCTTCTTTGCCTTCCAACGGCTGGCGGCCGGCACCTATCGGCTGCAGGCCGCGCTGGCCCAGGGCACGGTCGTGCTACCAGATATTGTTCTGCGCAATGAGTGATCATCTGCTACAGCAATGGCTGGATAGCGGGGGCGACCTGGCGACACTGCCACACCTGTTTGACGCAACGGCGCTCACCCCGCGCCTGCTGCTGGCGGAGATGCGGGACGCGATCCTTGGCTGGCTGGATGACGGCGCAGTGGCAACGATTGAGCGGGCCGTAGCGGTGGCATGGACGCTGGCACAGCAGTCAGACCAGGCCGAAGATGCGGCGCTGGCGCACTGGTGTCACGGCCTGGCGCTGTTTCACCGCGACATGCGTGCCGCGCTAGGCCACCTGGATGCGGCCTATGCGTTCTATCACGCCCAGGAGCGGCGGGTAGAACAGGGCCGGCTGCTGATCGGGCGGGCCGGGTTGCTGGGGCAGCTTGGCCGCCTGGCGGAAGCCGAAGTAGCGATTAGTACCGCTGCCCGCTATCTGGCCGATGTGCCGGAGCAGCAGCAACGTCTACCGGCGCTGTACCTCAACCGCTCAGATATTGAGGGTCGCCTGGGGCACTATGCGGCGATGCAGGCGACGGCACGCACAGCGGAGGCGCTGGCGCTTGAGTATGACCAGCCGGCGGCACAGGCGGCGGCGCTGATCAATCAGGCCTTTGCGGCGCTCTTTCTGGGCGAGTTTGCGCCGGCTGAGGCCGCGCTACAACGAGCGGCCACTGTGGCCCGGTCGCTCGACTCGGCGGAGTTGCGGGCACGAGTAGCGGTGAACCAGGCCCGGCTGGCCACCTATCGCGGGCAGTTGTTTGCCGCGTTACGGCTTCTGGAGCAGGCGCGCCTTGATTTTGCGACGGCCCAGATTGATATCGATCAGGCGACCGTCGCCATCGAGGAGGCCAGCCTGTATGAGCGGCTGCATCTGCCCTATGTGGCGCGGCAGGCGGCACTCCAGGCGGCCGACACGTTCGTGCAGGCTGGTCTGACACACGAGGCAATCGAGGCGATCGTGCAGGCGGTACGCCTGGCGCTGGGATTGGGACAGGGAAACGCGGCCCGCAGCGACGTGCAGCGTGCCCAGGCCCTGGCTGAGCAGTCCACGGTAGCACCCGTGTTGCATGGGTTACTGGCGGGCTATGCCGCTCATCCGCGCCTGCAGCGCACAGCGGAAGCACGGCGCACCGCCTACCAGCAGGCGCTCGCTGCGGCCACACGTCTCGCCCAGGCCGGTATTGTGGCCGAACACCTGGAGGTGGCGTTGATTGCGGCCGATCTGGCGGCGGCACTACGTCTGGCCGAGGCGCGTGACCAGTATCGCCAGATTGCCGACCGTGCCCAGGCGCAGGGGCTGGTCTTGCTGGAGCAGCAGGCGCTGGTCGGCCTGGCGGGAACCTTACGGCCAGCGGCGGCCTGTGCGCCGCTCCAACGGGCGGTTGACCTGGCGACGCTGGCGCGGCGCAGCATGCCGGTTGAGGAGTTAAAAGCCAGCTATCTCAGCGGTACGACGCCGCTCTACGCGCGGCTGATTACGGCCTATCGCAAGGCTAAACAGCCAGATGCCGCGTTTCGTGTTCTGCTCGAAGCCCGTGGCAGTATCTGGGCTGAACTGGCTGCGCCGGCGGCTGAGCTTGATACCGCACTGCCGCTATTCGATCCCGCCTGGCTACGGGCAAAGACCGAACTGCACTACTGGCAGGAGCAGCTCCACCCGGAGAATGAGCCGGATTATCAGGCGTTGTGCCGCGAGCATGTCGCGCAGGCGGAGGCGACCTTGAACACGCTGGCGCGGCAGCAAACCCGACGCCGATCAGCGCATGCGCTGCCCGACCTGGCGGCGATCCAGCGGGCGCTCCCGGCGGATAGTGTCGCGGTGGAGTATCTGGTTGATGCGACGCAGATCGCGGCCTGCCTGATCAGCGCGACCGGTCAGCCACGGTGGATTGATCTGGGTGTGGTGGCTCCCGTCGTGGAACGTCTGGGCAAACTGGCATTGCTGCGCGGAGCGCTGCAGCAGAGCCGTACCCCAGAACACCAGCGGCACCTGGCTACGGCGCAACTTCCGGCGGTGCAGCGCTTGCTGATGGAGCTGTATGCATCCTTGATTGCGCCGCTGGAGGCGCTGCCGGGCGCAGCAGCGGCCCAGATGATGCTGATTGCGCCTGATGGTGTCTTAGCCAGCGTGCCCTGGGCCGCGCTTTGTTCGACAGATACGGCAACGGGCGACCCTGATGCACGTCCTTACCTGGATCAACGTTACGAACTAGTCATCCTGCCCTCGTTGGCGCTGCTGGCGTTACCCCATCCTGAAGCTGCGTCCGGGCCACCGCTGGCGCTCGGCTCTGCCGGGCAGCCCGCTTTGAGCCAGATTGGGGCGGAGCTGGCCGCGATTCAGCGGCTCTTTCCGACGACGCGCTGTATCAACCCGGCCACGCTGCGCGATATGCTGTGGGAAACGCCACCGCAGCACCTGCATTGCGCCATGCATGGCCATGTGAACCCACAGTCGCCGCTGCTCTCGCGCCTGGTGCTAGCCGATGGATCGCTCTTGCTGGCCGACGTGTTGAATCTGGCGCTGCACGGGACGCGACTGGTCACGCTGAGTGCGTGTGATACGGGTGTAGTGCCAGAGCGCGGCGGAGTGGCCCTGGCGCTGGCCGGGGCGTTCCTGCTGGCCGGGGCGCAGGCGGTGGTGGCCAGTCTGTGGCCGGCCGATGATGTGGCGACGGCGCTGATGATGGAACACTTCTATGCCGCACTCGCGGCGGGACGGTCAATACCGCAGGCGTTGTCTCAGGCGCGAACGCAGCTGCGGGCGGCAGGCTATGCGCATCCGTATTATTGGGCTACGTTTCAGGCGCTTATGCGCAGTGTTTCCCCACCTTTTGCTGGTGCAAGTACTCCCGGCACCCAGGACTAAATTCCTACCCAACCTGACCCCTTTGACCGGTTGATACCTCCCTATCACGGATTACCCTTACTGCCGATCAGCCGCATATGAATCTGCCAGAGCTGGTTACGCGCTATGTTCAAGGATTGCAGGGTTGGCGGATAAGGCTATCTCAAATCCAGGAGTGACGCGGTCGCGCTGTCAGTCAGCCTTTCCACGTTGCCGCAGGCGAAAAAGCTTGTCCCGTTCGACTGCGCTCAGGGCAAGCTCTGAGCGCAGTCGAAGGAACGTTGTGTTTGAGCGACCGCGTAAGTCTCGTCAAATCGGTAGTCCAGGTACTATGGAAATATAGTACTCATGTCTCAGTCAAAATAACATCTAGTAAAGGGAGTAAAAGTATGGTAAAGTAGTGCCTGAAGTAGAAGGATTTTCTGTTGCGCCATCGGGGGTGATCGGTCTGTTCGTTTACAGGTGTTTCGGTTGTATTTGCGCAACGCTCGATGGTTTCGGCATCAGGACGCCCCCCCC
>CALANA010000249.1 GCA_937925925.1 uncultured Chloroflexales bacterium | reverse complement strand
TATCAACGAGTATACAGTCTCTAGCATAAGCAAACAATAGAAATATTTCAAGTCCCTTTGTTCTGCATGAATCTGCGCTGTTCTGCACTGAAGTGCAATGAAATACAACAACGTGCAACGTGGCATTGCGACGTTGGGCGTTGCCGTGTTGCGTAGGAACAACTCGCTTGATCGCCGATGCAGGTATCGACCCTGATGCCTGCATCGCAGTGTAATGGGATATTGCGCACACTCACGAGTACACCGATAGCAACCCGATCCGTTGCGCCCTGGTCTTCTGTGACCTGGGATCACAGGAGCGCATCAAACACCGCATCCATCAACCCCACAGATCTCACTCTGTTGATCGTCGCCATCTGGCGAGTAGTTGATCTCCCACGCGATGATGTGCCGCGCCACCGTGCCAATTGCTGCGTTGCGAATATTGGCGATGGTGCGCAGGGACACCCGAAACAGTGCCGCCAGTTCGTCATTGCTATGCGAGCGCGTGACATACGCCAGATGTAACACCAGATACTGGTAACACTCGGACGGAATAATACCGGCCCGCGGCTGGTTGTGGTGCGGTAGTACATCCAGCACAGCCTGGATCTCTGCCGGCACAACCATGACGGGTGGGCGCAAACACTTGATGGCATCGCGGATCAGATACCAGACTGCCCGCTGGCGATCATGATCGTTCACCTGCCGCTGATGCATCTCGGTCTTGAGCAGACAGGCTGCGGTATGATCAACACTCGTCAGGTGGAGTGCGACGATCGGCTGAAATAAGGTATAGTTGGTGGAGGTATAGCGTCCCCAGCGCCACAGCGCTGGCCTGAGTAGTTCGTATAACCTTCTGGTAAGTGCTTCCATGCGCTCGGTGTGATTGCCGATCATACATGTGTCCTTTCGTTCATTTCAATGTAACTGAACCTATACAGCAAATTTCACTTGCACGACGCAGACAAACAAATAAACACGGCCCACCCGACTACATCAGTGAATATTTGTCAACCATGGTGAATATGTGTTAACACCTGGCGTTATACGTGAACCCTGGTGGCGCAACCAGGTTCAAACCAGTGCTGGCGCGTACACTCAGGTAGCGCTATCCTGGTTATGTAGAACGCCATACCTTGCAACAATCGGCTCCTTTCCATAGCTATAGCATTCCTACATCAGTTGTGAAGACCCGGCGTCCCGGCTTGAGCTGGGACGGAACAAGACTCAGGCTCAAGCCGGGACGCCAATGCACTATGTCTCGGCTCAAGCCGGACTCCAATGCACTTATGTCCCGGCTCAAGCCGGACGCCAATGCACTATGTCCCGGCTCAAGCCGGGACGCCGATGTACTATGGGATGTATGTACCAGAATGATCAAAAATTTTCTGCTCAACCCGGCACTGACCACATCAACTTTTTACGAATGGGACATCGGATTGGTATTCATCATGGAAGGTACGCGGTCGCTCGAACAAATCGTCTTTTTCGCCTTCGGCAGAGCGGCACTTTTTCTGTTTTCTGGCCCCCAATGTTCGCCGCAGGCGAACATTGGGGGCTAGAAGAGAATCTCTTTTACACAGCCTCGTTTGAGGTTGGCCCTGAACGACGTGCAGGCCCAGGGGCAAACCTCGCCGAACATGCAGAGAGGATTCAAACTACGGCGTACCTTCTGTTACTCAGTATAGGAGGTGCGTGAGGAGCAGTCGATAAACACATCCTGGCATGCGCCGGCTGCCATGCGATCAGTAGCCGATCAGGGGATTCAGGCGTTCAAGCGCAAAGCGCAAAGCGTAAAGCGCGTCCCTGCGGAGGCGCAGCGTTAGAGGTGGGTGGACATCCTGCACACACCATTTTGTTGATGTCTCTGCGCCTTTGCTCATTTGCGTCCTGGCGTTAAAAAGTGGCGAGGATGTGAGGATGCGAAGCGTTAGAGGCGAGCGGACGCCCTGCGCACACCATTGTCGATGTCTCTGCGCCTTTGCCTCTTTGCGCCTTTGCGTTAAGAAAGCGACCATGGGAGGCGCGAGGCGAGGATGAGCGGATGAGCGGATGCGACTCGGCGTCTGCTGCCAGGTGTTCCAACGTTCCAACGTTCCAACGTTCTAACGTGAAGACGCCCCGTGCCTGCCCTACTCCGCCGAAAAGCCGAGCCGGTAGCCACGTCCCTTGTAAACCCGCAGCAGCACCGGCTGTTCGGGCACCAGTTCGGCCAGGCGCTGGCGCAGGCGGCGCGCCAGCGTCGCCAGTGGCTCACGATGATCTGACACTTTGTCCACCGTATACACCGCCTGCGCCACCTCATCAAAGGCGCAAACCTGGCCGAAGCGCTGATAGAGATAGGCCAGCATGCGGTATTGCAGCGGCGTGAGCAGCGTACCAATTTCCTGACCGTAGTAGCATACCCGCTGCTGATCGAGATCCATGAATAGCGCGGGCGGATTGGTAGACGCTGCTGCATCTGACTGGAGCGGCCTGTCAGTGGACACCGGTGGCACAGCATAGATCTGCAGGAGATAGGCATTCAGCAGCGGACTGAAGACCACCGGAACCTCTTCGGACGTCGTTTGCACCAGACCTTTCAGGTGCAGCGCTGACCGTTGCCAGGGATCGACCGCCATGCCCCCGGCAACCCGCCACAGGTTATCCTGCTCCTCACTGGTACACTGATCCCAGATCTTGCGACACTCCAGGCGCAAGGCGGAGGAATGGCGCAAGAGTTCGGCGGGGACAGGGGTAACATCTTGACCATCCAGAGCTAACTGAGTCAGTGCCCGCACCAGCGCCGGATGCCCACCACTCAAGTTGACGATCTGCGTTAAGCTGTCGGGAGGCAGGCTACGTTCATGGCGTGCCGCAAAGCGTAACGCCTCGGCGGTGGCATCATCGGGTTGCAACGGATGCAGCCCCAACTCGCGCAGCGTCAGCAACTCCACAAACGGCTCAATCGCCTCCCAATCCTCATCACCACGCAGGTCGGTCAGCCGCTCGCGCGAGAAGGTGAGATACATCAGGCGGTATTTGTAGCGATCGCGCAGCCCGCGCAGGTTGCGCAAAACCATACCTGACAGGCTGGTAAAAAGGGGATCGAATTCATCACAGACAATGACCAGGCGCATTTCGTGCAAGATTAGTTGCAGTACGGTGCTGCAATGACGTAATGCCAGCGCATAGTTTCCAGGAGTAGCGATAACCCGGGCATGCATATCACGCAGACTGGCCATATGCTGCTCTGGCAAGCATGTCGCAACGCCGATCAATAACGCCTCGGCCAAACCTTCAAAGAATCCCCACGCATCCCAGGTCGCCAGCAGGTTCGCATCGAGGGTGACAAACTGCAACGCCTGGGCCTGCTCTCCCAGATAATGGCGCAGCACCTCGGCCCGTTGCATATGCTGCACCAGGTTACTCTTGCCCACACCATTGATGCCCACCACACTGCAACACTCGCCAGCAGCTAGACTGGTCAGTAAGGGGGCTATAATTTCGGCGCGATAGGTAATAGGACGAGTCGCCATCAGCATCCTCCGTCATTCGCGAGCAATATGCTGCTCTATAACCAGTTGGAGCAACGGGTGCAATGCTACAATCTGGTTCGTATTCGTATGTACCAGGTGTTGATCCTCGAGTGCAGTGAGCGTCACCAGTTGATCATAGGTGATGCTGGTAACGGGCACGGCCTCTCGCACACATGCGAACAGCATGTGCTTTTCTGGCGATGATAACTGCTGCACAATCTCGCTAAAAAATTGCCGCACTGCCAGCTGATCCACAATGCGCATCGTTGCCAACAGATCGGGTTGGGTACGCAGCGCCAGCAGGATCGGCTCCAGAATGCCCGGCAAGCCTGCCGTCTGCTGCAGCAGCATGCTGGCCGCTGGCTGATCAAGCGCCACACCCAGTTGCCACGCCCAGTGGATGAGTGCGTCGGTATTAATGCCGGTCAGGGTGAGTGTGGGCCAGGGCTTGAGCCGATAGGGAATGGAGCGCCCCACCAGCAGCAGCTTCAGCGGCAGGTGTTGCGTGGAACGGATATGCTCACCCAGTTCGCGTAACAGCGAGACCAGCGCTGGTTCAAGCTGCCGATTCAGGCCATCAATACACAGCAGAATCTCTTCCGCGCTACGATCATAGGCAGCCATAATCATCTGGAACAGGACAAAGGGTGGATAGTTCCACTGCGCCTGACGTACCTGATGCAAGGCTTGCCAGGTATCAGGATGCCGTTCTGCCAGCGGTTGTGCCAGACGCCAGAGGAAGGCTTCGGCACTGTCAGTAAAGTCGGCTGTAATCGGTAACCAGTAGCGTGGGTGTGCCGACTGCTGTATCATCGTGGCGGCCAGGGCCGTCTTGCCACTGCTGGCAATGCCGGTGAGCAGCAGCACCCGTTCCTGGTTCAACTGGCGCAAGATCTGGGCCTGGTCGTGGTCACGCCCAACAAACGGTCTGGGCGGTGGCGGCGGTTGCGCCACGGGCATTGTGGCAAAGGGCAGAAGCACCGCGCTATCCGGCGGGTCGGGCTTGCGCTGCCGCGAACGTTGCGCCATATCAATCGGCCCTGTCTAGCTGTTGCTCAAGTGTATCGAGCCAGCGCATAGCCGGAATGTCGCCCAGCGCACTCAGCCGCGCTCTTGCATCTGCTGCCGCACTATGGGCCGTAGATACGTCATTCTGTTCCAATGCCAGATAGGAGCGCCACACCGTCACCAGTCCCGCGTAATACGGGCATTGGAGGTCGTCCCAGATCTGTTGACTCTGCGTCAACAACTGCATCGCCCCGACATAGTCGCCCTGTATATAGGCCCACAGACCTTGATTGCGGGCATTGGCCGCACGGTTGCGCAGGCCTTCGCTCTGCGCCGCCTGTTCCGATAGCAACTGCGCCACGGCATCCGCCGCATAAGTGGTTTTCCAGCGCAACGCACACTCGAGCGTGTATTGCACCCATTCATATTGATTGAAATCTGCAGTGGTCATCGTTGCCGGTAGCAACTCCTGCAGATGCTGCTGGCAGATCTCCGGTTGTTCGGCCCACAGCGCCAGATGCGCACGATTCAAATGCAGCAGATAGGTGACATCTGGTGCGGTTTTCTGTGCGATGGTGTCGGTATACAGTTGCTGTGCAGCCTCAAATTTGCCGCGTCGAATCAGCAGATCGAGATAGTTGGCCTGTATCAGGTCGCGGTTGGAACGGTCGATCTGCGCCGCGATCCGCGCTACCTGCTGGAACTGCTCCTCGGCGGTGTCCCAGTCTGCCGCATCCTGTGCCAGGTCGTTGGTCAACATCGCCAGGTTCTGGCCGGTATTGAGCTGGCCGCAGCGATCTCCGATCCGTCGCCGTACATCCATTGCCGCATCGTAACAGCGCCGTGCCAGTGTGAGATCATGCGCCTGACCGCGCATTTCATAGATAATGCCCAGATTATTATCGAGCATGGCTGTCAGCGATTCATCGCGCAGTTCATTGACCGCCAGTGGGCGTACCTCGATCAGATACGCAAGCGCCTGGTTATAGGCACCCTCATGCGTACAGGCCTGGGCACACGTGTCGGCAATCCGCACCAGTTCCTCTTGAAAAAAAGGAGCTTCGTCGGTCGGCCATGCGGAACGGGTGGCCTTGAGCTGATCAAGTGCTTCCTGGAGCAGCACAAGAGCTGCGCCTGGATTGCTATGCACCAGACGACGACCGCGCATCGCATGGCAGAGGGCAGTGTAAGGATCATCGGCGGCTTGCTGCTGCATAAGCCGCTCGCAGATCCGCTCTGCCTGATCATCATCGCCCAGCAACTCATACATCGTGAGCAGACGTGCCTGTAACTGTCGAGCAGTGACTGCCGTCGGATGTAACGTGCGCAGCCGTTGCTCGTAGTGTTCCGCAGCCTTGCCGTGCCTTCCCAGATAGTTCGCGCAATCACCAGCCAGCTCAAACAAACTCTCGGCATGAATCGGCCCCACATTGTTCAGCACCGCCTGCACCAGCTTATAGAGCGGCTCACACTGGTGACTGGTAATGATTGTGGCCTCCTGACTGATGCGCTGTAAAACGGCCACAGTCTGCGTCCAGTTCTGCGCCTCTTTCCAGTACCACGCTACCTGGTACCGGTCAGGTTCTGGCTGACGTGCGCCATAGTGTTGCGCCAGATAGGTACAGATGGCGGGATACTCCGGGCGCTGGCGGAGCGTGGACAACGCGGCGGGAAACAGGATGTCAACCAGAGCGGCGTGGCTGCCGATCTGCTGCTCATAGGTGCTATTGATATTGGCGGCATCATCGTCCAGGAACCAGCCGTGCATGTGCGTCAGTCCGATAAAAAGCTGGTTGGCCTGGGGTTCCGGGCCATGTTCCGCCAGCAGTGCGGCAAACTCCAACCGCCGAAGCAGGCTCTCCGGGAGCTGCGTTAGCACATCACGGGCAAATTCAGCACTATGCTGGTGGCGGGATAAGCGGTTGATTGTTGTGCGTAATGGTTCCTGGTCAGATCGCTGCCGACAGGCCCAATCCAGCATCGCTATCAGCAGCCGCGGCAAACCGTGACTAAACTGATAGAGCTGGCGGATAGCCTCGGTATCGACCGGTAGTTGCCTGTACTTGACATAATCCTGGACATCTTCCAACGTCAGCGGCGTCACCGCCAGGGAAGTACCAACATCGAGAGCGTGCCAGGGATCATCGGCGACGAGAATGATCGCCGTGTGGTGGGCCGAGCGACAGATCTGCGTGATAAAGGTGCGAACGCGGCTATCGTTTCCAATGGCCGGAAACACCAGCACCAGGCGCGGAGAGTTGGGCAGGTGTTGTTCCTCGACCGCCCTTATGATCGTCGTGCCCAGCGTCATCAGCCGTGCCATCTGCTTGTTGAGACTCAACTTGCTTGAAGGCGCTTTCAGTCGAGGCGGAAGGTTCAGCCCAATAATACGCAATTGTTCCACCAGAATATCCAGACACTCCTCCAACACTAACCCTTTGCCGGTGAAGGATTTGATTTCAATGCAGGTATAGCCGGTCTTCTCCAGTTCGGCACAAAGCGCCTGGGTCACTGCCTGCCGCCCGCTGCCAACCATACCATAGAGGACTACCACCGGTTCCGAAGTCTGGAATTGCTGGTGGGCCTCAAAGATGATCTGATCCCGCCCCACCAACCAGGGGCGCTTGAAGCGTCCAGAGCGATGTCGAGGTGGGATCGGATAGCTTGCAGCGGTCACGTGCTGGTTTTCCACCGCCGCCAGTGTTGAGGCCGCAAAGCTGGCACTCAGATAGGCCGCAATCGCCAGTGGTTCGACATAGGGACGCTGACCGATCCAGCGCTTACGCTCTGGTGGGTAGAGGTTGGCATACTTGAGTGCTGCCAGACCATAGGCCAGCAAGCCCAGGTAATACTCAACCGGCGGAATGTGTACCGCCGATAACGACTGGAGCATACTCCGCCGTATGCCCGCAATCAGCTCATACGCCTTGCGCAACTCCTGATTTTCACCCAACAATTCGAGACAG
This sequence comes from uncultured Chloroflexales bacterium, assembly GCA_937925925.1. GTDB lineage: Bacteria > Chloroflexota > Chloroflexia > Chloroflexales > Chloroflexaceae > CAKZQX01. The sequence goes on along the minus strand of CALANA010000249.1, from coordinate 10,245 downwards.
GCATCGGGGTTGAACAGCGCCCGGTAGAGCGCTTCTTCGAGCAACAGAAAATCGCGCACGTTATGCAGCCGGTGCGGCAGAATGTGCAGTTTATACTCGGTTTCGAGCTTCACCGCATCAAACACCGTATGTCCACCCGCCGTTGTCCGATCAAAATCAATCAGCCAGGCCATCGTCGCCAGTTCGTGCCCGGCCTGATAGCGACGCAGCAGAATATTGCCCAGATTCATATCGCCATGAATAATCGACGTGTGCAGCGCACGGGGTTGGTACAGCAAGTCATAATAGTGATCGAGCGGATTGACCAGCGCCAGCGAGTTATGTACCAGCAACCCATCGGCTACCTGCCCATCGAGCTGACCGAAGTGATTGACGCGAATCTGTTCGAGCCGATCATAGCGCGTCTGCTGGATCGTACCATAGAGGGGAGCCTCGATGATGTCGGGCAGATCGTTCAGCAGCTCGGTCGGGCCAACCAGATCAATACGGGCGGCAACCGGCTCAAACGGGCGGTAAATCGAGTTGGTGCTGACCGACTCGGCAGCATACAACTGCAATCGCACGCTGCCCTTACCAGCATCGCGCTCGATCACGCGCAACATCGGATAGCCAGCCGCACTATTGGCACTGAGCACGATGCTCTGTTCATGCAACGCCCGTGCTACGGGCATGTCCGCCTGGGCCATCACGTCTACAAGCGTGCGTGCAGATGGATCGGCCGCTGCTTGCAATTGAACCTGCATTAAGGGCGGCAAAATCTGATTATAAAACCACAGTGGCCGCTGATCCGCAAACCGGCGGGCATCGTTATACCAGCCATTCCGCGCTTTCCCCTGGGCCAGCGTATCCAGCAAGAGTGTGTGGAGTACCTGGGTAATCACCCCTGGATCGACATTCAGTTCCTCATCGCGTGCCAGGAATTCGCGTAACGTGTACAATGGCTGTCCCGGATCGCGCTGATGCAGATAATCATAGGCAATCGCTGCCGCGTCACCGACCGTGGCATACAGCCGGAGTTGCACCAGTTGCAACCCGGTGGCATGGGCCACAAACGCCTCATAGCGACGCACCTCATCGGCAATTGCCGCCTGTGAACCGATGCGTACCACCAGCGGATTGAACTCGCGTTCCTGGGCACCCGTAGGATGTGCCAGGATCACCGCGATCTGGCTGAGCCCCACCTGAGCCCCTGGCAGTTCAGACAGAATGAGCGACTGAACGTCAGGACGATCACGAAATAATGCGACCATAAGTTGCTGGCAGGTTTCGCGGTTGATAGCCAGTGTATCGGTGATGTCAAAACTAAAAGACACCTGCAATGATTGCATACTGGTTTCCTATGTGTCTCAACTCAACTCCTGATGGCATCAGCAGCGGGTTGCAAGTCTTTCGGCGACCATATCCACAAAGCGCACCGCACGTGTTACATTGGCAGACGAACCATATCGTGCATTCGTGGCTCTATTCGTGGACGGCAAGCCTGGCTCGTCGCCGAATCGTTCTCTCCATGTCATGCTGACGATAGGAAGCATCTCATCGCGTCGCACCGCCCCCCCATGTCATCCTGACGCAGGAAGGATCTCACCGGGTTGCACCGCCCCCTCATGTCATCCTGACCGAGCGCCAGCGCCCCCTCATGTCATCCTGACCGAGCGCCAGCGCCCCCTCCCATGTCATCCTGACCGAGCGCCAGCGCCCCCCCCCATGTCATCCTGACCGAGCGCCAGCGAGGGAAGGATCTCACCGGGTTGCACCGCCCCTCCCATGTCATCCTGACCGAGCGCCAGCGCCCCCCTCATGTCATCCTGACCGAGCGCCAGCGCCCCCCTCATGTCATCCTGACCGAGCGCCAGCGAGGGAAGGATCTCACCGGGTTGCACTGCCGAATCAATGAGATGGTTCGGCTGCGCTCACCATGACATGGCTTTTTCGCTGGATGGGACATGGCGTCGATGTGGCACCCCATCGTCCCTCCATGGCATACTGACGCCAGGAAACGATAGGCATGCGTTCGCGGGTACCATCGTCCCTCCATGTCATGCTGACGCTAGGAAGCATCGCCTTGCGCTACTTTGCAGAAGCAGTGAGATCGTTCGCTGCGCTCACCATGACATGGGAGGGCCACCGCGTCCCCTGCCAGATTACGGCCTGACTGTCGCCAGCAACTTACCCATCACCGCCTTACGACATCCCTGTGCAGGATGACAGGCGTCATCATCATTCCCCGCATTGTGGCTGCCCGTAATTTGCACCACCGCCATACCCGCAATGCGGTAGTACAGCGGTTGACTGCCCCGGCGCGGAATGATCGTATCATAGAGCGGCACAACCATAACATCACCCCGCCGATAGAGATCCTGGTGCCCGTTCGTGTGGTTGCCAATTGCCTGGAAGAGATTGCCATGCGTGCCTGTTACACCTACCAGACCTCCGCCCGACACAATGCCTGGATTGCCACCAGTCTGCAACCATTTGCGTAGCACCACATTGTTGCCACTCCCGCCTCCGGTTGGCGTCTGTCCAGGTGCCAGTGGTTGATCCAGGTTCACCCAGCCGAAATGCCCCGGTGCCAGTTTATCGTGGGTGATTATCGCAAATGTGGCACCAGTTGCCGGTAGCGCATCCACATGCGTGACTGCCGGGAAAACATGACCGCCCAGGATTTCGGTACGGTCAATGGTACCATTGGCGTTAATGTCAATATCGACGCGGATTGGCGCCTGTTCCAGGTCTGTCCAGAGCAGCGGCGTATAGATGCGGCGCTCGTTGGCCCCGATCGGCTGTTGCGGATAGACGATAGTTCCTACGCCATCGCTGCCCACATGCCCCAGTCCCAGATCAAAGGTTTTGGCCTCAGATGCGTTATTAATCACCTCGAACTGCGCTTTGTCGGCACTGACCGTCAGGGTTAGCACTTCACCGGCACGCAACGTAGTGTTGGAAACGGCATAGATGCGTGTCCAGGTATCGGTTTCGTGCATCTGGTAGGCACTGAGCGTTTTGTGCGCGTCGTTCGTTCGTAATGCGAGCGTGTGGAACGTGGCATCCATATCAGCATGATCGCGGGTTGTGGCCTGGGCCGTACCGATAAACCCGGCCAGGCTGCGTGGGCCAAACAGCAATATATCTCCTGTGCCATTGGCCCTGGCCCCAACGCCCGTAAATCGCATGTTTTTACCACTGGGAAAAAACAAGGTGTAGGGGAAGTGTTGCCCCGTGCCACCAGCCAGCGGTATGATACGGAAGGAGTGTTCTATTTCCTGAATAAAGGCTGCTGTATTGCTCTCATCAACATAGCAACCGGTATAGGTGCCATCGTCGCCCCAGGCACGCCGCTGCCCACCCCAGGCACGCCGCTGTCCACCCCAGGCACGCCGCTGTCCACCCAGAATACTGCTGACACCCTCGGCCATAAGCACATCGGTACCGCTGTGCATCGGCAAGAGCGGGTCAGCACGGAAGAGGCTCAACGGGATGCTGTAAATGGTCTGGGCCGACCAGATAACGCCGGGGGCCAGTTGATACGTCCAGGTGTTGGTATTCAGGTTGATGGTAATATAGCGGTTGGCCGCATCGTCTGCGCTGGCAGGCGGATAGTTGGGATCATAGACATAGATGCGGGCCTGCCCGCCAGTCTGCGGTACGATTTTATAGGGGAACAGCGCGTGGCCGACCTCCAGGTCGTCACACCCTTCACCAACCACAATACCGATCACGTCGGGATCAAGCCACCAGTCGGGAGTGCCAATGTAGGCTACCAGATAGTTGTAGAGTTCAACTGCGGTAAACTGCCCTTCATGAGCCAGCCAGTTCAGTATCTGCGAACCAACCTGCCGCCCGTGGTAGTCGTGAATAAAATCTTGAGCCGGCGTCTCATTAGGAATACTGCGCACCGTTGTCGTACCACCATAGCCTGCGGGTGCCGGGCCACCCACACTCTGGAATTCGGCCACGGTGGCGCTCATCCCCGCACAGAGACCGCCACGCAAGGCATCAACATAGTACTGCGCAAAGGGATCATCATAGACCGCCTTCACAATCGTCTCTTCATAGAGATATGAAATTGGCCTTGGAATATAGGTTTTGCTCTCATCAGTAGTATCGGCGTTCAGAAAGTCCGTAATGCTGAGTGGTAGCGTTGCCTCCAGATCCGTTTCGTCAAAACTGATCGGCAGGGGGAGCGTCACCGTATACTGCAATGTTTGGGTAATCAGGTGCGTTGTGGCCGGAATGCCATACATCGCCACAAACTGCTCGAAACTGGGTGCGCCCACATCATTCGGAAAGCTCCAGGTGTCCAGTGCCGGATTCAGGCCACTGTCTAGCGCGATCTGCACCTGTAGGTAAGGACGCTCCGTGAGCGGATCAGGACAGATCCCGGTACACTGACTCGACCAGAAGATGCCGCCGCCCTGGGTTTCATTGTCGGCGCGGATCATCACCCCGTTATTGGGCACCGCGCCTACCAGTGCCTGCCGCGCCCAGTTGGTGATGTTCCAGCGTTTCTGCCCTAGAGCGGGCGAAACCTGGACGCCGCTGATCAGCGCCGCTGCCGGGGTGGGTTGGTTATTCCAGGTCAGCGTCAGATCGTTCCAGGCCTGCTGGAGCGGGTAGACCGAGGTTGCGAAGCCATTCAGGTTTTCGGAGACATATTGGGTAAAGACCAGTTCTGCCGACAGCAACTGGTCGGCGGTCAAGTTAGCGGGCAAAAAGTCGAGATTAACCGGGGTGAAAATGCGCGTGATGCCTTTGTCGCCAACATAGGTTGAGCGTCCAACAAAGCGGTTGCGTTGCTGATAGGAAGGGAGATCAGGCGCAGTACTCTGCACATAGCTTTCGCCAGCGATGTATTGCGGGTCGGCAAAGCTGGGATCTAAGCGGATGGGAAAGACTCGTTCGGCGGCGGTTAGCCAGGTGGTATCTACCGCCAACGTCAGGCGGGAAAATTCACCAGCGTCGCTTACACTCAAGGTCAGTGGGGCTGGTACGCCGTTCGCATCCATACCAACCGGCGGCAATATCCGCCACAAGGTCTGGCCCTGGGCATTCTGTAACAGCCAGCTTTTATCCGCCTGCTCGTGGAGTTGCACCGTAGGTGCATCAAGCAGCAGTTCCATACTGGCCGATGCCAGCGCACTATGCAGAACGAATTCCTCTTTTATTCCCCAGGGAAAGACGTGGTAAACCAGATCGGTATGTGGGGCAACAAGTGGATACGTAATAGTACTGGTAGATACAATCGGGTTCGGAATAGCACCGTCAGGCAGATGCAGAGCCAGCACCGGCTCATCAGCACGGGTCAGTTGCACCAGCGGTGGAGCGCGGCTGGTGTGCGGCTGCGCTGAATCGGACGCAAAAACTACGCTGAAATGTCCGGCAGCGTTGCGAAAGCCGCCAGTCTGCGCATCTGGCACGATGCGCGTATCGATCAGTTGCCATTCGTCAGTCTGATCATCGTAGTAGTCGACTGGTACGGCATAACGTCGATAACGGACAATCGTTTGACCATCAATACTACCCAGAAAGACGCGCCCATAAGGATCGCGTGCGCCCTCTATTTCAATAAAGGGTTGATCATCAGCCGGTTCCGGGGTATCCGGAGGTTCCACGGGTTCGTCTGGTTCGCCCGGCTCCGACGGCTCGCCCGGCTCCGACGGCTCGCCCGGTTCGCCTGGCTCACCTGGTTCTGGACGTTCGCCTGGCTCGCCTGGCTCGCCTGGCTCGCCCGGCTCAATCGGTTTCACGGGTTCGTCTGGTTCGCCCGGCTCAATCGGTTCCATGGGTTCGTCTGGTTCACCCGGCTCAATCGGTTCCACGGGTTCGTCTGGTTCACCCGGCTCGCCCGGCTCGCCCGGTTCGTCTGGCTCCGACGGTTCCGACGGTTCCGACGGTTCGTCTGGATTCGTCGGATCGGTTCGTTCCAATTCTTCTGACCCACCCCCCACAATCAAGGGCAGAAACAGGGTATGATCACGACCAGAGGCATGCGTAACTGGATCGAGCGCCGAACGAGGGACGAGACCGGTGATCAAGCAAACGATGAGCATAGACAGTGCCAGCAAGCGCAGTGGACGGAAAGACATAATGTACCTCTGTTGCTATCAGATCGTGCGGTGGGGATCAACCACACCTGGCTTTAGTGTAACAACTTTGATGGACATCGATCCGATCACCTGCCAATCAACAAGCGATCAGCAGTCAGATGCCATCTGCAATGACAGGTAGCACAGGCATCCCCAGCGATACATGACGGTACCTACCCTGGTTCCTGACATTACGATCGTGGTGCGTAGTACCGGTTCCTAGTATACCGCAACGACACTGCGATCACAATCCATACGTGATGCTTGCAGTTGGATTGAACCCGTGCTGTCATAAGAATAATGAATATATAGCAATTCTAAGTCAGTTGTGAAGCACCGGAGTCCAGGCATTAGCCTGGATGGAGCTAGACCCAGGCTAAAGCCGGGACTCCGATGTACCATCGGTATAGTCTTGCTATAGTTATACGGTGGACGTTCACAAAACAGTTTTTGCCTTCGGCAAAAACGTTACCAAAAACCACTACCTGCGTCTTGTAATACCGTTTCGACGTGAACCTTCCCCATGTTCTTGCCAGGAGTGCTCCAACGAGACTGCGTCACGGCGGGGGCGGGGGCCGCAGGCCCCCGCCCATGTTCCTTTTCTGGTGCGGGGCGGCGAAGCCGCCCCGCACCAGAAAGGGGATTTCGGAGGAGGGGCGTTGCATGCAACGCCGCTACGCGCCCCTCGCAATCTCGTTCCAGGGGAAGTCTCGTTGTCGGATGAGAAAGCGTAAGACGGACCAAAGGATGCGGAATGTTTAAGTCAAATTGGTATAATTAAAGTCATAATATATCCCTGGCTGCGGAGTAGTCGCCTGCTCTGGCAGGGCTGGTAGTCGTCATCACAGTGCATTGCACTCGGCTGCTGGCGCGTGATTAACACGAATGACGAGACCGCCACGACGTTAGTACGTTGTCGCGGTCTCGTTTTTGTGTTTGACCGCGCAAGCCTGCTGAAAGGAATGTACATGAAGACTACTTTCGCACATTCAGGTGTCCCCCCTGTTCCTCGCTGGTGTTTCTCCAACTCTTCCAGGCGCTGGCAACGCGCTCGAATCACGATTCGCTCCTACGCATTGGCGTGTTTAGCAATCGGCTGATGTGGATGTGTATCGCCGTGATTGTTGCTCTGCAACTGGCGCTGTTGTACGTTCCCGTGTTGCAGCGCATCATGCATCTGGTACCCCTGACGGCAGGTGATCTGGGTGTGTGTATTGGAGCGGGAGCCGTGCTGTTCCTGGCGATAGAGGGCGCAAAGTAGCTTGCCTGGCAGCATACCCAACCAGTGTGTCGGTGAGGTGTGTCTTTCTCAGTGCGTGCGCAGCGGACAACCGGGTGCCCGCTGCCACACATCAGGGCGTCTTTAGGTGACAGGTGACAGGGGTGACAGGTGACAGGTGACAGATGCGCAGGCAGGGTGGCGCTCATACCTGTCAAGATCGGTCTGGTATTTTCTTCACCCATCGTTTTGCATGGGCAGCCGCGATCAAGTCCTCAATAGTGATTGGAATGTACTCGTATGTATACAAATACTTTATGTTAAACAGGTGCCAGATAAACCGTGTAAGCTTACCAGTAAACAAATCCCATCCTTCTGGTCCAAAATGACGGTGGTAAGGAAAATCCGATAAATCAACACCAAATTCTTGCTCAAAATGCTCAAAAAAATCAACCGCATCATCGCCGTCTATTCCTAAGTCATCCAGAAGACGAGTGGACAATGTAAGCTTTGACGGTTTAATCCCCGTCTCACGTGCTACGAATGCTATAATATCTTCTGCTAGGGTTTGCATCTATTTCCCTTTGGTCTCTTGATTGAGGGAGATGTCATAGATCGGCATCTCCCTCAACCAGACGACACTCAGCCCTGTATAGTGCGACAAGTCCCGTTTCGGCTACGTGCGGCCTGGTGGTTGACCACACTGAATATGCGGAGCGTGTAGGAACGACTTTCGTCGTTCCTACGGCCTCAGGAACGACGAAAGTCGTTCCTACGTATCCCTCAACATCACGGTGGTCAACCACTAGTCAATCTTTACGATACGCCACCTCTTCCTCGGACTGTTCAGGCGTACAAGCGCCGGACTGCATGCAACGCCGCGTACACATTCCTGTCTGGTAGGCATCATAGGCGAGAATACTCCACCCGACAACGGGAAGCCATCTTCCAAAAAACCCACCCACTGATTTTGTTAGTTGAAATCGGAGCAATCCAACAGGAGCCGGTAAACGGACTGGTAAGCGTGCATTTCGGGTTAGCTTCCGCAGTCCGAGTGAAAGGATAGATGTTCCTGGTGTAGCGCCTTTGAATTTTCCACGCGTTGGAATAATGTTGAAACCTGCCGGAGCTAGTAAACTTCCGAGAGAATGCAACCCCAAAGTGTCACCAAGGCATTGTAGCAGGTAAGTTCCCATGGCAGATAAACCCGTCGGATCTACAAAATTCACCAGATCGTTGCCCACATAGGCATACACATTCGCATCACCGCCCGCAAAGCCAATCGGGTCTTTCTGGAGCCAGCGCCCGGTCGCGGCATCATACTCCCGCGCACTGAAGTGCGTCAACCCGGTGGGCTGGTCGTACAATCCACCCGCGAACCCAAACGGCTGAAATCCTGGATGGGTATCCTGGATGATACCACCCCAGGCGTCGTCGTCCACATAGCCCGATGTGCGGATATAATCTGATGCGCGTGAGCAGTACGCGCGCACGCGGCCCACCCCCCATCACTGGCCACCTTTGCGCGGTCGATGCCAGCAGGAGTAAAAGATGAGGAAATAGGTCAAGAGGGTCAAAAGCCAGGCGGTTACTCCCGCCGCACTGACTTTCGCTGCCCGCTCGCCTGCGACCCTCCGGACGATGCTGGCCCGCAGCGGGCCGCCCATCACCGCCATGGAGAACAGACCGCCGGTTCCCCACGGTTCCGTTTCAGGCTCCGGGTAGACCGGCTTCAATGCCACGGAATCCCATAAGGTGTGGATGTAGGCGCACAGCAGCACCCCGATGAGGATGCCCATGAGCGCGGCAATCCTTTCCATCCAGGTGGGCGGGCGGAGCATATACTCATAGCCCGCGATAAAAGCCAAGAACAGTATGAAACAAGTCGTACTCCACCGGCAGACCGTTCACGGTCAGCATCTGGTTCGCAGCATCATAGGTCACGCTGACATTCTCGTTTGGTTCGACTTTGGTCAAGCGGTTGCCGGCCGCATCATAGGTGTAGCGGTACTGCACGCCGGTACTGTCATCGGCACCGATCAGCCGGTAGAGACCATCGTAGGTGTAGGTGATGCTGCGCCCATCCTCCACTGCTTCGACCGTGCGTCCGGTGCCGTCATAGGTGTATGCATAGTCACCAATCACCGCATCCCCACGGCTATGCGTCACGGTGCGCACCTGTCCAGCAGCGTCATAGGTGGCGGTCAGCACCACGCCATTGGGCAGGGTGGTGGTTGCCGGGCGCCCGTTCTCGTCATAGGCATAGGTGGTCACTCCGCCATCCCCATCCGTCACCGTCCCAACCTGGTTGGCAGCGTTGTCGGTGTACGCCACCGCCGTGCCGTCCGGGTAGATCAGCCGGGTGCGGTTGCCAACCGCATCATAGTCGTACTGCACCGTTTCACCGGTTGAAAGGGTGATCGCCTCCGGTCGGTCGTTGGCATCATAACGATAGCGTGTTTCCCCGCTGGCATCAGTCATGGACACGCGCCGCCCCAGCGCATCAGAGGCATAGGTGATCGTCTGGTCTGGTGCGCTGAGTTCCGTCAGCAGGCGACGTCCATCGTAGGCGTAGGTGATCGCCGTGCCGTCGGCTTTGGTCCACTGTTCCAGCAACCCACGCGGGTCATAGGCATACTGCATGGTTCGCTCAAGCGGATCGGTCACCGTCTCCTTCCGGTTCAGCGTATCATAGGTAAAGGTGGTGGTATGGTTGCGCGGGTCGGTGACACGGAGCAGATTGCCGACCGGGTCGTAGGCAAACCGGGTCTGCACATGGGTATCGGCGCCTGGCGACGCCCCATCCTGAGCATGGGCGATGACCGCCTCCAACCGCCCAAGCAGATCATACGCGTAGCGCGTGATACGCCCATTGCCGTCGATCAGTGCGCCAGGCAACCCCTTGTCATCATACTCGTAGGTGGTGATATGGCCTTCCTGATC
>CALANA010000248.1 GCA_937925925.1 uncultured Chloroflexales bacterium | reverse complement strand
GGCCCCCGCTCCCCGCCGAGACGTAGTCTCGGTGGAGTAGGAATGGCAAGCACATGCGGAATGTTCAAGTCAAAACGGTATAAGGTTGTTTTTGAAGCCAGTGCTGAAGGCAGATACACCGTTTACGTCCCATCTTTGCCTGGTTGCAGTAATGAAGGAAAGACGGTAGAAGAAGCCCTGAAAAACATCCAGGAAGCGATCGAACCGTAACCTTGAGTCTGTCGAAGATGAGCCGGTTATGGAAGGAAACGACCCTGGTACAGGAGATTGAACTGTGAACAAGGTACCCAGTCTGTTCTACCAGCAAATTATTCGCGCCTTGCAAAGAGTATGGTTGGGCTGTAGCACGGCAACGTGGCAGTCACATCCGATCACAGAAACGTTTCGGAAGCGACGTGATCGAGTTACCAGTTCCAGCGCATCGGCCAGTCAAACGCTCTACATGAGTACACATGTTGAAGCAAGCACGATTGGATGTGGACGATTTCTTGAAGTTGCTATGAGTAATCCAAAATGCTCGACTAACAGGCGCTTGCACCTGACGGCGCGCCGCTGCGCTTCACGGCACAGGTGAAGCGCAGGGCGTTGGGGCGTGACATGAGCTTCAGGTTTTGCTCCAACGGGACGTTGATCTCGTGCCGAAGTCTGCTGTTGAAAGGAGCGAGAACTGGCTTCGCCGGAGAGAGATTCTGGGCACAGCCTATGTGGTCTTTCCTGGATCCGAGGTGGTTTATGGGACGGGATAAAAGCACATTGCTGGACATTGCAAAGGTAGCGAGGGCTATCCTGACATGTATGCAGGGTCTTCAGAAGGAGCAATCTCCTGGCGATATCAAGACCCAATCGACTGTGCTGTATCACTTGATCGTAATAGGAAAAGCTGGCAGCGGGATTGCTCTTGCTACCGCTGTGGAACGCGGGGTGGGGATATGAACGATCTGCCCTGGGCGGTAAGCCTGGTCATTGCCCTGTTACTGGGATTTCCGGCTTTGCTCCTGTTAGGACGCGCCTGGTGCCTGTACCACCAGACGGCGCGAGGTTGGTGCGCCGTCAGTGGGCGGGTGGTGCATGCCGGGGTGGAGGAAATCCTCGTTTCGGTGCGCGTTTCCACCTCCACCTCCACCTTCCGCCTGGCGAAGCGCTATCAACCGGTGGTTGAATATGAATATGCCATCGCAGGCCGCCGCTTTCAATCGCGACGACTTTTTGTGGGGGATGTCGTGCTGTATTCCTCCGTCGCAGATGCCCAAAAAGCACTAGAACGTTACCCCAGGCCGGGCGAAGCCGTCACCGTCTGGTACAACCCTCTCGATCCAGCCGAAGCGGTTTTGCAAAAGACACTGCACTGGCAGTTTTGGGTCTTTCTGCTGCTTGGGGCGGGGTTGGCGGCTGGCATAGGAGGCTTTCTGGCGAGCTAAATTGCTGTAATTTCGGGTATTTTCGGAGAATAGATCTTATCTCCGAATGGACACAAAAAACATTACCAAATAGACATGAATAAACGTACATGGAATATTCTTTTGACTTCAAACGCTCGTACTCATTCGCGGTTACAACATTGCCCTGAAATGCGTGCATGCTAGCGCCCCTTGTGCTCGCTGTTCGAGCGTACTCGAATGAGTCAGCCTCATTTGATCCTCCCTGGTTTTCTGGTGTTCGGTGGTACTCCCATTATACTACTAAGGCGTGAACGTTGAAAGCAGGTGCGTCGAGCGTGATACGAAGCGAGAAGATTGCGCAAGCACGTGCGTCTCGCCGAGAGCCAAGATAGCGCAAACGTGAAAGCGCATCTTGACATAGCGCGGCGCTGGCTAACACCGCGTTGCTAAGAAACAGCCCTGGCCAGGGTGAGGGTAAAGTCAGGGCGTGCGGCCTTGCGTTGCAGGTGGCTCTTGCTGTTGGAACCGCGTTTGTTGGCCAGCAGAGGGTTCTGATCGTCGGGAGCCGGATTGGGCCAGTCAGGGTGGACGGCGGCGTAGGTGCGCTCAATCTCGGCATCGCAGGCTTCGATCTGGCAGGTGTAGAAATCGTACCTCTCCAGTACCTGCCTCAAGACGAAAAGATGCTCGGCGTACCGGGTTCCCGTCAGGGCTTTGGTGATCTCGGCTTCGTCCTTCTGGCAGCGGTAATTGCGCAACACTGCCAATTTCTGCGGGTCACGCTCACCAGCGACGATGGCGCGGAGAATGCCAGTTGACCGTCTGGTACGCGGATTTTGACAGGTTTTGGTCATTGCGGCGGTGGCTGAAGCAGGGCATTAGCCCCTTAAGATGACAAACAAGAAACAATGGAAAAGTAAATAAAATCCAAACAACGCATAGCCGACTACGGCGAGGTGCTGACCCCATCGGCAGGTGCAGGTGACAGTCACCTTACCTCCTCTCACCTGCAAGGAGTACTCTATGCACTATGCCCGCAAAGACCTGCTCACCTGGGAAAAAGGGATGTTTTACCACATCTATAATCGCGGCGTACACCAGAAATCTATCTTCCGTGAACGCGCACATTATCTTTCTGTGATTGGCAAACTGAAAGAATATGCCCGCAAAAACCAGATAACGGTGATTGCCTATTGCCTGATGCCCTCTCACTATCACATTTGCGCCCGGCAAGATGGCGATGCGCCCGCCGGAAATTTGCCGCGCTATGGGTTCAACAGTTACACCAAAGCCTGTAACTTGTGTTACGACACGATTCAGGCAGTAGAAGTCCCAGACGATTGGTTCAACAGTTACACCAAAGCCTGTAACTTGTGTTACCTACGGCGCGTTCACGCTGCTCCAGCACATGCTCAGTTCAACAGTTACACCAAAGCCTATAACTTGTGTTACGCTCACAGCGACACCTTGTTTGAAGAGCGTTTTCGCGCCAAGCCCATTCAAACCACCAGCCACCTGCTTCATCTCTGCCGCTATATTCACGGCAACCCGGTGAAAGATGGACTCGTGGCACACCCTGCCGATTGGGAATATTCCAATTAACTGGAGTGAAGCAGCGAACACAACGGAACCCTGGTGGACTGTGAATGTATCCGCGAGCAGTTTGGCACAAGCAAAGCCTACCGCAAATTTCTGCTGGAGTATTTGCAGACCCACAACCTGCCCGAAGACGTGCTGAAGTTTTTGGGAGATTTGGAAAGGTAACTCTCTGCTCTCAGGTGACTGTCATCTTACAGATGACAGTCACCTGGCCCTCCAGGCCCTCGCCAACCAGATGCTCAACCTGCTGTCGCCCTGCAGATGACAGTCACCTGGCCCTCAACGCCCTCGCCAACCAGATGCTCGACCTGCTGCCGCCCGTGTAGATGACAGTCACCTCTCAGGTGACTGTCATCTTGCAGATGACAGTCACCTGGCCCTCAACGCCCTCCCCAACCAGATGCTCGACCTGCTGCCGCCCTGCAGATGACAGTCACCTATTACCCCACGGTGCGCCCCGGCCTGCCGCCCTATCGCATCGCAAGATGACAATCACCTATCCGAACGCATAGCCTACTTGCTAACTTGCTAACCATGTGCCGATGTGTTATATTAGCGCCGCTTGTGTACCTATTCAAACCCCATACCGTCGCGGTGACCCGCTTGCCCGGATGCCAGGGCGTAAAGGTGGAAGCTGGTGTAAGTCCAGCGCTGTGCCGCAACTGTAACCCGTCACGCGTATGCGTGGCTGGAAGCCAGGATGCCTGCCGCGATGTTATGTGTTCACCCCTCTCCGAGCCAGGGAGGATGAACGTGATCCTCGCTTCCAGCATGCCAGGGCATGCGGGCTAGCTCGGTGATCTTTCACCCCGGTTCTCGTAAGAGGCCGGGGTTTTTGCATGGCTATCCGTACATACAAGAGAATTTTATTGGTTTTGTAATTGGTAAGCTAATACCGTTTTGACTTGAACATTCCGCATGTTCGTGCCATTCGTCCTCCAACGAGACTGCGTCGCGGCGGGGGTGCGGGGGCCTGCGGCCCCCGCCCATGTTCCTTTTCTGGTGCGGCGCGGGGATTTTGGCGTAGAGGCGTT
>CALANA010000247.1 GCA_937925925.1 uncultured Chloroflexales bacterium | reverse complement strand
GCGGCTTCGCCGCGCCGCACCAGAACAGAACCGGTGCGGGGCCACAGGCCCCGCACCCCCGCCGCGAACTGGGCTGCGTTGGCGGACGAATGGCAAGACCATGCGGGAGGGTTATGTCGAAACGGTATAACTCGTGCGGGTAGGATGATCCAGGACATTGCCTGAAATGTGTTATGCTACACACAGTATCAATCCGTAACGGTTCAGATGGGCTGGTTTGGAGCGACCGTACCCCTTCAGGCGTCGCTTTTGTGGCCCATTGTGGTGGTAAAACTGCCACCACAGGCTGTACAGCAGGGTTTCGTGGGGGCCTGCGGCCCCCGCACCCCCCGCTGGCGAACGTCCCCCTGAACCATTACATCAATCCTGATACAAGCATGCCAGGTACACATAGTATTACAACGAGACTTCGTCTTAGCGGGGGTACGGGGGCGCACCAGAAAGGAGATTTCGGAGCAGTTTCGCCCCTCACAGTCTCTTTCCAGGGGAAGTCGCGTTGTAGGAATAGGATCGTTGAGCAGAGGCCACCAGAACAGCGCTGTAGCGTTCAGCACCATTCCCAAGAGTCGTTGTTCTGCCAGATTAATCATAGCTGAACGATTGCCTACAAAGTAGCAAGGAACAGACGATGCCAAACACCAGGAAGAAAGCGGATCAGACCCTACCAGCGGCAGCAGACATCGATCTGCGTCAGCGGTTGGTGGAGATGGAGCAGCAACTGGCTCACGTCCAGCAGCAAGAACACGAACTGAAGCAACGCTGTGCATCGCAGGCAGAGCAGATTGCTCAACTCACCGCTGACTATCAGCAGTTGGAGCAGGAGTTACAAACCTTCAAGATGCTGGTCGATTATGCCCCGGATGCAATTTCACTCGCGGGGATGGACGGCATTTTGACCTATACCAACCGCGCATTTCAGGCGATGTACGGCTATGATCAGGCTGCGGTTGGAACCGCCATTGCCAGCCTGGTGGCTCCGCAGGATAGCGAACGCCTGCCGCCGATTATGCAAGAACTGAATGAACATGGGGTCTGGATGGGCCAGATTACCCACCAGCGCGTTGAAGGAACCCCCTTTCCCGTTCAACTCACCTGCTTCATTATTTATAATGCGTCGGGTACGATTGCGGCCTATGCTGCTATCGGGCGTGATATTTCGGAGCAGGTCGCGCAGGAACAGGCGCTCCGGGCAGCCAACCGTCGTCTCGAGCAGAGCCTGTCGATGACGCCACTGGCAACGATTGAGTGGAGTCCTGAAGGCTATATCCAACGCTGGAACCGTAGCGCCGAGCGGATGTTTGGCTGGAGCGCGGCCGAGGTACTGGGTCAGCATATTCTGACTACGCTGGTTCCCGATGTAGCGCAGACACAGGTGCAGAATATCATTGAGCAACTGCTGGCCGGCAATCTGGTGAATGGCCGTAATCTGAACAAAACCCGTTCGGGCCGGCAGATCACCTGCCAGTGGTACAACACGCCTTTGCGCGATGAGTTGGGGCAGGTGATTGGTGTGCTGTCGCAGGCCGAGGATATTACCGATCAGGCCCGCTACGAGCAGGAATTAACCACCTTCTATGCGCTGGTGGAAAATACCCCTGATGCGATTGTCGTGACCGATCTGGATGGAGTTGTCACCTATATCAATCCGGCGTTCGGTATTTTATATGACTATGGTGCTCACTCAGTTGGGATGCGTATACCGCAGTTCTTTGCTGAAAGTGAACAGGAACATCTCACCAGGCTCTTCGAGCAAGTGCGCTCCCAGGGATTATGGCAGGGTACGCTGACCCACCGTCGTCAAGATGGGAGTACCTTTTTAGGAGAAGTATCAGCGCTCCTGGTTACCACCGGTGATAACACACCCATTGCGCTGGCGGCGATTGTGCGCGATATTACCGAGCGCAAACAGGCCGAAGACATGCTGCTTATGTCGCGTTTTTCGCTTGACAATGCGGCCGATGGCCTGGAGTGGTTAGGATCAGATGGACGGATCCTCTATGTCAATCATGCCATGAGTGCCATGCTCGGCTATACCCGTGCCGAATTGCAGACCATGAATGTGCGCGATATTGATCCCTACCTGTCGTCACCGGAGACCTGGCAGATGATGTGGGTACAACTGAAACAGGCCGGAACATTTACAGGCGAAACGCTCCAGCGTCGCAAAAATGGGGAAGTATTTCCAGTCGAAGTTGTTACCAGTTTTCTTGAATTTAATGGCGTTGAATATATTTTTGCCTTTCTACGTGACATCACGGCTCGCAAGCAGATTGAATTTGAGCAACAAAAGCTGATTTCACTCATTGAAAATAGCACTGACTTCATTGGTATGACGACGCTCGATGGCCGACCTGTTTATCTGAATGCGGCTGGACGGCAACTGGTTGGTCTGGAGAGTGTAGAGCAGTTTCTGCGCACCTCGATACTGGATTATGTGCCGCCTACGGATCGTGACCACTTGCAGAACGTTATTATACCCACCGTCATGGAGCAGGGCCGCTGGGAGGGTGAGTTTTTCTTCCAACACTTCCTGACCGGCGAGCTTATTCCGGTCTACTATACGGTGTTTGTGATCAACGATCAGCAGACCCAGGCACCGGTCGGGTTGGCGACGGTAACGCGTGATATGAGCGCTCAGAAACGGAGTGAAGCGGAACGTATCGCGCTGCAGGAACAGGTTATTCAGGCCCAGCAAGCCGCCCTCCGTGAATTGTCAACTCCCCTGATTCCGCTGACAGATCAGGTACTCGTTATGCCGCTGATTGGTACTATGGACAGCACGCGTATCCAGCAAGTGCAGGAAACTTTGCTACACGGGGTGGCAAACCATCAGGCTACGACCGCAATCCTGGATATTACGGGCGTGCCGGTGATCGATACACAGGTGGCAACCGCACTGTTACGCACAGCACAGGCGGTCAAACTCCTTGGTACTCAGGTGATTATCACGGGTATTCGCTCTGAAGTAGCACAGACGCTGGTCGGATTGGGCATTGATCTTGGGAGCATTATAACGTACGGTAGCCTGCAAAGTGCGATTGCCAGGGTTCTGGGGTAACGTAGGTAACGGGTGGTATGTTTTTTAGGGATGCAAAGCTGCATAGCTAAAGGGGTATAGGGGTTGAAGTCTGTAATCTGTTTTCTAGCGGAAAGGTTCACACCAATGTCACAGAGTACGCTTTCGTCTTCATTCATTGGCACAATGCAACAGGTAACAACCATTATTCGTAAAGCCATAACTCGTTCAACCGATTTTGAGTCCCTGGGGAACGTTCTGTCGTCCGCAATCTTGCCCTTACATATCGATACCTTCGCTCTATTGCATGTATGTGGGAACCAGAATACTGAACTGGAACTCTTAGCGGTGTGGGAGCGCCATGGTCAACCCTATGCTCCACGTGGCACGCGTATGGCCTGTACTGACGATGTATTGTTTGCTCGGTTATCAGACACTGCTCCTCTGATCTGGAACGATAGCCCCCAAAGGAATGGGCTTTTCTCTGATGTTCTACACAAAACCTATGGTGTTAGCGCCGGTGCTGCGTATCCCTTGACTGCCGAGGGGATCGTTCTCGGTATGTTCTGGGTGGGCAGCCAGATGCCACGGACGTTTACTGCCGAAGAGTTAGCCATGGTTGCGCTCATTGCTGACTGGTTATCGATGGCTTTGGCAATGATCGAACGACAATCGCTGCTTACGACGCAGGTACAGCGCGTGCATATACTCTATCAAGTGAACGAGGCTCTGGTTAGTATCACTGATGCCGACCAGTTGCTGAACACGGCTGTCAATTTGCTGGTGAACGAAGTGGGCTATGTGAATAGCTGGATCGGTTTGATCGATCTAGATGCAGGTCTCTTGCGTGGACATAGCGGTACGGGTGCCGCGGTGCCACCCGAACGGGTGAAGACCGATTTTTCGCTCCAGGATCGAGAATACACGGCTGTGACAGCCGTGCATGAGGCGCGACCTGTTGTCCTGGACAATGTGTATGAGCGCGCAAAAATTGAGGGCTGGGAAGATATCGCCCTGAGTGCAGACCTGCGGACGGTTATTACCGTTCCTATGCGCCTGGGGAGTGAAGTGTTGGGTGTCATCAGTGTTGGCAG
>CALANA010000246.1 GCA_937925925.1 uncultured Chloroflexales bacterium | reverse complement strand
TATCCATAGCGGCGTCTCGGTGCATACGATCTTTCCGCCGCGCGGCCTGGCGCGGTGAGCGGCTGTACGGCGCACCAGACCGCGTATCTCTCTAACTCACACAAAGGCGCAAAGGCGCAGAGACCCCCTTGCCTGAACCCGAAAACAATGTAAGGGCGGGGCTGAGACCCGCCCCCCCTGGTCTGGCGGGCGGGGCTGAGACCCGCCCCCCGTGGTCTGGCGGCACGTTGGCGCGGCACGACGGCAGCCTGGCGGCGGCGCGGCGGCGGGTCTGAGACTAATATGCGGTCATTTGGACCATAATAGTTGTTGAGAAAAGAATCCGGTATCGCCCGGTGCAGCCCGTGCAGGCGGGATTGGCAGCAGTAGCCCGCGGCTTCAGCCGCCGGACGGACGAGCGCGATAGCTGATGCCAGGGCGCAGTCTGCATCCTTGCCACGCCTGCCGGTATGCGTTGACCGTTGCACCCTGCCCAACGAACACGCGAACATCTGGTCTGACTGACCGCAAGTTCGTAAAAAATTCTCCCCTTGTGAGCCTTGCAGGTGGCTCTGAAGGGGCTTTCACTTGCGGTAAGCAGGTCGAACCACGTCCTCGGCGAGGGCTTCAGCCCGCAGTGATACGGCGTTTCCTGACAAATCATGACTACCCCCACCCGTGTGACGTCCCAAACCAGTCCGCTTAAGCGAGCGATCCGGTGCAAGTCTATCGAGGGCGACTCACCTGCGTCATTCCGCAAGTGAGGCATGGTACAATGAACGCCGGTTGCGAAGCGAGAACCGGAAGTGCAGGTCGGCTGAGGCGAGGAGGCCGTTATGGGCGCGTCCTACCTCTGCATTGCGCACAGACCCGCCTATGTCCACATTGAACACAAACAATATGAGAGCGCTACTCGACAAGCGATTGATCTTCTTCGGGGTTCTCGTTGGTCTTGCCATACGGCTGTGGATTGCCTGGCAGCCATCAGATGAACTTTCGTGGCGCGCAAATGCCGATGATGCCTACTACTACTTCAAATTGGCACAACATCTCGGTTCAGGCGCAGGTGCCACATTCGATGGCATAAACCCGACCAACGGCTTTCATCCGCTCTATGCGCTGCTTCTTGTACCGATCTTTCAGTACGCTGGCAACGATATTGACTTTGGCGTCCATCTGGCGCTCACCCTGGTTGCGCTGGCGAGCAGTGTAACAGCCTGGCCGATTTACCTTACCGGAAAGTACGTTCACTCCCCTCTCGCCGGCACTATTGGAGCTTTGGCGCATCTCCTCAATCCCTGGGTTGTCATTTTAACGATGACGGGGGTTGAGTCGGCAGTTTATGTATGCTGCTTTGCCTGGACGGTAATGGCATACGTGAGATGGAAATCACACGAGCAATCGCTGCGCGGAGTCGTATTGATCGGTTTACTGGCCGGTTTGACGATTATGGCGCGGTCCGAAGGTATTTTGTTGCTGGCGGGGATCGTCTTTGATCAGCTGGTTGTGTATCGGCGAATGCTTGGACGAGCGATTGCTTTTGCCGCGATCTGCGGTTTGTTTGCTGGCATCGTATGCCTGCCATGGTTGCTCTGGAGCATATCCTGGTTTGGAACCCCTTTTCAGATCAGCGCTAGCGCGATCATGCTGCACAGCTATGTGGGTATGCCTGCAGATGCAATTGCGGCGGTCGAATGGTATATTGGGCGAATATTCTGGTTCTTGCCCCGCTATGCGTATAAGATTCTTCTGTTCAATCTTCCAACCGTACTCTTGTTTGGGTTAATGCTTGGACAGGCATTGTTGACTTATCAACCGCCCCTGAAGACGGCTTGGTCATCTTCCTCACAGTTTGCATTTCTCATCCTGCCATTTATTTGTATCACCGCCTACTATAACTTGATACTTCTCCATCAACAGCACTGGTACTTTAATGCGCTGGTATTGATTGTCACTCTTACCGGCGCATCTATTGGCGCTGAAGAGGTAGTCCGTTCAGGGGAAGTATATCTGCAACAAAAATATCAGATAGTCGCCACGTCCATTATCTGTACTATTTTCATCATCGTTATTACGCTTATGTGGCAGAGAGGGTTGTATCCTGCCCAAAATGGCGCTTCTATGCTTGGTCGGCAGATTGCAAGCACTGATCTTCGATATGAACGCCTGGGCGCAACCGACAACGGCATTGTCGGATTTTTCTGCCGCTGTACCATGGTCAATCTCGATGGCGTGATGAATAACGCAGCCGTCGCATATTATCGTGTTCACGGATATGACAATGATTCCATATTCCAGTTTGCACGTGCGCAACATGTGGCGTATGTCTGGGGTGTGGTCCCTGATGAATTGCAGGGCGTCAGGCAAATACGCTTTACGGCGGGCATTTTGTACCAGCTCAGGTAACGTGCTCGGCTCATCCACCGCAAGTGTGGTATACTTTACCCGTATCAATGCCGCAATCGGACGCAGGGGGCGGCGCGCCATATGGCTGATACCGGCCAGGCATATGATTCATACGCGCCAATCTACGACCGCATCGGTCAGGAGCG
>CALANA010000245.1 GCA_937925925.1 uncultured Chloroflexales bacterium | reverse complement strand
GTCGCACCAGTCTTCCCGTAACTCGTGGTTGACCACCCTGATGTTGAGCGATACAGAGGAACGACGTTCGTCGTTCCTCAATGCTCTGCATATGCAGTGTGGCTGACACTAGTACACGATGACGGAAATCGCTCCAGGGTCTGGTCATGCTGAGCGCAGCGCAGCATCTTGCGGAGCGCAGCATCTGCGCCGCACGTTGTCATGCTGAGCGCAGCGAAGCATCTTGCGCAGCGAAGCATCTTGCGCAGCGCAGCCTCTTGCGGAGCGCAGCAGCGTGCGCCGCGCGTTGTCATGCTGAGCGCAGCGAAGCATCTTGCGCAGCGAAGCATCTTGCGCAGCGCAGCATCTTGCGCAGCGCAGCATCTTGCGCAGCGCAGCCTCTTGCGCAGCGCAGCCTCTTGCGGAGCGCAGCAGCGTGCGCTGCGCGTTGTCATGCTGAGCGCAGCGCAGCATCTTGCGCAGCGCGTTGTCATGCTGAGCGAAGCGAAGCATCTTGCGAAGCGAAGCATCTTGCGAAGCGAAGCATCTTGCGCAGCGCAGCATCTTGCGCAGCGCAGCATCTTGCGGAGCGAAGCATCTTGCGCCGCGCGTTGTCATGCTGAGCGAAGCGAAGCATCTTGCGCAGCGAAGCATCTTGCGCAGCGCAGCCTCTTGCGCCGCGAAGCATCTTGCGCCGCGCAGCAGCGTGCGCAGCGCAGCAGCGTGCGCAGCGCGTTGTCATGCTGAGCGCAGCGAAGCATCTTACCCTCTGATGGTATCCCAGCTCTTTCGCTCCGGCTACGCCTCCGCTCAGGATGACAGACAATCTATGGAGGTATGTAGGCCCGCTTGTACTAGTCCTCTGAAGGAATTACGAGTGTTTCTGGACTTGCCTCTTCGGGTACGTCGGCTTCATCGGGCAGATCGAGCGTGTCCGGTGTTGTTCGGATCTCAGGCGTCACCGTTGACGTTGGTGAGGGTGTGAGTGTTGCAGGTGTCGGAGATGATTGCTCCTGAACTGGAATGGCAGTGGCGGTCATAGCTTCCTCGACCATCCCGGCTGACTCTGCGGGTTCTGCCTTGGACTGATCAGGTATCTCCGAAACAGGGGTTACCACCGTCGGGGTTGACACAATATCTGGCTCAGCGTCCGGGTCGCCTGGCGATGGAATTTCGGGAGTAGTCACGGTTGCGGTGATAAAAGGCGTGGCAGTTTCTTCGGGTGTGGTGGCGTGCTGTTCGGTGCCACAGGCCGATACAATACTAGCCATCACTACCAGCATGATCATGCCGAAAAACATCCGGGTGCCAGACCAGAAACGATATTTCCTGTTATCTTTCAAATGCATACAACCTCCCGCTGTATCTATCAGTCCCTTTTCCGCACCATGGCTCCCACCAGACCCGCCAGTCCAACGCCCGTCGCTGCAATCCACTGACGGTGGGTGGGTGCCCCAAACTGGGGACTCCACGCAGGTGATCGATCACCAGATTCCCTACGTTATGGGGCCGATAGGGATTATCTGGCTTATCGGTCTGCTGATCGTCGTATCCAGCCTATGCCAGATTGTACCTGTTCACCCTCAAGGACACATGCATGCCTGGGAGCGCGGGCCGCGTGGTCGCACGTGCGTGATGGCGGGCGGGAAGCCCGCGCTCCCAGGCGCACTATGAACGCTGACGACCGCGCTTACCCCCAGATGGGAACAGGTACGCTAGATTCTGCTCTCGCCTGTATATTACTGTTTGTCTGCTCATCTGCAAGTGTTTCATAGCAAGACGTATACCTGGGACGCAATTGCTCAGGCAATGTGCGTTCAAAGCTAATCTATACGGGACTTATGCGATTACTTGAAGCTCACGTTCCTTCGACTACGCTCAGAGCTTGCCCTGAGCGCAGTCGAACGGGACAAGCTTTTTCGCCGGAGTTTACCCTGAGCGAAGCCGAATGGGGCAGCGTGGCAGAACCGCTTTTTTGCCCCCAATTTTCGCCTTCGGCGAAAATTGGGGGCGAACAACAAAAGTAGTATCGTTCTGCCGAAAGTGCAAAGACGATCTGACCATACTACCTCGTATCAATGCGAACCGTCTGACAAAGTGAATAGCGACGCTGCGTGTCGCTACCGTCTCGCCTCAATCCTGGCTCCCACAGAGAGCTTTTTAGGCAGTGCGGAGTGTCTAGATGCGGTATAATAGAAATAACACACGAAGGAGGAGCAACCAATGACCATGCAAGAGGGCTTATTTACGATTCCCACTCGTCTGTTCTTGACACTTGAGCATCGCCGTAAGCTGGAAATGTTGGTTCTGAAACAGGGTGTGGATTTACCGGAACTGATTACCGATCTCGTGGTGAACTATCTAGATCAGCTCCCAGAACAGGAGATTGCGGTTGAGGAATCACCACCGCCGGATGTTGAGCTTGAGCTACAACAGCGCAAAGCTGAACTGCGGCGTCTCCGTTCGCGTCTGGCGACTGAAGGCCACAATGCCCCCGAGTGGATAAAAGGCTATATTGCCGACCTGGAGAGCGAAATTGCCCGAATGGAGGCGCGGCGCTAGTGCCCCGAACGCGGCTTGACCAGTTGCTGGTTATCCGTGGTCTGGCTGAAAGCCGGGCTAGAGCGCAGGCGCTGATCATGGCTGGCGCAGTGCGGGTCGATAATCAGGTGCAAACCCGACCAGGGTATGCGGTCAGTCCTGAGAGCGACGTGAGCATTACTGCACCATTGCCGTATGTCAGTCGTGGTGGCTTTAAGCTGGCGCATGCCCTGGATACGTTTCGTCTCAACCCGGCTGGATTGATGGCACTCGATGTCGGTGCATCAACAGGCGGCTTCACCGATGTGTTACTCCAACGTGGTGCCAGGCATGTCTATGCGGTCGATGTTGGCTATGGCGTGCTTGACTGGCGCTTGCGCCAGGATGCACGAGTCACGGTGCTGGAACGTACCAACATTCGCTATCTGGAAGCTTTACCACAACCAGGAGCAACGGAGACGCACGCAAACGATGCCGGCATATCGCTGCCTGATGTTAATCCTGCCCGGCCGCAGGTACAATGCGCCACGATCGATGTCTCGTTTATTTCGCTCCGCCTCGTGTTACCCGCTGTACAACGCCTGGTGACACCGGATGCATGGTTAGTGGTGTTGATCAAACCGCAGTTCGAGGCTGGCCCACAACATGTGCGCAAGGGTGGGGTTGTGCGCGATCCAGACGTCCATCGGAGCGTGTTGCGCGAGGTGCTGGCAGCGACGGTTGCCCTGCACATACCACCTCGCGGATTAACGCGCTCGCCGCTAACCGGGCCAGCCGGAAATATCGAGTTTCTGGTATGGTTGCAACCAGGTGAACTGACCCTTGATCTGGAACAGGCTATTGCTGCCGTCCTGATCTAATACCAATGTGACTTCGCCCTTTCGCATCTTTATGGTTTGTCTTCCCCTTGCGCATGTCCAGACATACGTGGTGTGTCATCCGCAGCCGCGTGGACGGAACTCGCTTTTGGTTGTCCCTTTTCACCTTCGGCGAAAAGGGACAACCAAAAAGAGAAACAGTACCGCTCTGCCCCCTTCGGCTCCGCTCAGAGCCTGCCCCGTTCGACTGCGCTCAGGGCAAGCTCTGAGCGTAGTCGAAGGGGTAAACTCCGGCGAAACTCATAGGGTAATGAACGACTGCATAACGCGGGTGCATGACACGAACATGCGGAAGGGTTACGTCGAAACGGTATAAAGCTCTGGTTCAGGAAAATATAACTTGATTCTCACCATAAAAAACGCAGGAAAAAGAATATAACGAGCGTTTATCCTGATGAAGTGTCTTCACTGCTGGCCCGGGCCCGACGCTCTTCCTCTGGATCAGCCAGCAATTGCCTCATCAATTCTTCGTCTAGCCACCGCTCACGATACTACAGCGTCGGGCATAGCTATCTGGTAAACAACTATGCTGCGGCTTTAGCCAGCCAGCCAGAAAGCAGCAGCGATGAGCATCAAGACCACCAGCAGATCGATGAGCCAGACCCATGGAGCAGCATGGGTTTGTGACTCTTCATCTGACTCCTCGTTTGGATTGTCCCAATTATACGTATGCATGTGACATCTCCTCGTGCGAATGGGCGAAGGGGAACTAGTATAACATAGTTAGTATAATACCGTTCCGACGTGATCCTTCCGCATGGTCATGCCATTTGTCCTCCCACGCGCCTACGTCGCGGCGGCGGGTATGGGGGCGGCCGCACCCCTCCCCGCAGGGCTTACAAGATACCGCTGGTTTATTCTACCTGAGCGTCCTTCCCGTACACGGTTTGACTCCGTTGGTAACGTTTTCGAACGCGTATGCTGATCGCCCGAGCGGCGCTCCTGTGGCATCATGGACACACGTGTCCGGCGTGTTGGAGACACGCCGCCGTCAGCTGTCACGCGAGCAGGAGGTTCTGTCTGTCACTCCATCCGTGTTCCCATCGTCATGTGCCCGATGCCACAGAGGCTGCCTTCACCGCGTCGTTCCCAAAGGGCCATCCGTTCCTGGCGCTCCGGGACGAACGTGGCAGCATCTTCACGGATGCGGACGTTGCCCATCTCTCTGATCAGCAGGGGCGACCCGTCGGGTCGCCCGCGACGCTGGCCTTGGTCTCCGTGATCCCATTCATGGAGGGATTCACCGACCGCCAGGCTGCGGATGCCGTCTGGCGCTGCCTGGATTGGAAGGATCTGCTGGGTCTGGATCTCGATGATTCCGGCCGAACGCGATATTCCCCGCGCCCGCCCGGAGTCCCGGCTTCAGCCAGGCCGCCTGTCCTCCGCCTCCTCGCTGGCGAATGCACCCCGCCCGACTAAACTATGGCAAGGGCGCACCGCCGCCTCGCACGATGACCCGCAGACGGGCACAGCGAATCCCCCCTTGGACGCTTTCACGTGGAAACTTTTTAGCGGGATCGCACCGGCATCAGGACGCCCTGAGCAGGTTTCTGTGCTTGCCCCTACCCGAAAAATCTACACCTGAGAGGTAGGAGCCACGCCGCCACTACAGCAGGATCGAGCAATCTTCATTGTTCATATTCCGAATAGAAGAAATCCTCGACACGTATGCCAAAATACTGACAAATAGCCTCGACGATTTCATTATTATAGGTGCGATTCTTGTTCTGCGCATAGGTATTTATCGTTGTCTTACTGATATTCAGCGCATCGGCTAGTTGCCTCTGGGTCGTTTTCGTCTCTTTCATAATTTCTGCAAGCCGGTTTTTTACCTTCATTGCCTCGCTGCTCCTGGTCGTTGTTGTTGGCGACTGTTGAGATCGTACCACTATGTTGATATATAGCAAGCCTATCCCAATGGTCAATCGGAGGCCCGGCTTTAACCTGGGTCTAGCTCCGGCCAGGCAAAAGCCGGGCCTCCGGTTCTTCACGACTGATTTTGAAGTGCTATAGTTATAGTTTGCTTTTTAATACAAACATAATATGGTTCACGATATTGGTACTAATCAGACCAGTACCAATGTCATGGTTTTGTTTGTACCAAAGTAATGATACAATACTCCTATGATCAACCCATGAATGAATAGAAAGGAACAACACTATGGAACAGGATTTTGAGCTGGCGCGGGGTGTGGATATGGGATATTCCGTAGTACGCGCTCTGGCGGACTTTCTCGATGACTTGAGCGCCGAAGGATTACAACTTTGGATAACGGATGAGGGAACATGGTTCTGGCAGTGGGGCGAACTGTATGCAGCGTATCCTTTATGGGCCATGGGTGAAGCTGTGTTAGATGCTGTTGCCGCACGCTTTCCTGAAACGTTTGACGGTCAGGCACCGCGTGGTTGCTTTTCGGTCATGCAACGTACCCGACCAGGACACGTCGTAGACAGGATGGTTCGACCTCTATGAACAGATCGGCACAGGGGCTGGCATTGCGCGGCATTGTGGGCATTGTGAGCGATGCGGGCATTGTGGGCAATAGGGGCATTGCGTGCAATGGAACACAATGCCACCCCGCCGCCCGGGGCCAGAGCGCATCCCCCGCTATGCCCTGCACGCCCACCGCGCCCTCGACGGCCGCTTTTTGAACGCAAAGCCGCAATCCCATGAGGGGTGGTGCAGATCGCCCTGTGGCCAGAGGGTGTGCCTACCGCGCCCCCCATGCTCACCCGCGTCTTGGTAGGACGCGCTGTATCACGTCGTTGCGTCGTCGTGTCGTCGCCTTGCGCCCGCTGCGTCCCTGACGCCCGCTTGAATTAAAGAGGTGTACTGGCGATTTGGATGTCGTCATTGGAGAAGATACGCATATTCATCGCGGCTGTCGCTCAAATTTACCTTCAATCGCTGGCGCAAGAGTACGTGGGAGTCGAACCCACGGCAAAGTTCGTCACCTCGCCCACTGGTTTTGAAGACCAGGACAGCCATCAGGCCACATCCGCTCTCATGCGTGATTGAGACGCGCACGCGCTGCTTGGCAATTGCTGCACTGTGCCATGGGCGGCAATCGCCAGACAACGGTCGATAAACAGCCGTCGGCTGGCTACTCCCACAACGCGAATGAATCAGCGGGATGGTACCGCAGAGACCGCAGAGAACAGCGCGGTAGACGCACCGTCTGGTGTCTTCAAGATCCTCCTCGGGTTCCTCTGCGCCCGCTGCGGTAAGCCCAACTCATAGCAGTTCTACAAACGGAAGAAATCGATCACACGGTCGCGTTCTTCATCACTAGGCATCAGTTCAACAAAGTTGATGCGATGCCAGGGGAAAATAACGGCCTGAACGCCACTGGCGAGGTAGTGTACCTCCTTCCCATCGCGCTTGCGCATATTCATGACCTTGATAAATGCATCAGTTGGTTGCGGCTCCTCATCAATATCTGCCAGCACAGGATCTTCACCCGTAATATGCAAAACGATCGTCTTTGGCACACCCGACCTCCCTAGTGAAATTCAATCCGCAGAATCAATGTCCCAAATGTAAGTTCATCACCATCATGCAGGGGGAATGCAACGTGAGGATCAATACGGGTCGCATTGATAAACGTACCATTGGCGCTATTGAGATCCTGCAACACACAGATGCCCTGCTGAAAAGAAATGATGGCATGTCGCCGTGATACACCCGCATCGTAGCCGCCGTCTAGCCCCAGATCGACATCAGGAAAAATACCACGGGCATTATCCTTGCGACCGATCAATATGTCTTCACCCGTATCCAGAGTCATACGTCGTCCGCTGTTTAACACAACCAGCATAATCGAGCGCCCCACTTTTGCTGATACTGGGGGTGCCGCCACGACCCGGGGCTGTTCCGGTAGATCAACCTGCTGGCGTTGACGCAACGCCGCCGTCGTCTCTTTCCCAGATTTACGTGCCAGTAAACTGGCACCACATTCCGAACAGAAGATAGCACCATCTAGCTGGCTGGCGTGACAGTTTGGACAGGTTTGCATCAATGCCTCACGACGAGCGAGCGTAATCACTCACGCTTCGCGCTCCTTACGAATATCACTCTTGCCCATTAGACCGCGTGTCCCATACTTGATCCGTTTGCGCCCCTCGTCCGAGGTATGGCCCGAGCGCAGCAACCGGGTCGCCTCATCCTGTACGGTACGAGCCAGATCAACCTCACCGGCCTCAAACAGGCGGGTACCGGCCATTTGCAGCCGGCGCGTCGCCTCTTCAATCCGCCCCGCCTCCACATCCTGCCAGGCACCCACCTGCAAGCGATAGGCCACCAGGCGCTCCAGCCAATGTTTGACGGTAGCATCAACCTCATACGCCGCCGTCCCCTCTGGCAACACCGCCACCCGCAACACCGCCTCACTGACCTGGTTCTGTATATTGACACCGGGCAGATCATAGCGCAGCGTCAGGCGTAGCAACGGATGTTCACCAACTCCCATCGGGGGTACTACCAGTTCGAGCAGAAAGGTCTGGGGATCGTTATTGGGCCAGTCCCCCAGTTTACCATTCCAGCATAACTCCCGATCCTCGGTTATCGGAACCGTCGCCATATAGGGGCGTACCCGATCCAACGACCGCACCAGACCGCCAGGACGTATCTCGGCCACAAGCTGTACATTCTGGGCAAAAATTGAATGCAAGCGTTGCAACTCATCCATAAAAACCTGAGTGATTTCCTGGACAGACGTGATATAGTGCGCCCGGCTATTCTCGCGAGCGGCCATCGTCTCCAGCAAATCTTCATTCCACTCGGTGCCAATCCCCAGCGCCGTCAACCCAATATCACGGCTCTGCAAGCGGCGAGCAATTTCAACACACCGCCCCTCATCGCCATAAGTACGCCCATCGGTGAGCAACAGCAAGCGGCTAATGCTGCGGCGGAGTGTGGTTCGCTGCAATTCCTGAAGTGCCAGCGCCATACCGGTTGCCATCTCGGTACCACCAATCGCCTGTATACTGCCGACCAGGTGCTTGATGTCGGCTTTGTTGCGCACACGCTGGGCTGACACCACCACTTCGGCCCGATCATTAAACGTAATCAACGCAAAGTGATCATCTGGCCCCAACTGATCGATAATGCGATTGGTCGCCTCTTTGACCTGCATTAATCGTTCGCCCCGCATAGAGGAGCTACGGTCAAGAACCAGACACAGATTCAGCGGCAACGTGGGGAGCGCCGACGGTAATCCATAGGGCGTCGCATCGATCAATACATACAACAGTTGTTGTTCGGTGCTTGCCGACAGGGTCTCACGGCTCAGTGTCCAGCGAAGTTGTATGCCAGGACTCATCCAGATGGCCTTTCTGCAATCGGTAGGGTGACCACGACCGCCGAGATATTGTCTTCTCCGCCGGCCAGATTCGCCAGGGCGATCAGTTCTGCGCATGCATCGTGCGGCCAGCGATGCTGCTCCAGCGCCTGCTGTAGTTGATCCTCAGACACCATGCCCCACAATCCATCACTACAAAATAACAGATGCGTGCTATCTCCCAGGGGCTGATAGATAAAATCTACCTGTATTTGCGGTTGCTGCCCAATAGTACGATACAGCTGGCTGCGCAACGGGTGATTACGGGCGGCAGACGGGTCAAGTTGGCCGAGTTGGATCAAGCGCCCCACCGCCGAGTGATCATCGGTGAGGCACCGCAAGCCACCTG
This sequence comes from uncultured Chloroflexales bacterium, assembly GCA_937925925.1. Taxonomy (GTDB): domain Bacteria; phylum Chloroflexota; class Chloroflexia; order Chloroflexales; family Chloroflexaceae; genus CAKZQX01. Next base: position 13,038 of record CALANA010000245.1, on the reverse strand, counting down.
CTTCCAGCATATAGGCCCGTGAGTCGCCCACGTGAGCGATATACAGTGCATGGCCCAACAACAACGCGGCGGTACAGGTCGTCCCCATGTCCGAGTTGACCATCCGCGCATGATCCCAGATCACCCGATTGGCCTCCTGGACTGCGGCAATCATCAAGGGTTGGAGCGCCTCGGTCATCGCATTGTCCAGCGCCGGTAGCATGAGTTGGGAGATAACTTCATGCACCACCGTGCGTACTGCCAGGCGACTGGCAACCTCACCGTGATCATGCCCGCCCATCCCATCGGCGACGACAAACAGGCCCATCGGCACATCCAGACTTTCGCGTGGAAGGGTAGTCAACAAGGCAAAGACGCTATCTTGATTCTCCTGCCGCATGCGCCCAACATCACGGAGAGCCGTGACCGCTAATCCTTGCACCGAACGCTGGTGGATCAGGGTGGGCATGCTCGCGGCGTCAAGCATGTGTGTATCTCTGGCGTCCACTGCCAGGTCTTGATCGGCGCACTCATCTAGATCCTGGTCGTCAACAGCGGTGTCTTCCACGCTGAACGGGTGATTTGCTGATTGCAAGGCCAGCACACTTAACGGCTCGGTCGGCGCGTCCGAGGAAGTTGGCATTGGCGGGGTATCAACTATTGGTACCGCGCTTGTGTGCTGGTCTGGTGTTGACAATGCCTGGTCGGGTGTGAATGCTTCGGCTGTCTGTGGCGCAACGGTAATGGGAGCAGAATCTTCCCACCAGGCCCGCTGGTCTGGAGGGTCAGCGTTGATAGCGGGCGACGTAGTATCACGCGCGAGCGCGTATTCGGCCTCGGATGCTGGCGCTGTCTCGTCCGTCTCGTCTACCTGCGCCGCCGCCGTATCCGCCTCAGCATCTGGTTGCGGATCGCCCACGATGCGCGCGAGCGCGTATTCGGCCTCGGATGCTGGCGCTGTCTCGTCCGTCTCGTCTGCCTGCACCGCCGCCGTATCCGCCTCAGCATCTGGTTGCGGATCGCCCACATGACCGACTGACGTTTGCCGATGTTTATCCGACAATGCGGGCGGTGCTGGTGGTTCACCACGGACGATTTTGTCAGGTGTCATACACTGCTCCATCTGCTATAGTTATAGCGCGGTTGTGATCTACGGCCCACACTATAGCCATATGAGACACAAACTGCCTGCCATCTGGTAGTACCAGATTGAAACGGCAGGCATGTCGTGTCGAACAAGGTCATAGGCTATCTGCGCGTCGTGCAGTTCGTGACCCAATCTTGAACACCGATTCAGGCCTTCAGTGCGTAAATATGATGATCCAGCGAGCCGATATAAACGATGCCATCGACAACCGCTGGTGAAGAGACCACGGCTGCCTCTGTCTGGTATTTCCAGATCAGAGCGCCGGTGCTGACATCAAGACAATAAACATACCCATCAACGGCCCCAAAATAGAGCCGCCCGGCTTTATGAGCGGGCGAGGAAGCGATCTGGCTGCCTGTCTCAAATTTCCAGGCCATCCGTCCGTGTTTTTTCTCCAGGGCATACATGTTGCCATCGGCGCTACCCACAAACACCCGTGTGCCAACGACACAGGGTCGAGCGTTGACGTAATGACCGGTGCGATAGCGCCACACCGGCCAGCCACCCTCGCTATCCAGGGCATACAGGTGGCAGTCCATCGAACCAACCAGTACCATCCCATCGCTAAACACGGGGGAGGATATGACGGGCTGCTGCGTGCGTTGTTTCCACTTGATATTACCATTGCGGATATCGAGGCAGTAGACGTGCCCATCATTGCCGCCAATATAGACGGCATCCTCGTGAACATAGGCCGAGGAGCGAATCGGCATCCAGGTACGGTATTTCCAGATAATTGTACCACGCATGCCGTCTAGGGCATATACATGTTGATCATCCGAACCAATCACAACGATGCGATCATACATCCGTGGCGACGAGCGAACCGGGCGCGTGGTACGAAACGTCCAGACCAATTTGCCGCGACGTTTGTCCAGAGCATACACGGCCCCATCTTCCGACCCGAAGATAACATTATTTTCCCAGATAGTGGGCGAAGAACTGACGCCGCCCTCGGTAGCATACTTCCAGCGGAACTCACCACGGGTGCTGTCAAGGGCATACAGATTGGTGTCATAACAACCTACAAACAGCATGCCACTGTTGATACAGGGCGAAGAGCGTACCTCATCTTCACAGGTAAACGTCCAGAGCAGCTCAGTCGTTGCCGCATCGCTGCTCAAGGACACACCAGCACTGGAGCGTTTCGGCTGCGGCACAGCGTCAGACACGCCGATCACGTCCTGCAGTGCCTGCCGCAGTTCGGCAGCCGATGACCAGCGTGCCGTTAGTTCATACTCTAACGCCCGCATCACCACGGCCTCCATTTCCGGGGAGATCGCTGGATTAACCTGGCGTAGTGGGCGCTCATGAAAGGTAAAGGGCGTCTCCATACGTGGATCATTGCCGGAGAGCAGATGATGCAGCGTGGCACCAAGGGCATACAGGTCGCTCTGGGGTTCAACCACTCCGCGATACTGCTCGGGCGGCGAATAGCCTTCGGTACCAATCATCGTACCTTTACGATCGGTGCGGCTCAGATTGCGCGCAATCCCAAAGTCAATCAGAATAACCCGATTATCAGCAGTGACCATAACGTTAGACGGCTTCATGTCACGGAAAATAATCGGATTGGGCTGATGATGGTGCAAATAGTGTAGCACATCACAAATCTGGATGGCCCACTGGCAAACCTGGGTTTCATCAAGCGGGTGCCCGGCGTCTTCCAGGATCGTTTCGAGGTCTTTGCCGCTGATCAACTCCATCACCAGGTAAACACGTCCATTCTCTTCAAAGAAGTCATAGACGCGGGGAATAGCCGGGTGCTGCAAGGTTGCCAGCAGACCCGCCTCACGCTCGAAGTTCTTGAGATTGAGCAACCGTGTCTGCGAGTCGGGCGCACTCTGGTACATTTCTTTGATGGCGCACGCACGCATCACATCCTTAAAGCGCATATCCTGGCCGAGATAGACCATACTCATCCCACCAACACCGAGCGGCCCTTTGATGCTATACCGCCCCTGCAGCAACGTGCCGGCAGGTAACATTTGGACGTGCCCAATCCCGCGCTTTGTCCCTGGGGCTGCCGTACCCAGGCTACCCTGCTTTGTCCCTGGGGCTGCCGTGTCCAGGTGGTGTTTTGTATCGGGGGTCACTGATCCATCATGAGCGGCCCCCGGCACAACTGCCGCATCAGATGTGGTATCCGTAGTGGACGAAGACGTTTGCGTATCCTTACCCTTGCCAGCCTTTTTAATCAACGCCATGCTTTACCTCATTATCTCAACGTACTGCAACGCTGCGTGTTCTCTGAGTCGTACTCGACGTAGAACCATATTCGTCTGGCGAATGTACGCGGTGAGCAGTTGCCCATGCTACGCTTTATTATATGGATAATACCAGAGCAAGGCAACCTTGATTTTGTCCATTTTGGACATTCTTTGTACTTCGGGCCGATATTCATGATCTTCCAGGTAAAACCGACCCCGGTACGGCCAGGCGTCGGGCGCATCACACCACCACATTGCGGAGACGCAGATGCTGTTTCTGTTTGTTGCCCTCCCTGTCTCCTGCGGATCAGCAAGCGCGATCACAGCGCAGCCTTCACGGGGTCGTACGCGCAAGAAAGAGCGGTGCCAACCAGCACAATCATTCCGGTACGGGGCGGCAGGCCGAAACTCCCGTGTGCATGCCGGGCCACAGCGGTACCCTCACCATATACAATTTGTAAGTCTAACGCGGTGCCATGAGCCGGAGCCACCGAACTGAGTTCGACAGCGATACTGCGGAACGACTGCGCACTGTTGACCAGAATCACCAGCACCTGCTCATCTTGCCGCCGAGCAAAGACATACACGCCATCAGCCGCATACAGCCGATGAAAACTGCCGGTACGCAGGGCCAGGTAGGTATGCCGGAGCGCGATCAATCGGGTATGATAGGCATGCGTCTCGTGATTCCAGGTATCGGGGCGATCCCAGGGAAAGGTGCGACGACAGTCAGGATCCATCGCACCGGGCAGGCCGATTTCGTCTCCATAATAAATCGCTGGCGCACCGGGGAAGGACAACAACAACAACGTCGCCAGGTGTACGCTGGCCGCATCGCCATTGGCAATACTGATCAGGCGAGCGGTATCATGGCTGTCGAGCAGATTGAACTGGGTCAACTGGATCTCCCATGGATAGAGCCGCAACAGCCAGTCCATTTTATCGGCATATTCCTCGGCACTCAAGGCTGGCTGCGGCGTATAGCTGCGGCCGGCTACCAGATCTGGCACGACTCGCTCGCCAGCAGTGAAGGCAATCGTCGCAGCGGCAAAGAGATAGTTCATCACGCCATCAAACTGATCGCCTTGCAGCCAGGGACGTGCATCATCCCAGATCTCGCCTACAATATACGCGTCAGGATTGATGGACTTGACCCGCCAGCGAAACTCCTGCCAGAAGCCTGGGGTCGTAATCTCAAAGGGGACATCAAGCCGCCAGCCATCAATCCCGATCCGCAACCAGTGTTCGGCCACACGCATCAGATATTCGCGCACCTGATGATGGTCGGTATTCAAGCGGGGTAAGGCCCGGTTGCCAGCCCAGGCGAGATAATGGGCCGGTTTGCTGCCATCATAGGCGCTCAACGGCCAGCCCTGGATGGTAAACCAGTCTAACCAGGGTGAATAGGGGCCATTTTCAAGAATGTCGTTGAAATAGAAAAACCCACGACTGGTGTGATTAAAAACCCCATCCAGAACAATCTTGATATTGCGGCGGTGAGCAGCATCAAGCAAGGCATACAGGGCGCGATTGCCGCCCAGCAGCGGGTCAACCTGATAGTAGTCGTGGGTGTGATAGCGATGATTCGCGGCCGATTGAAAGATCGGGGTAAAATAGATAGCAGTAATGCCCAGGTGTTCTAGATAATCAAGATGCTCGATCACCCCGAAGAGATCACCACCCTTATACCCCATAAGCGTGGGCGGCGTATCCCAGGCTTCCAGATTGCTCGGCTTCTCGACGTGTGCGCCACGCGCAAACCGATCCGGAAAAATCTGATAAAACACGGCGTGTTTTACCCATTCAGGCGTATGCATAGCAATCATTCCTCTTTCTCTGCATGCGGTCAATCATTGACACGAACGGTGCGCAGAAAGCAGCATAGCAAAAAGGGGCGCTGGTGTGTTAGCGCCCCCTGAACGACCTTCTGGTTTATGCTGCCTGCCAGCACCGATCTCCTGGTATGCTGGCCGGGAGGGGCACGACCAGGCACTTAGTCTGAACGTCGGCGGGGACGCGGACGATCTCGATCACTGCGGGCATCGGAACGCTCGCCGCGCATGCCGCCACGCTCCCCGCGCTCGCCACGCTCTCCACCGCCACTACGGGGAGCTGCTCCGGCCGCTTTGCGCTCGTCAGCCGTTTCACCGGTCAAGACAGCGCGCCGACTCAAGCTGATTTTGTTGTTGACTGGATCGACATCAATGACCATCACATTGATCTCGTCACCGATCTGCACCACATCTTCCACCGTTGCCACCCGTTCGTCAGAGAGTTCGCTCACGTGAACCATGCCATCCTTACCGGGCAAGATATTCACAAAGGCACCGTAGGGCATAATACGTACTACTTTACCCAGGAACACATCACCCACCTTCGCCTCGCGCGTCAGGTTCTCGACCATCGTGATAGCTTTCTGGGCGGCATCACCGTCGGCGGTGGCAATAAAGACGCGGCCATCGTCCTCAACATCAACGGTTGCCCCGGTTTGCTCGATAATGCCACGGATCGTCTTGCCACCCGGCCCGATCAACGCCCCGATCTTCTCAACCGGTATTTGCAGCGTTACAATACGCGGAGCATAAGGCGACAGTTCTGGACGCGGGGCACTGAGTACCGCATTCATCTTCTCCAGAATAAACAGCCGGCCTTCACGTGCCTGGGCAAAGGCCTCACGCATAATGTCGTAGGTAATGCCCGTGGTTTTAATGTCCATCTGGAGGGCGGTGACACCGGCATTGGTACCAGCTACTTTAAAGTCCATATCCCCCAGAGCATCCTCTAACCCCTGAATATCGGTCAGTACCCGCCACTGCCCATTTGCTCCCGTCACCAGACCCATAGCCACGCCGGCTACGGGGCGCTTGATCGGCACCCCGGCATCCATCAGGCTCAAACTGCTCCCGCAGACGCTGGCCATAGAACTGCTGCCATTCGAACTGAGAACCTCGCTCACCAGCCGCATCGTATAGGGAAACTCGTTCTCTTCGGGCAGAACAGCATACAAAGCCCGTTCTGCCAGCGCCCCGTGTCCAATATCACGGCGACGGGGCCCGCCAAGACGTTTGACCTCACCAGTGCTAAAGGGTGGGAAGTTGTAGTGATGAATATAACGCTTGGTAGTTTCAACGCCCAGATCGTCCAGGCGCTGCTCTTCACTCGGCGCACCCAGTGTGGTAATCGTCAGCACCTGGGTCTGTCCACGCGTAAACAGGCCGGTGCCATGCACACGGGGCAAAATACCCACCTGGACATCAATGGGGCGCACATCTTTCAACGCTCGCCCATCGACACGTATGCCACGTTCGAGAATAGCCGAGCGCACAGCTTCTTTGAAGACCTGCTCAAAGGCCTTCTCCACATCGTACATACGTGCCGCAATTTCCTCCTCGGGTTCATCGGCCGTAAAGTGCGCCAGGACATCGGCTTTTAACGCCTGAGTTGCCTCCTCACGCGCCATTTTGTCGGCATGATTCATTGCCTCGGTCAGACGTGTACCCATATACTCAGCAACCGCCTCCTCCAGGGAGGTATCGACTACTGGCGGGACAAATTCTTGTTTGGGACGACCACACATTGCCACCAGTTGCTCTTGCAGGTCAACGATATCTTTGCAGACGTTGTGACCCTGAATGATCGCCTCGAGCATCTCGTCCTCACTCAATTCATAGGCACCAGCTTCAACCATGAGTACGGCATCGCGTGTGCCAGCGACTGCCAGATCCAGACGGCTGTGTTCCATATCGGCCATAGCCGGGTTGATCACCAGTTCGCCGTTGATGTGGCCAACCTGCACCGCGCCGACTGGCCCGGCAAAGGGCAAGCCGCTGATCGCCAGGGCCGCCGATGCACCAATGGTTGCGAGAGGACTGGGATCGTTGACCATATCGATCGCAAACGTGGTGACAATCACCTGAGTTTCATAGCAAAACCCTTTGGGGAAGAGGGGGCGTAACGGACGGTCGGTCAGGCGCGAGATCAGCGTCGCGGTGGTCGTTGGCTTCCCCTCGCGCTTAAAAAAGTTACCAGGGATTTTGCCAGCGGCATACATTTTTTCTTCATAGTCCACGGTCAATGGGAAAAAGTCAACCCCTTCACGGGTATTCCGGTCAATCACCACCGTCGCCAGCAGGACAGTATCGCCATAGCGTACCAACACAGCCCCATCCGCTTGCTCAGCGAGATTGCCGGTTTCGAGCGTCAGGGTACGACCAGCAATCTCAGCACTAACGGTATAGACTTTACGTTCGGACATGCAAACCTCCACCTAGTATGTTGTTGGATACCAATCTGGTCAGGGAGGTGTTCGGCACTGGAGGCTGGCAACGATAGCACGGTACGATCAACGCCTACCCGGATCATTACCACCCTCCAATCCCGAATCACCATTGCCTGACATATCATACAAACGAAACAGCAACAAAGCACCAGGGAGACCCGGCTCCGCTGGTGCTTTGTTGCATACCATACACAAGCATGACACGATATTTAACGACGTAGGCCAAGACGCTCAATTAACGTACGATAGCGTTCTTTATCCTTCTGGCTGAGATACGCCAGCAATCGCCGACGACGGCCAACCAGTTTTAATAAACCACGGCGCGAATGATGATCGTGAATATGGATTTTGAGGTGTTCAATCAACTGTTGAATGCGCTCAGTCAACAAAGCCACCTGGACTTCAGGCGAGCCTGTATCTATCTCATGAACCTTATAATCAGTGATGATGGTTGTCTTTTCTTCGTTATCTAACGCCACAGAGAAACTCCTCGATAATCGCGCTCAGGCCGGCGATGCCTGGCGTTCTGTTAGTGACATGAGTCACGCGGTGGTAGGGGGGCAGTTCGTCTTTTCGCCTTCAGTAGAACGGTACTTTGTGTGTTTTTCCCTCCAAATTTCGCTAAGGACGAAAATATAGAGAAAAAAAGCGTTTCTGTCACACCATCGCGTAAGTCTTGTTATTGAATATAACGGATATTATAGCACATCTGCACATCATGTGTGAAATGCGGTGCGCGACATACCTGTTCACACTTGGGGTAACACACCCCCCTGGGCACCAGAGCGGGGCGCACTCCATCGCGCACACGAGGGCAAGATGCCCTCGCTCCCAGATGCCCTCGCTCCCAGGCGGACTGCTGCCTGCGCGACAGCGGGCGGGACGCCCGCGCTCCCAGGTGTGCGCGTTCCCGCGAGGGGGGGGAACCAGTACTGCGCGATCGGTTGCGGGCGGCAGCATTATCCACACGTTATCCACAAAATCTCTTACAGATTGCACCATTTCTACAGACCTTATCCACGAATACCTGTGCTATAATTGAGGCAATCGGCACCCGTTGCGTGCTTATGGCGCACTGTCAGACTGAAATAAGGCTTTCTCGTGCGGTTTTCAACATACTGTTTTGTACGACGGTATCGTGTACAGACTGCACGCGCTGGTATCTTCGCACTCATAGCACGCAATGTGTAAAGCGTTTTTCTGGGCACTACACCGCATATAGTTGGTACCACGCACCGGTTGCCCACGCATAGACAGCGAAATGGCAGACGATAGATCGTAACCGTTCAGGGGAACATGCGTCAGCGGGGCTGCGACGGCCACAGGCCCCGCGCCCCCTGCTTCGCGGCCCGTTGTGGGAGCTGTGCCGCCACAACGGGCCGCAAAGAACTTCCTGGAGAGGCACTGCTCTTCCAGACGACCCCACCTGAACGGTTCGATAGGCCGACGATGCACGCCGGTTTGGAGATGTAGATATGAAACTAGACGATTGCGCATGAAAGATTTTACTCACCTCCATGTTCATTCTGAATACAGCCTGCTCGATGGCTATGCCTCGACGAAAGCCATCACCGAACGTGCGGTGGAACTAGGCATGGACAGCATCGCGCTCACCGATCACGGCGTGATGTATGGAGCTATGGAGTTTTATGCTGCTGCCAGGAAGGCCGGCATCAAGCCGATCATTGGCGTTGAGGCCTATATGGCTCCGGGTGCCCACTCCGAACGCTCGGCACGTAACGGCAAAAGTTACTACCATGCCCTGCTGTTGGCAAAAAATGCCACCGGCTATCGCAACCTGGTCAAACTGACCACCCGCGCTCATCTGGATGGCTTCTACTACAAACCGCGCATCGACCACGAGCTGCTGGAGCAGCACAAAGAAGGCTTGATTGCGACCTCGACCTGTCTCGCAGGCGAGGTGCCCCAGGCGTTGCTTCAGGGGCAGAAGGATCGGGCACGTGAAATTGCGGCCTGGCACCGCGACCTGTTCGGCCCCGATCACTATTATCTCGAACTCCAGTTGCACGAGGATGTGCCCGAACTCGAGGGGATTAACGACGAACTGGTGCGTATGGGGCAGGAACTGGGCATCCCGCTGATTGCTACCAACGACACGCATTTTGTGCGCCGCGAGGATATTGAGACCCATCGACTCATTCTGGCAATGGGCTACAATATGACGCTGAACGACCTCTGCGCCAAAAAGCGCGACATGGATGATAGCTACCACATTATGAGTGGCGAGGAGATGTGGCAACGCTTTAAGCGCTATGGTCCAGCTCCCCTGGAAAACTCACGCCGCATTGCCGACATGTGTAACCTGGAACTCGATTTTGGCCGGGTTGAACTCCCTGCTTTTGAGATTCCTGCTGGACACGATGCTGCCTCCTATTTGCGCCTGGTGTGCGAAGAAGGGCTGATGCGCCTCAAGCACGGTCAGCCATCAGACGCGTATCGTCAGCGCCTGGACTATGAATTGGATGTGATTAACCAGACTGGCTTCCCCGATTATATGCTGATCGTCTGGGACTATGTCAAGTTTGCGCGGTCGCGGGGCATTCCATGTTTGCCACGCGGTTCCGCCGGAGCGTCGCTGGTACTCTATTGCCTGGGGATCACCGATGTTGATCCACTGGAAAACAAGCTGTTGTTTGAACGCTTCCTCAGCCCGGAACGGCTGGAGATGCCCGATATCGATGTGGACTTTGCTGATAGTCGGCGGCACGAGGTACTGGAATATATTGCCAACAAGTATGGGCGCGAGAACACCGCGCAGATTATCACCTATGGCACACTGGGTGCCAAGGCAGCGTTGCGCGATGTCGGGCGCGTGCTGGATGTGCCATTGAGCGAAGTTGATCGCGTAGCGAAATTGATCCCCCCCTTACCAGTTGGTATGACCATCAAACAGGCTCTGGAGCGTGTCCCCGAACTGCGTCAGATCTACGACAGCGATGCGCGCCTGCGTGAGGTTATCGAGCGGGCACAACAGGTCGAGGGGCGTATGCGCAACGTCGGCACGCATGCCTGTGGGTTGGTGGTGAGTCGCTCACCGCTTGAGAATGTGGTGCCGCTGCAACGCACAACCAGAGATGAGAACGCGGTGATGGCGGCTTATGAAGGGCCAACTCTGGCGAATATTGGTTTGCTCAAGATGGACATTCTCGGCCTGACCAACCTCTCCATCGTTGCCAATGCGCTGGACTACATCGCACAAACAACGGGCAAGCGCATCGAGTTGTCTGATATTCCGCTGGACGATGCAGCAACGTTTGCAAGTTTGAGTCGCGGTGAGACCACAAACGTGTTCCAGTTTGAGTCGGCGGGTATGACCCGCTATATGAAGGAACTCAAGCCAACGCGGGTGCAGGATCTGTATGCGATGGTCGCCCTGTACCGTCCTGGCCCACTGGAGCAAATTCCGGTCTATATTCAGAACAAGAATAATCCGCAAAACATTACCTACCTGCACCCGATTCTCAAGCCCATCCTGGAAGACACCTACGGCGTGATCGTCTACCAGGAACAGATTATGCAGTTGCTGCAAGCTATTGCCGGCTACACGCTCGGTCAAGCATATATTGTGCTAAAGGCGATTGGTAAAAAGAAGCGTGATCTAATGGCGCAGGAGGAGCCACGCTTTAAGGAGGGCTGTCGCAACAATGGCCTGACCCAGGAACAGGCTGATCGGTTGTGGGATCTGATCCAGCCTTTCGCTGGCTATTCCTTTAATCGCCCGCACTCCACCCTGTATGGACTGTTGAGCTACCAGACGGCCTATCTCAAGGTCAACTATCCAACTGAGTATATGGCGGCGGTGTTGTCGGCGGCGGCAGGCACAACCGAAGATGTGGCCAAGGGTGTCGCCGAGACGCTGCGCCTGGGTGTGGCAGTGCTACCGGCGAATGTGAACCGTAGTCACATGGGTTTTACGATTGAGGAATTGCCAGCAGCCAACGTGCAGGGCGGCATTACCCATCAGCGCGGTATTCGCTTCGGTCTGTCGGCGATTAAAAATGTTGGAGTAGGCCCGGTTAGCGAGATTATCAAAGCCCGTGACGCAGATGGCCCTTTTCATAGCCTGGAAGATTTTTGCGCTCGTGTTGATCGGCATGCGCTCAACAAACGCGTGGTGGAAAGTCTGATCAAATCAGGCGCAATGGACGATCTGCCGGGCACTCGACGTCAGAAGCTGGCGATCCTGGATCAGGCGTTAGCAGCGGGGATCGATGCCCAGAAGGCACGCGAGGCCGGCCAGGTCAGTATGTTTGAGATGCTCGGTGGGGATGCAGCAGCGACCAGTGTGTCTGTCAGCAGCATTCCTATGCCGACTCTAACCGAATCTGCGGCTGACAAGAAAGAAGAACTGGCCTGGGAAAAGGAGCTTCTTGGCATGTATATCTCCGAGCATCCGGTTGTTCAGGCATTGCGCGGTCTAAACTACGAGGATACGTTGAGTCTGAACGCGATTACCGAGGAGCATGTCGGACACACGTATACGTTTATTGGCATGCTGACCGGAGTGCGGCGCATTGCGACGAAGAAGGGCGATGCGATGCTGGTGGCCGAACTGGAAGATCTGGAGCGCAAGATCGAAATCGTGGTCTTTCCGCGCACGCTGGAGCAATATGGTGATCTGCTGCAGGAGGAGACCGTGCTGCAAGTCACAGCGAAGGTTGATAACCGCCGTGACACGTTGCAACTGGTGGTGGAGCGTTGTGCGCCAATTGATACGCTAACAGCATCGGCCACAGATGAGCAGGACAAGCGGCAACCTGCACCTGGAACGGGTTCCGGCGCGGCTACCACGGGAGAAACCTCCCTGCTACCAGCGCGAGTGCTACGCGAAGGGCCGGGCTTTGCCGAGGATACGCCGCTGATACCACACCAGAACCATACCAACGCGAATGGGCAGCCGTCGATTGATGTGAATGACCAGCAATCCGCAACAGCCGCGACATCAGTAGCAGCACATCCCGCACCGGAGCCTGTCGCTACCCCACCATCTGCGCCTGCAGCGAACGCTGTCACCGTTATCAAAGCCCGCACACGTGTAAGCCTGGACAATGGTGGTGCGAATAAAAATGGAGATGGACAGGAAGGCAACGGGTACCATGCCGACCCCCAACCGCCAGTACGCCACCTCCATTTGCACCTGCCACGCAGCGAGGATTTTGATGCTGATGTGCAACTGATGCAAAACACGGATAGCCTGTTGCGTACCAGTGAGGGCCAGGATGAGGTACTACTCCATCTGCCCAACGGCATCAGGACGGTCGTTTTGCGTCCGCGCTATCGCGTGCAACTCTCAACCGTCTTGATAGCGCAACTCCAGGAAATCCTGGGCGAGCATCGGGTTGAGGTGGTGTAAAGAAGCGGTGAAGCGGTGGAGCGGTGAAGCGGTGAAGCGGTGAAGCGGT
>CALANA010000244.1 GCA_937925925.1 uncultured Chloroflexales bacterium | reverse complement strand
GTGGCGGCTTTGCCGCCACAACGGGCCGAACAAGAACCTCCGGGCGGGGTCGTGTCCCACCCAACCACCCCACCTGAACGGTTACCACACTGGTATACTACCAGATCTCCACAATTCTGGACAAGCGTTCCATAGCGGCTGTGAACCATGACTAAGCAGTCGAACGCAGAAAGAGGACACTCAGCGGCGGTAAGGTCAACTCCAGAGAGTGCATACGTCCATGACAGACCTCAGCAATGGCGGTCACCCCGCCCATATTGCCCAGACCACTGCCACCGTAGATAGTCGCATCACTGTTGAGGACTTCTTGCCAGTAGCCACCACGCGGTACACCGACCCGATAGTGATAGTGGGGCACAGGCGTACCGTTGTAGATAATGAACAACATGTCAGCCGTTGTCCGGCCTTTGCGTACAAAGCTGAAAGTGCTGTGTTCGGTATCATTGGCATCGATCCACTCAAAACCTGTTGCATGACAATCGCCTTCATGCAAAGCTGGTGTGCTTCGATACACCCGGTTGAGATCGGCGACCCACTGCTGCACACCAGCGTGGAGCGCGGTGTCGGTGAGGTGCCAATCCAGGCCAGTATCGTGGTTCCACTCGCGCCACTGCCCAAACTCACCGCCCATAAAAAGTAACTTTTTCCCTGGTTGTCCAAACAGCAAGCCAAAGAGAAAACGGAGATTGGCAAATTTTTGCCATTCATCGCCTGGCATTTTGTGGATCAGCGAACCTTTGCCATGCACCACTTCATCATGGGAGAGTGGTAAGGTGAAATTTTCAGTAAAGGCATACAACAGACGAAACGTGATCTCATTGTGATGGTAGCGCCGATAAATCGGATCGTGAGACATATAGCTTAACGTATCGTGCATCCAGCCCATATCCCACTTCATCCCGAAGCCCAGGCCACCCAGATAGGTAGGCCGGGAAACCATCGGCCACGAGGTCGACTCCTCGGCAATGGTCTGCACATCGGGATAGTTCTTGTACACTTCCTGATTAAACGCCCGTAAGAAATCCACGGCATCTAGATTTTCGTTGCCCCCATACCGGTTCGGAATCCACTCGCCGGGTTGCCGCGAGTAGTCCAGATAGAGCATCGAGGCTACACCATCGACCCGCAACCCGTCCACGTGATATTTATCGAGCCAGAACAAGGCACTGCTGATCAGGAAACAACGCACCTCGTTGCGTCCATAGTTAAAAATCAGGCTTTTCCAGTCAGGATGAAATCCCTGGCGTGGATCGGCATGCTCATAGAGGTACGTACCATCAAAATATCCCAGGCCATGCTCATCGGTGGGAAAGTGTGACGGTACCCAATCCAGGATCACCCCGATACGCTGTTGATGCAGGTAGTCGATCAGGTACATAAAGTCCTGGGGGGTGCCATAGCGACTGGTAGGCGCAAAGAAGCTTGTCACTTGATAGCCCCATGAGCCATAGAAGGGATGTTCCATGATCGGCAAAAACTCAACATGGGTAAAGCCCATGCGCTGCACATATGCCGTAAGTAGTGGTGCCAATTCACGATACGTCAAAAAGTGATCAGGGTTATCAGCAGGGCGCATCCATGAGCCGAGGTGTAATTCATAGATCGATATAGGTGACTGTAAGGTGTTGTGGTGTCCACGCTGTTCCATCCACTCCTGATCGTTCCAGGTATAGGTGTCGATGTCCCACACAATCGAGGCAGTTTGTGGTGGCCGTTCTTCAAGGGTCGCAAACGGATCAGTTTTGTCTACAAAATAATCATTGTACTGGGAGATAATATGATACTTGTAGAGTGTCCCGACCGGGACATTCGGTAGAAACCTTTCCCAGATACCGGACTCTGCCCGCCGCCGCAACGGGTGGCGCGCCTTATCCCAGTCGTTAAAGTCGCCGATCACCGTTACCTGCTGAGCATTGGGTGCCCAGACTGCAAAATAGGTACCCGCCACGCCATCAATCGTGAGCGGATGCGCTCCCAATTTGTCATAGAGGCGAAAGTGATTGCCTTCATTAAAAACATAAATATCGGCATCGGTCAACAACGTGAGATCATCTATTCCTGTCCCATACATTACTGGTGTCATGATGTACCTTGTGCTTAAAGAAGCTCGTACTGTTTCTATCGTTCTGGCGCATACTGGTATCCTTGATATGACATTTTCATATCAGGGTTACCAATATGTACAGTGTCCGATTTTTGGTAGGGGCCGTGTACCTGCTCCCGGAGGCCGTCTGGCATATGGAAACGCGGGATGGGCCGGCATACGGCAGGCTTCTACATAGAGCAATTCTAAATCAGTTGTGCAGCACCGGAGTCCAGGCTGTAGCCTGGACGGAGAGCTAAAACCAGGCTACAGCCTGAACTCCGATGGATAATTGATACAGATCTCTGCTTAATGCTGGTCGGATGCGAGTAACTGCAAGATACCTTGCAACGGAATATGCACCCAGTTCGGACGATTATTTAGTTCATATCCGAGTTCGTATATAGATTTGTCTAGTAAAAATACATTGAGTAATACCTCGAATTCGTCCCGCTCGTGCGGGATGAACGAAGCGGTACCTGCTTGTTCACGATACGCTTTGAGAAAGACCGTGCTGGTGTAAAAATACCAGTAACTGGCCCAGGGTGCGAGGATGGCTGAGTCCTCCGCCCGCAAACTCACTCCTGATGCCTGCTGCGATAGGGCAGCGAAGGAGGCATAGTGGAACGAGCGCAGCATACCCGCAACATCACGCATAGGCGAGCGCTTGATGCGTCGCTCGCTCAGTGGTCGAGCAGGTTCACCCTCAAAGTCGATAATCGCAAAATCTTTACCAGTATACAGCACCTGACCGAGATGATAATCGCCGTGGCAGCGAATACGCGTGGCAAGTATTTTGTGATCCAGCAGCGCACCAAACCGTTGGAGAATATCACTCTCACTGTCTACCACTTTTTGGGCGTCCTCTTGCGTACTTTCGGGCAGGTCTGGTAATGCTTTGCGCAACACTTGCAAGACGCGGGTGCTAAGACTGCGCATCGACTGGTAGACCGAGCGCTGATAGAGACTGGTGAACGGCTCGGGCGCAAAGTTTGGATTGCGCGTATCCGATGCCAGAATCAGATGCATCTCCGCTGTTCGCTGACCAAGCAGTCGCGCTGCCTCCAGATAAGCTCCAATCATTTCATGTGCCAGCGGCGGTGCCTCTTGCTCGGACATATCCAGCAGTGACCGCGTTGAGACTACCACGGATGGTATCTCCACATCTGCATATTCGGTCAGTGCGCGTTCAAAATAGTGGCTCGACACATCCAGCGTGTATTTCCAGGCATCGCCTTCATTGGTGACAAACCCTTGTAAAATAGCGAGTGTAGCGGGTTCGGTACCGCTGCGTTGATATTCGAGCATCCCGGCCACTGGTGGCGTATGCTGAAAGCCATGCTCGGTCAGGAAGCGTCCGATTTCCAGATCGGGATTGATACCAGGTTCCAGCTTGCGGAAAATCTTCAAGATCAGCCGATCACCATAAATAACCGACGAGTTGCTCTGCTCGGCTTTGATCGGATTGGCCTCTAGCTTCGCATCTGTCGCGTTCAAAATGATCGACAGGATCCGTGTTGGCGATGCTGTGACCTCACCGTTCGGTGCGCGCATACGGCGGCGGGTCTTAATCGCGTTCAGCAAGATCGTGCAAAAATCCTGTTCGACAATCGGATCATACAGCACACCTTCAATAGCCGCATCCTCAATCCGCAGACGTGCCAGCACGGTATGCGCGAGATATTGGAGCAACTGCTCGGCACGGTCGCCGGTCACAAAGGTCAATGGCAATACATACACTTCCGCATCGCCTTCGGTATACTCCACATTGACCAGCAAGATATAGGCCGCGCAACCACCACTATGAATCGGAATGGTATCAACGATCTGTACCATCTTGATCCGGCGAGCCTTGCTGCGAAACCAGCGCCGCGCCTGTAAATACTGCGGTAGCAGCTTGATCAGCATTTGATGCCCATTGCTATGCACAATTCTGTCCCACGAACCTTGCACGGTCAGGGTCGGAATGATATAGTCGCCACTGGTACCGCCAGTGCTGATGCCCGGAACGCGCTGTGGCTCCAGCGAGAACCAGTAAAATGAGTGTGGCCCCAGAGTAATAAAATAGGGCAGTTCGCCAATCGGTGGAAAGTCGACTCGGCCAAACATCTCAACCGGCATCAAGCCCAGAAACTCCGCCAGATCCAATTCAACACACTGCACAAAGCGTGATAAATTCGCAACAACCAGAATAATTTCGTCTTCGTAGCGACGAATAAAAGACAATACTTTGCGGTTTTCTGGATGTAGAAAATCGATCGTACCTCGGCCAAACGCCTTATAGCGCCGTCTCAAAGCGATCAGGCGTTTCATCCACCACAACAGCGAATGCGGGTTGTTACGCTGGGCTTCAACATTGACCGTCTCATAGTGATATTCTGGATCGATATTGATCGGCAAGTAGAGTTGCTGCGGGTTGGCACGCGAGAAGCCCGCATTACGGTCAGCGCTCCACTGCATCGGAGTACGCACGCCGTTCCGATCACCGAGATAGATGTTATCGCCCATCCCAATCTCATCGCCATAGTAGATCACCGGTGTTCCCGGTAGCGAGAAGAGCAGACCATTCATCAGTTCGATCTTCCGACGGTGGTTACCCAGCAGTGGTGCCAGCCGGCGGCGAATACCCAGATTAATGCGTGCCTGGCGATCGCGGGCATAGACGCGGTACATATAGTCACGCTCCTCATCCGTCACCATCTCCAGGGTCAACTCATCGTGGTTGCGCAGAAACACGGCCCACTGACAACTCGCGTCAATTTCCGGAGTCTGGCGCAGAATGTCGATGATTGGAAACCGATCTTCCATATAGACCGACATAAACAGGCGCGGCATGAGCGGGAAGTGAAACGACATATGGCATTCGTCACCGTTGCCAAAATAGGCCACCGCATCCTCCGGCCATTGATTGGCCTCGGCCAAGAACATGCGGTTTTCATAACGTTCATCGACATAGCGGCGTAATTCCTTCAGAAAGACATGCGTCTCCGGCAGGTTCTCGCAGTTCGTGCCTTCGCGTTCATACAGGTACGGGATCGCATCAAGGCGCAGGCCATCAATCCCCATACGTAGCCAGAAATCCATAACCCTGAAAATCGCCTTGCGTACCTGGGGATTATCAAAATTCAAGTCAGGTTGATGCGCATAGAAGCGATGCCAGTAGTAGGCCTCGGCCACATGATCCCACGACCAGTTCGAATGTTCAAAATCCTTAAAAATAATCCGCGCATCTTTATATTTCTCAGTCGTGTCACTCCAGACATAAAAGTTCCGCACTGCGCTGCCAGGGCGTGCCTCGCGAGCGCGCTGAAACCATGGATGCTGATCGGATGTGTGATTACATACCAGTTCCGTAATCACCCGTAAACCCCGCCGATGTGCCTCACGTACAAATACGCGCACATCTTGCAGCGTACCATAGATCGGGTGTACATCGGTATAGTCGGCGATATCGTAGCCATCATCTTTCAGCGGTGAAGGATAAAACGGCAGCAACCAGATCGCCGTGATACCTAGATCTTGCAAATAATCCAACTTCTCGGTCAATCCACGAAAATCGCCAATACCGTTGCCATCACTATCAAAGAAGGCACGTACATGAACTTCGTAGATAATCGCATCTTTATACCATAGCGCATCTATCTCGGTAGCAGTCTTTTCCAGTTCTTTCTTTACCATAACTAACGGATAACCTCAATTTCAGACGGTGATTCCGTACAATCCATCTTCCTTCACGAGACCTTTTTATCACGCTACACCGAGGCGGTACAGCGATCAGTATTGTTGTTGTGGCGATACATAACGCCTCGTGATACTATCTATCTATGCTCCTGCTTATATTCTACCGAATGCGAAAAATATGCGCTGGCAGAACGTGCGGATGTAACTCGACATAGTTATGCGTACCATGCCAGAGATAGCGGGCACCACTCAACACATCGTGAACTTCAAACGCCTCGTCGGGGTTCAGCCCCAGTTCGTGCAAAGGCAATCCAACCCAACCCGACTGCGTCCACGTGGGATCAAGATTGACGACCACGAGAACAACATTGCTGAGATCGTTTGTGGTTTTGGTATAAGCAATCAACTGATCGTTATCTACAAAGTGAAATCGCAGGCCATCGTTACGCTGTAAGGCTGGATTGGCGCGTCGGGCGTGATTAACCAGCGTAATTAACCCCTTCAGGCTGTCGGGATGATCCAGATCCCAGTCTTTAATCTCATATTTCTCTGAATTGAGATACTCCTCTTTGCCAGGGATAGCCGGGCGATTTTCGACCAGTTCAAATGCTGGCCCATAGATGCCATAGCAGGCGGTCAATGTAGCAGCCAGTACCAATCGTGCCATAAACATCGGGCGGCCATGCTTCTGCATTGGTTCAGTCAAAATATCCGGCGTATTAGGCCAGAAATTAGGTCGAAAATACTGCTGTAAATCGCTCTGTGTTAATTCGGTCATGTATTGAGTTAATTCCCACTTCGAGTGCCGCCAGGCAAAATAGGTGTACGACTGCGTAAAGCCAAGTTTTGCCAGGTTAGCCATGACTTTCGGGCGGGTGAATGCTTCAGCGAGAAAAATAACTTCGGGATGCCGGTGCTTGATGTCGTTAATCGCCCATTCCCAGAAGCGAAACGCCTTGGTGTGCGGATTATCTACGCGGAAGATCGTGACTCCCTGCTCAATCCAGTAGTCCATCACGCTCTTTAGCTCTTCCCAGAGACCCTGCCAGTTTTCACTTTCGAAGTTGAGCGGGTAAATATCTTCGTATTTCTTGGGCGGATTCTCGGCATACTGTACCGTGCCATCCGGACGCCAGATAAACCATTCCGGGTGTTCTTTGACATAGGGGTGATCTGGGGCGCACTGAAAAGCTATATCCAGTGCAATTTCAATGCCGTATTCGCGGGCTTTTGCCACCAGAAACTTGAAGTCATCGAGTGTTCCCAGTTGGGGATGGATCGCCTTGTGTCCACCCTCTTCAGCGCCGATCGCCCAGCAACTCCCCACGTCATCTGGCCCGGCGACCACACTGTTGTTCTTACCCTTGCGTTTGACGCGCCCAATGGGATGAATTGGCGGCAAATACAGGACATCAAAGCCCATCTCGGCGACATAGGGTAGACGCTCCGCACAGTCGCGGAAGGTACCATGCTGCCCTGGCACAGGCGAACAGGAACGCGGGAATAACTCGTACCAGGAACTATAGCGTGCCCGCTCGCGGTCAACAAACAGCGGCAATTCGTGGTCATAGACCGTAGCATAGCGCCGTTCCGCATAGCGATACATCAGATCGGCCAGCTCTGGAGCCAGTCCCTGCTGGATCGCTGCCTCCCCGCCGGTACGCAATGTGGCTGCAGCCGCGGCCAGCGTGTCTGCATCCGTGCCCGCAGCATGGGGCACCGCAGCTTCGACATACTGGGCACCGATCACCAGATCCAGTGTGACATCCTGCCCGGCATCCACCCGCTTTTTCAGGTCACGTGCCCATGACTTGAAATGATCCACCCATCCGCATACTGTATAGCAATGATACCCCATTTCTGTCACCACAAACGCACCCCGCCAGCGATCATTTACCAGAAACTCCATGGGTGTCTCTGACCATTCTGCAACCCCTTGCTTACGATACAATAGCACCAGGGACATTGCGTCATGCCCATCAGTAAAGGCATCGGCCTCAACTACAACCTGTTCACCAACAGTGCGTTTGATCGCAAAGCGACCACCGTTAATCGCGGGAGAAACGTGATCAATGATAACTCTTCGCCGACCTTCTTGCAGATGCACGGTGATTGTCTCCTTCGACATATAGCAGGATACATCAATACTTGAGAGTTGGTCTGAACCACCACCTACGAAAAACACGCATTACGCTCGTAACGTTGCATTTCTGTCTGCGCAGGTGCGTGTTCTGCGTGGTTCAAACACAGGTATCCGGGTTGCGAATAGCATGGGTGCTGACCGTTTGATAGTGCATTGGTATGATGTCCCGGATTCTAAGACATTGGATTGTGCAACAGGTGCTGACCACAAAGACACGAAGTCAGGCAGAATGGCGCTTGCCATTCAGTACCATGTGACTTCGTGTTAACTCGGAAAATGCCCAGGGTATTTTGAGTGTACTGTCCTACATTCGATTGTATGTTACTCGAATGAGGTTGTCAAATGACCGAATGGATGTGGTGATCAACGTTTTGCTGCTGTCGGTCGCGTCCGCTGTCCACCAATATGATCACATATGCGACCACGAAACCTGCGTATGACAGGAGGTACACGGATGCCTGTGCCCGGACGCGGATGCGTTGGGTGACGCTGGCGCACCAGCCGCCAGTGCGCCAGCGGCCCATCAGCCCGCACGGCGGGCCTGGCTGTCGAGTAGCCTGCCTGTTCATGGGTTGGGCGTGCCCTGCGTACCGCCTGGCATTTAACAACCACACTTACCTGACAACAAAATCGAGGCCTATATCCAGCGCTCGCGCTGAATGAGTGAGCGCCCCCACCGAAATATAGTCCACGCCGGTTTCGGCTACGCTGCGAATTGTTGCAAGAGTTATGCCACCTGAGGCCTCCAGGAGCGCCCGTCCACCGACACGCTCAACCGCTACCCGCATTGCTGCGGGGGACATATTGTCGAGCAGGATCACATCCGCGCCAGCATCAACCGCTAGCAGCGCCTGCTCAACGGTTTCTACTTCGACTTCGATGCTTACCAGCGGGCCAAGCGTTGCTCGTGCCTGGCGCAGTGCTTGTGCCGGGTCGATCCCTTGCGCCGCCAACACTACCAGATGGTTATCCTTAAGCATCACCGCATCATAGAGACCGAAGCGATGGTTGACCCCGCCGCCAATGCGCACGGCATACTTTTCAAGCAGGCGCAGGCCAGGCGTAGTCTTGCGCGTATCCAGAATGTGCGTCGGGCAATCGCCAATAGCTGCCACATACTGCGCCGTCATAGTGGCAATCCCGCTCAGGCGCTGAATGAAATTGAGCGCTACTCGCTCGCCAGTCAAAATGCTCCGCGCTGCGCCTTCTACCCGCGCCAGCACTGCGCCAGCGGGCAATCGATCACCATCAGTCGTCTCCACCATTACCTGGAGCGTTGGATCAACCTGGTGAAAGACGGCGGTCAATACCGGCAATCCGGCGATGACCCCCTCCTCACGCAGAACGACGTATGCGGTAGCCTGGGCCGCGTGCGGGATGAAAGTATGCGAGGTCAGGTCGCCAGTGCCCAGATCCTCGCGGAGCGCAGTGGCGATAATGTCGTGAATGGCCGCCTGCGACAGTTCCATGGGTTATTCCTTTCTATCGCAATTCTATCCTAATTGTCAATGGGATTTCTGGCTTATAAACGTTGAAACATGTATCCGGCTACGCGAGTAACCGGAGTACCGGCTTGCGCCGGGCCGGTGTTGCCAGCGTACAAGCGGCCGTCCAGGAACCCGAAGGTCACAGCGCGGCGTGGCGGCTTGCGCCGGGCCGGTTTTGCTACGGCAAGTCGCAGGCGATAGTATGGCGGCCACACTTCCTGGCCGAACTATTTTTTCATATTTTATTCGTCTGGACAGGCGACAGCCCGGCTGAAGCCGGGACTTCGGGTCGGCTCCGGCTGAAGCCGGGACTTCGTGCGACAGCCCGGCTGAAGCCGGGACTTCGTGCGACAGCCCGGCTGAAGCCGGGACTTCGGGGCGGCTCCGGCCCGGCGGCTTCGGCCCGGCTCAAGCCGGGACGCCGGGCGACAGCCCGGCTTGAGCCGGGACTCCGGGTCGGCTCCGGCCCGGCGGCTCCGGCCCGGCTGAAGCCGGGACGCCGGTGTTTTTACGACTCATGTACATAAGGTACGCAGAGAGTTCTCCGCCGACCGTTGTGGCCTGCGGCAGCGTCGTAGGAACGCTCTGCCGAAGACAAAAAAGACAAACTGATTATCCCACCCCGTATCTCCTGTCATTCAGGATTGCTCTAGAGCGCACATACCGTGGCGGGCACGGCCAGTTCAAATACAGCCGGTGCCACCGTCGCCACCGTATACGGTATCTGCTCACGCTGCTGGACGATATGCACTCGCCAGGTGACATCTGTAGCCGGATAATCAGCGCGAAAATGGGCACCGCGACTCTCGGTGCGCAACAGGGCACTGGTGACAATCAATCGGGCACACAGGGCCGCATTCGCCAGCGTTATCGCCGCCGCATCGGTGTTGGAAACCTGGAGTGGAAAGGCCGCCAGTTCGTGCAGCGCCAGGCTCAGGCTTTGCGCCGAGCGCAACGGACTGGCATGCGTTCGCATGATCTGCGCCAGGTCGGCCAGTTGCTGACCACCGCCCGTCCACTGCCTACTTCTGGCTGATCGCCCGCCATGAACTACTGTACATTGAGGAGCAGCAGCAACCTGTTGCTCCAGCACTGCCGCCGCTGCCCGGCGTCCAAAGACCAGGCATTCCAGCAGCGAGTTGCTCGCCAGCCGATTAGCTCCGTGGATACCAGTGCAGGCGCACTCCCCAACGGCATATAGGCCAGGAATATTTGTGCGGCCCTGCAGGTCGGTACGAATCCCGCCCATCAGGTAATGTGCGGCGGGCGCGACTGGAATCGGCTCGCTAGCCGGATCAATGCCCTCGGCGCGACAGCGGGTCGAAATGGTGGGAAAGCGCTGCTGCAAGTAGTCTGACGACAGGTGGGTCAGATCCAGCAGCACATGATCGGCCCCTTCCTGCTGCATCGCCGCAAAAATCCCACGGGTCACCACGTCGCGGGGTGCAAGTTCGGCGCGTGGATCGTAATCAGGCATAAAGCGGTGACCACTGGCTGTAAGCAACCGCCCGCCTTCGCCACGTGCAGCCTCGCTGATCAGAAAGCCCTGTCCAGTGCTGGTGCGCATAACCGTGGGGTGGAACTGCACAAACTCCATATCGGCAACTTCCGCGCCAGCGCGATAGGCCAGGGCGATCCCCTCACCCAGCGCACCCGGTTGATTACTGGTCAGGCCGTACAGGGCACCCGCACCACCCGTTGCCAGAATGGTCGCGTTGGCGGTAAAAGTGTGCCACGTGCCATCTGCATCCCGCGCCAGCACACCCGTGCAGCGCCCATCTACATCCAGTAGATCAACCACTTGATAGCCCTCGCAGATGCGGATGCGGGGATGCTGTTGGGCGTGTTCAATCAACGCCCGCGTTAGTGCCCAGCCAGTCGCATCACCCACATGCGCAATCCGCCGCCGCGAGTGACCACCCTCCAGGCCCAGCGCAAACATGTCGGCAGCACGATCAAAGGGCACACCTGCCTGCGCCAGTTCATGCAGCAGGGCCGGTGCCTCCCGGGTCAGCACCGCCACCGCCACTGCGTCGGACAAACCAGCCCCGGCAATCAGCGTATCCTCCACATGTAACGCCGGCGAATCATTGGCATCCAGCGCGGCGGCGATCCCACCCTGCGCCCAGGAAGAATTGCTGGTTGTTAGTGCATCGCGGGCCAGCAGTGTGACATCAGCCCCATGCGTGGCGGTATACAGCGCCGCCGCCAAACCAGCCGCACCACCGCCCACAATCAGTACGTTGCTGCTATGTGATTGGGTATGTGGGGGCAGTGTTGCCACAGCATAGCGTGGAATAATATGGTCTTGCTCAGATCGATGGTTCGCTGTCAGATACATATCTATGGCTTTCTGATAGGTTACAGGTTACAGGTTACAGGTTACAGGCTGCGAGTGAAGAGGTGCCTTCTTGCCTCATTGCACACCTTACGACCGCTGGTTTAACGCAAAGACGCAAAGCAGCAAAGGTGCAGCGACAAGCAGATGGTAGGGGCTTCCACGCATCTCTCCCTGGTTGTTATGGTACAAACAAGATCTTTGTGTCTCGGTTCCTCTGCGCCTTTGCGTTAAAACAAGCGCCGTGTGCTTCGCCGTCTCCGCGCCTTCTCGCCTCATCCCTCACAACGCGATCATGCGCTCAATTGCACCACGGGCCCGTTCGGCCACGTCGACAGGCACCGTAACGGGATGCTGCATTGTCTGCAATGCGTGGTGTACTTTATCGAGCGTGGTCATCTTCATATAGCGACAGACCGTCGCATCGCTGATCGGCATAAACTCCTTCTCCGGGTTAGCCTGGCGCATACGATGCAGCACACCAATCTCGGTTGCCACCACAAACTGCGAGGCCTGGCTTTGACGCGCATGCTGGATCATGCCCTCGGTCGAGAGGATATGCGTGTTTTTGTCGCTGACGCACCCGCGGGCCAGGAAATGCATATACGAGCTAACGCAACCGCATTCAGGATGCACCATAAAATCGGCATCGGGATAGGCCTGATGCATGGCCTTAACCATCTCGGGCTTGATACCGGCATGCACGTGACACTCACCAGCCCAGATGTGTAGTGGTCGTCCGGTAATCTGGCGCAAATAGCTGCCCAGGAACATATCGGGCAGAAACAGAATCTCGTGTTCAGCGGGAATAGCTTCAATCACGCGGAGTGCATTACCCGACGTGCAGCAGTAGTCGCTCTCGGCCTTGACTTCGGCTGTGGTGTTGACATAAGAGACGACAACAGCACCGGGATGTTCAGCTTTCCACGCCCGCAACTGTTCGCCCGTAATGGTGTCCGCCAGAGAACAACCGGCCTTGAGATCGGGCAGCAATACCGTCTTGTCGGGGCAGAGAATGGCGGCCGTCTCGGCCATGAAATGAACCCCGCAAAAGACAATGACATCGGCGTCAGTACGGGCGGCAGCCTGGGAGAGGCCCAGCGAGTCGCCCACAAAGTCGGCAATATCCTGGATCTCACCATACTGATAGTTGTGCGCCAGGATGACCGCGTTGCGCTGCTGCTTCAGGTGTTCGATTTCGGCCACCAACTCGGCGGCATCTTCCAGTTCGGTATGGGTCAATCGCAAAGCCATCGTTAATCTCCTCATAAACTAAACATAACAGCCTTAATGGTTCCTTATTAGTGTCATATTAACACTAAAAAGATGCGATAAAAAAGGGCCTGACGGCCGGTTTAAGGTGTAGTTCTAACACTAAGGGGCGACATGAAAAACAGGCCTTGCGGCCAACGTATATTATTGTAAGTGTCACACTAACAACAGTATAGATCGGGTTCGCAGGTGTGTCAAGCGCGCATACATCCGAATCTGTAGCGGATACATTTCGATCCTGGGCACCACTGCACCATGCACCGCCCTGGCGTACAGCAGGACAGTGCTGGGCAATGGCAGGCAATAGGCGCACTGCCCCACAATGTGTTCATGCAGACATCGCTTCCATTGCGCTACAACGGTCGTCGGGGCGATCCTCGTGGGTGCCCGCATTGTCGCCCATTGCCTGGCAACGAGGGCGATGAGCGCTATGCCTGGTCGTTGCGGAGCAATGTAGAACAATGCCCGCAAAGCTGGGCATTGTGGGCAATGCGGGGGCGATGCGGGGCCATGGGTTCATCGGCATACATGGCGGGGCATAGCGGGCACCCACAAGCGGTGCCCCTACGATCATGGCATTGGCGTTGTATAGCAATGGAGCATGGCAGGCGATGCGGACATTGTGGGCGATGCGGGGCAATGCACGACAATGTGAGGCAATGTAGTGCATTGTTATGCATTGTACAACAATGATTGTGGGTGCCCGCATTGTCGCCCATTGCCCGGCAACGATGGCGATCATCGCCATGACGGTCGGTGCGGAGCAATGCATACCAATGCCGGGCATTGGGACGATGTGGCGATGTGGGCATGGTCGGCGATGTGGGGCAATGTAGTCCATTGTAAAACAATGATTGTAGGGGCACCGCTTGTGGGTGCCCGCATTATCGCCCATTGCCTGGCAACGAGCGCCATGAGTGCCATGCATGGTCAGTGCGGAGCAATGGCGGGCAATAGGCGCAATGCCCCACAATGCGTCCATCGCGCAACAACGATTGTCGGGCGACCCTCGTGGTCGCCCGCATTGTCACCCATTGCCCGGCAACGAGCGCCATGAGTGCCATGCATGGTCGGTGCGGGGCGATGCGGGACGATGCAGGGCATTGTTATGCATTGTAAAACAATGATCGTAGGGGCACCGCTTGTGGGTGCCCGCATTATCGCTCATTGCCTGGCAACGAGGGCCATGATTGCCATCTAGAACGATTATTTCAACGTTTGACATCGCCAGCCTGTGCAGGGTACTATACGCCATCCCTGATGATAATCCTGAACACCGCACAGAACAGGAGCAAATCCCTGTATGACTTTTGACATCCTGCTGGTCTTCGGCCTGCTGGCAGTCACCATCATTCTCTTTGTCGGTGATTGGCTGCGGCTGGATCTGGTGGCGCTTATGGCCGTCCTGGCATTGATGCTAACCGGGTTGTTGACACCGGAGGAGGCGCTAGCTGGTTTTGCCGACCCGATCGTGCTAATTATTGCCGGTCTCTTTGTCGTTGGCACCGGCCTGTTTCAGACTGGTGTCGCCAGTTTGCTCGGCCAGTGGTTGGGCCAGGTGGCGGGTACGACCGAACTGAAGCTCATAGGTATTATTATGCTGGTTGTGGCTTTATTATCCGCCTTCATCAGTTCGACCGGAACCGTGGCTATCTTTCTACCCGTAGTGGTGAGTCTGGCTACCAACGCCAACCTCAGCCCGTCACGCCTGCTCATTCCGCTGGCCTATGGCTCGCTGCTCGGCGGCATGCTCACCTTGATCGGTACTCCACCGAACATCATTGTCAACAACCAGTTGCTTGATCAAGGGCGCGAGCCATTTAACTTTTTTGCATTTACGCCTATTGGCCTGGTGATGCTGGCGGTTAGTGTGGGCTTTATGCTGCTGGTTGGGCGCCGTCTATTGCCAACCCGCCAGCTATCGACCAGTGCCGAGCGTTCTGGCAACAAGACGCAAGGACTGCCGATCCGCGAACTGGCCGAAATGTATGGGCTGTCCAGCACGGTGTTCCAGTTGCGGGTGCGGCCTGACTCGTCGCTGATCAATCAGTCGCTGGCACAACTGGCGCTCCGTTCACACTATGGCATCAACGTGCTGGCTGTTGCGAACCGCTCAGCACCCAACCAATCTCTGGACAAAGCCCATCCAGTCCATGCTGAAACCGTATTCGCTGCCTACGATACGGTGTATGTACAGGGCAACCGTGAACAGGTCGAGCGCCTGGCGCAAACGCAACACCTGGATGTACTGCCCGCCACCGAACAGGTGGAGCAGCGTCTCACCGAGGAACAGGGGATTGTCGAGGTATTGTTGACGCCCCGCTCACGGCTGATCGGGCAGACAATCGAGCAGTCGCGCCTGCGTGATACCTATCACGTGACCATCCTGGCGATTATGCGCCTGGGCACGAGCATTGAGTCGGCCATATCAACCACCCCTCTGCGTTTTGGGGATACGCTGCTGGTGGGCGGCGAGTGGCGCAACATTGATGCCCTGTGCGCAGACGATCAAGATTTTGTAGTCATCAGTCAACCCCGCGAAAAACCGCAGAGACAGCCAGTAACAGGTCGGGCCTGGATTGCGGTCGCCATCCTGCTCGGTATGCTCATCCTCATGACCACCGGCCTGACACCGACTGTAACCGCGGTACTGCTGGCCGCAGTCGCCATGGTGCTAACCAGATGCGTAACAATGGAGGAAGTCTATCGCACGATGAGTTGGGAGAGCGTGATCCTGATTGCGGGTATGCTGCCCATGGCCACTGCGCTGGAGCAGACAGGCGGCATTGAACTGATTGCCACCGGGCTGACCGACAGTCTCGGTGGATGGGGGCCACTGGCAGTGATGGCCGGATTGTTTGTTCTGACTTCGGTGTTTAGCCAGTTTATCTCCAATACAGCCACCACGGTGCTGGTAGCGCCGATTGCATTCCAGGCCGCACTGAGCCTGGAGGTGGAACCACGTACTTTTCTTATGACTGTAGCGGTAGCTGCTTCCACTGCTTTTGCCACCCCGATCGCCTCGCCGGTCAACACCCTGGTATTGGGGCCAGGTGGCTATCGCTTTGCCGACTTTGCACGGGTTGGCATCCTGTTGCAACTCTTGTTGCTGGTGACAACTCTGCTGGTCGTGCCCTTCTTTTTCCCGCTACGCTAGCAACTATGGTACACAGATAGAACTTACGCGATGGTATGGTCAGATCGCCTTTTCGCCTGAGTTTACCCCTTCGACTACGCTCAGGGCAGGCTCTGAGCGAAGCCGAATGGGGCAGAGCGATTCTGCGTTTCTGTTTCGCGCCACCTGTTCGTCGTAGGCGAACAGGTGGCAGGAAAAAAGCGGCGTTTCCACGCTGCCGCAGGCGCAAAAGCTTGTCCCGTTCGACTGCGCTCAGGGCAAGCTCTGAGCGAAGGTGAAGGGACGTGGTGTTCACGCGACCGCGTCCGTTCTGACAGAGATAGTTGTTTGTTGAATTTTTCAGATTTCATCTAAAAAGCTCTAGACAGCAGCGGCAGAACAGTGTATAATGGTAAAGGACACGTTTGCAATGAAAAAATAGGTTGAAGTTTTCAATGCTGCCACGGGAACTATTGCGCTGCATCAGATAGGCGGTTCGTGTCTTTTTATTGCCTCGTCGCCAATCAGTTCATGCATACGATACGGTAAACCATTTATGTTGGTGCCTGTTCACACCTGGGGTAACACGCACCCCTGGGGGCGAGAGCGGGGCGCACGCCATCGGGCACACGAGGGCAAGATGCCCGCGCTCCCAGGCGAAGGGTGAACACGTACTTACGTTGATGTTGTACACGTATCTGCTAACATCCCTGAAGATGGGGAAGCGGCATGGCGGCCCATCCTAATGTCACTGTGTATTTTCATAAGAAATGAAAAACGTATCACAAGGAGTCAATGATGCCCTATCATCTCGTGCTACATACACCAGATACGCTGTATGCCTCACTGCAAGGCTCGATAGAAATTGAAACCGCCACGGCTCTGGTGCAAGATATATGGCAAATGCTGGATGATTGCTTCAATCCAACGCAGATTTTGCTGGATGCACGAGGTAGTCAGATCGATAGTTGTGTGGCACGTTTCTGTGTAGAACACATTATCCAACACATGCATCTGGGCCACATGGCGCTGGTCATCAGTCCGGCTCATGGGCACGTGTTTACGCCCCTGGTACAGTCTGTACCGGCTGTCACTATTTTTGAGCATCAGCGCGATGCGCTGCTGTTTCTGCAGGCGCTGGATCGTACACAACCCGCGCTTCAGTGCGACCAGGCCGATCTGCTCGAACGGAGTGTGGGTTATATGCCGATACGCACCACACGCGCCTTTGCATCCCGGTTTGTGCAACACTATAAACCGGCAACTGACGCGGTTTCGCCCGCGGCTCAACCTGCCTCAGCCGTACAAACCTCTTGCCTGCTGACCAGAATAATTGAAAAAATCACCGACAACACCCCTCAAAGTATGGATATGTCCACCTTTGCCAGGCTGTCACAGACGGGCAGTTAGGTGTGGCAGTTCTCATCAGATAGCCTTGCTGCTCCCGCTATACGCTGGAGTGCAGGAGTATAGCTCCTGCTCAAGGTAGCACAAGCTTCTGCACCACTCGCTTCCAGGTAATATCGCGCACCCGCGGCAACCCGGATGTACCCATGCGTGCCGCCAGGTTACTATCTGTGACCAGTGCATCCAGGTTGCTCGCAATCGCTGTGGCATCGGGAGCGCTCACCAGACCATTCACCCCATCGGTCACAAATTCCAATACTCCACCTGCATCACTTGTGGTGATAACTGGACGCGCCGCACCACACGCCTCGACGGTCGTAAAGCCATAATCTTCATCGATTGGCGCATAGAATACTGCCCGTGCTTGCGCGTACAGGTCGATCAGCGTCGCATCATCCACAAAACCCAGGAACCGTACCCGCTCTCCCAGCCGTAATCGCGCTGCTAACGCCTCCAACTGTGCCTGCTCTGGCCCGGTACCAGCCAGAATCGCTCGCACCGGCTGTCGCGTATGCGCTAACGCGGTTAATAGCAGATCCAGGCGTTTAGCTTTATCTAGCCGGGCGACCGAGAGAATATAGTCCGTATATGGCCCGGCCCGCAGTCGCTGTGCATAGCGACTGGGGGGATAGAGGGGGGTGCTATCGAGGTGATTGAAGTGCAACAGGCGCTGACTGACATTACGCGAAATGGCATAGCGCCTCTGCGCCTCGCCCAATCCCCGCCGATCCATGCGAAAGATCGCGTCGCGTAGGCTGCGGTGTGCCTCGGTGTTCACCAGGTCGCTGAACGGCGTACCATACTGGTCATATGCCTGGCGATGCTGATGCACCAGCCAGACGATTTTGCGCGGATGCCGCACCAGATAGGAGGGAAACTTGGTGCAGATAACCTGATCCACAGGGATGTCATTCACCTGTGTTATATCAAGCAAGCGCCAGGCCAACGCGCTTTCCAGAATACGCTCGTGGGGTCGCCAGGCAAAGGGCAGGCTGACCACATCGACGCTGTGGCCATGGTCACGTAGCGCGTCGCGCAGGCCATCCACGAGATATTCGGCGCCACCACGCACAAAGGGCACCTGGGTGGCACAGATAATGATCCGTTTCGAGTTATCCTTCATCCCCGCAGTGAACTCCATCTTGTGCCGTGCGTCTCGCGTCATCGCGTCATCGCGTCATCGTGTCGTTGTGTTGTCGTCCCATCGCCTTGCGTCGTCGCGTCGTCGCCCCGTCGCCGTTTGAACGCTTGAACGTTTGAACGCTTGAACGCTTGAACGCTCGAACGCTTGAACGCTCGAACGCTCGAACGCTCGAACGCTCGAACGCTCCAACGCTTGAACGCTCGAACGCTCGAACGCTTGAACGCTTG
Organism: uncultured Chloroflexales bacterium; assembly: GCA_937925925.1. Taxonomy (GTDB): domain Bacteria; phylum Chloroflexota; class Chloroflexia; order Chloroflexales; family Chloroflexaceae; genus CAKZQX01. The sequence goes on along the minus strand of CALANA010000244.1, from coordinate 210 downwards.
AACGCTCGAACGCTCGAACGCTCGAACGCTTGAACGCTTGAACGCTTCAACGCTTCAACGCTCGAACGCTTGAACGCTCGAACGCTTGAACGCTTGAACGCTTGAACGCTCGAACGCTTGAACGCTTGAACGCTTGAACGCTCGAACGCTCGAACGCTCGAACGCTTGAACGCTTGAACGCTTGAACGCTTCAACGCTCGAACGCTTCAA
>CALANA010000243.1 GCA_937925925.1 uncultured Chloroflexales bacterium | reverse complement strand
GATCTGATTCTTAATATCATCAAGACTCGACTGCTGACGGTTGGCTCGCAACTGCCGCAAGCCGGAACTGCTAGTACAAGAGGGCCTACATACCTCCATACGTTGTCGGTCATCCTGAGCGGAGGCGTAGCCGGCGTGCATAGCATCCTGAGCGAAGCGAAGGATCGTGATCCCATCAGCAGGAAGATGCTTCGCTGCGCTCAGCATGACCAGACGCTGCGCTCAGCAGGACCAGACGCTGCGCTCAGCAAGACCAGACGCTGCGCTCAGCAGGACCAGACGCTGCGCACGATGCTTCGCTTCGCAAGATGCTTCGCTTCGCTCAGCAGGACAACGCGCTACGCACGCTGCTTCGCTCCGCAAGATGCTTCGCTTCGCTCAGCAGGACAACGCGCTACGCACGCTGCTTCGCTCCGCAAGATGCTTCGCTTCGCTCAGCAGGACAACGCGCTACGCACGCTGCTTCGCTGCGCAAGATGCTTCGCTTCGCTCAGCATGACCAAACCCTGGAGCTATTTCCGTTATCGTGTACTAGCTTAACATCAAGCTTTATTACTTGGAGAACATCCCTAATGACAAGCATGAATACAACCAACAGCACAGTACAGACAGAGAATGTCAGCTTATATCAGCGCATCATCGACCTCGAACAGGCACTGGCTATCCAGTCGCAGATTGTAGCACAACAGGAGCGTATGCTTCAGCGCACACAGGATCTGCTGGCTGCCAGTCTCGTTATCACCTATAGCCGTGAAGCAACCGGTGAATATGCAACTATTTTTATTAGCGATAACGTTACAGAAATTTTTGGATACAAACCCCACGAATTTATCACAGATGTACGCTTTTGGGCCAGCCATATCCACCCCGATGATCTGTCACGAGTGTTTGCTGATTTGCACGATCTGTTTACTCAGGGAAAATTCAGTCATGAATATCGCTTTTTGCATCAGGATGGCACCTATCGCTGGGTACATGATCAACTGCGACTGATCCGCGACGCAGCCGGCCAACCGGTCGAAATTGTGGGTTCCTGGCAAGATATTACCGCGTGTAAGCAAACGGAAGCCGAATTACGCACGTTCAAAGCACTGATTGAGAATGCATCGGACGGGATTGGGATTGCCGATCCGCACGGAACAATTCTGTATGCCAATCCGGCTTACCAGTCGATGGTCGGTTATGGCGCAGATTTGATTGGGATGAGTGGATTTGACCTTATTGTCACCGAGGATCAGCCGGTCGCTGCGGCCGCCCTGTCCACTCTGGCAGCGCAACGGGCAGTGACTCTGGATCTATGGTTCCAGCGTAAGGACGGTAGCACGTTCCCTGTAGCCACAAGTATGTTTACACAAGCAACGACTGATGGTCAACAGGTCGTTGGGTTTGTACGCGATATCAGTGAACAGCGCCAGCGTGAAGACGAGTTGCGCCTCTTTCAGGCGCTGGTCGAGAACGCGCCCGATGGTATAGTTATAGGGAATATGGAGGGTAAGTATGTGTATGCTAATCCTGCTATGCAGTCAATGTGCGGCTACGGTACCGATCTGATTGGCATGAATGGGTTTGAGGTGTTGGATGAGGATCCGCACGTTGTTGAGTCTGCATTTCAACGGTTGCGTGAACGTGGGAGCGTGAATTTCATTACCACCTATCGCCGTGCAAACGGTAGCACCTTTCCGATCGATACGATAAGCTATATTATCAACACAACCAATGGTGAGTCACGAGTCATCACCTTTGTACGTGACATCAGCGAGCAGCAAAAGATGGAAGCCGAACGCCTGGCGCTGCAGCAACAGATTATTGATGCCCAACGCCATTCCCTGCGCGAGCTATCCACGCCGCTCATTCCGATTAGCACCACGACGGTAGTTATGCCGCTCATTGGCGCGATTGATACCACTCGTGCGCAACAGATCCTGGAAACACTGTTGGAAGGAGTGGCAGCTTATCAAGCGGAAACGGCGATTATTGACATCACGGGGGTGCAGGTGGTGGATACGCAGGTGGCCAATGCACTGATTCGGGCTGCGAAAGCGGTACGTTTGCTGGGAGCGCGGGTGTTGTTGACGGGCATTAAACCACAGATCGCTCAGACGCTGGTGCATCTCGGTGTCAGTCTGGATGGCATCCAGACCTATAGTTCATTGCAGAGCGGTGTGCGCACGGCTATACAACAAGATCGAGCTGCATAACGGGAGATCAAACAATGCGTATACAACCATCCCCGCCACTATCAGACTCTGAGACGGAACCGCAGCCGCCGTCGCCAGGCGCATGGTGGCGACAAACGGGCAAACCCACGCTCCTGATCACGCTCACCGGGCTGGCCTGCATGATCTTACTCCTGCTGGTGCTGGGCCTGCTGTCGCGGGTACACGCCAGTCGGGCGCTACTGGTGGTAATCTGGTTGGCTGCTATGTTGCTGCTCATGCGCCTACCACACTGGCTGCGGCAAGAGCAGCGGCGCACGATGGTGAGCGGCATCCTGATCAGCATAGCGGTTCTGTTCATCCTGATTGTCCACTATAACGTGCCACCGCCTGCCGAGGCCATGCCGCATGCACTGGTAGAGGCACTCCTGCTGGCACCACTGCCCCAGGGACGTGAGCCTCTCACCCTCAAAGCGCCGCCGCGGATTTCGCGCCAAAAATTTGCACAGTTGCTGCACGAGGGTACCGGCGGAACCGGCACGTCACCCGCCGCACCTTACGCCAATGACCTGTATGACATTATTGTCAGCTATGAACTTGATCCTGCGGTAGCGCTGGGGTTCTTTGCCCAGGAATCTCAGTTTTGTACCACAGGTATCTGCTATAGTCACGATATGAAGAGCTGGGGTGGACAGCGTGCCGCGTTCAATCCCGAGCGTTCAGCGGGCATTGTGCGTGGGCGCTATGGGTCATTTGTCAGCTACCACAACTGGTATGACAGCGTCCGCGACTGGTGCGAGCTAATCCTGCATCGCTATGTGGCACGCGGTCTGGATACCATCGAACTGGCGGTACCGGTGTATGCACCCGCCTGGGACAATAATGTGCCCGCGATTTATATCGACAATATCCATCGGCGGGTGGCCTACTGGCAAGGTCGTGATCCAGGGACGATAACTCTGGTAAGCGAGCGGCGCTATGAAGATCTAATGACCGGACTGTTGATGGAAAGTTTTCTTGCAACCGGACAGGATTATCATGCCAACTGGGCCTTTCACACCTATGCGCTCAGTGAGGCCCGTGCCGGGCGGTCGTTGGGTAGCCCACTGGCAGATAGCCGCTATATTACGGCTGGCAACCAGCGCTATGTCGTACAAGTCTTTACGCACGACACGCTGTATACCCCCCTCGCAGATATAGAAAGCCAGACCAACTGGGGTGATGTGCGCCGCCTGAGTCAACTGGTGGAACACATGCGTCAGACGCAACCAGAGCCACAACCAGAGCAGGCAGCGCCATAAAGCGGTCTCAGCATTGAAACGGGCTAACGGCCCAACGAACCAACATTGCTAACGCGAAGCTACTTCACTGATCATCAACTCACCAAACTGAATGCCTACCGCACGCTGGTCACGCTGGTCTGGATCTTCCGCCGCTGGCACCCAGGCAGGACTGGACAGGCGCAACAGCATACTCCCTGTTGCTGGACGATCACCCGGCAGCACCGGCAACGACAGGCGATAGGTTGCCATCTCAGCTTCTAAGATCACACACCCCAGATCAACCACCATATCCACAGCCTCCGCCCCACCGGGCCATGGTTTACTTTCGGGCAAGAGCGACAGGCACACCTGAGCTGCTTTCAGGTGTACCGGGCGCGATCCACCCGCCGCCCGCAGTTCGATCTGGCGTGGGGATACGTTGTCCGGCCAGGCCAGCCGCAGCAGCGCATCACCGTTCGTCCAGGCAAAGGCCGCATCAGCCGCCAGACTGACTCCCTGCGCCGCCGCAACGGTCACCTCCAGCGGTTCGGCCAGATAAAACCCTTGCACCTGGGCCGCAAAATCGCTGGTTGTAAGCGGTGGTTGCACCACCGCCAGTGTCCCCGATTCGCCCGGAAGCAGCCGATAGATCGTGAACGGCAGGCGCAACGTGGCAACATTACGCGGCTTCTGGTTCGTCAACTGCTCAAATTCCGGTACACTCAGCGTAAATTGCCCCACCGCCTCGAGCGCAAACCCCGGCAGCATAAAATTGCCACCACTCGCACTGAGTACCAGGTACACGGGACGGCCTTGCGCCTGCCACAATGTCACCTGCGCCGCCAGTGCATCGGCGTAGCGCCCAGGATAGGTACTCTTCACCGTCAGCGCGTGGCGCTCAAAGCCAAAGCGCAACGGCGTGACAACAATCTCTGGCACATCACGCGCCAGATGATACACCGGCCCCCCGCCGCGAAACAGCAACACGGCCTCTGGCTCGAAGCGCTGAGACAGTTCTGCAATCTGCTCTACTGCGCCCGCATACTCGGTATGGGTATAGATGGGTCGTCCTGTCCAGACAAAAAACGCGACTAGCACACTGGCCCCCATCCAACCCACCAGCGCCATACCCTGCCGGGCAGCACGTAGCGCTCCATTGTATGCCGACGGATGGTAGCCGCCTGTATCCGTCACGGATGGCGACAACACACGGCCACCCATCAGCGTCACCAGCGCATAAGCCATGCCCAGACTAAACACGGGATAGGTCACCGGCACATAGCGCCGCAGAATATAGATATACGACTGGTCACTGGTGCCATAGGTTTGCCGCACATAGAAAAAAGTACCGACCAGGCCAATCAGCAACAACAACCACGCCGCACGACTCATCCCACGCCACCACCACAGCGCAAAGCCCAGAACACCCAGCACAACGCCCGGCGGTGAGAGATACCAGCCCACCCGTACCAGGTTCGCCAGCGGAATCGTTTCCTTATCGCGCAGCGGCAAACCGGTGGGTGGCTGCACCCCTGGCGGCACATCACGTGCATATTCGCGCCACCACTCTTTGCCATCGTCCCAGAAAATGCGCGGCAGGGCAATCGGCGCACCAACATAACCTTGTAGCCGCATCCAATTAAACGTCTGGTTGCTGAACGGGCCGTGCCACGGGCCACGCTCGGCGCGGAGTTGCGCTCGCAGCGCCTCCGTCGCGGCAACATCAATCGCCGTCGCCGCATACTCGGCATCGCCCAGCAGCACCACACCCGCCTGCTGCCGCGCCGTATCGATCGTCATGCGCCACTCGTTTACATCCTCCTGCACCAGCCGTGGATCACGCAGCAGTGGATCGTTCCAGCCCTGACGGGTGTTGAAGAGTATATCGGTGTCGATAATCCGGGGCCGTACCAGATAGGCATAAGCCGCCAGGCAAACAATGCCCAGCGCGGTCACACCGAGCAGCAGCGAGCGCCAGCGCCATAGCCAGCCTTCCAGCACACGCAGCGGCCCCGGCCAGCGGCGCACAGCCAGCACTACCAGCAGGCACAGCAGCAGCAAGCCCATCTCCAGCCAGAGCCGAGTCGGGCTGGTCAGCGCCCCCGCGCTCCCAAAGGTCTCCCGTTGGGCCTCGGTCAGGAAGGGCAGCGCGAGATGGGCCGTGAGCGCATAGTCACGCAAGCGCTCGAAGCTGGTGTCAAAAAAATAGGCCCGTGCCACAAACACCACATGCAACGCCGCGTGGAGCAACATCGCCCCCAACCCAGATGCCAGACCCAGATGTACCGCACGCCAGCGGTGCGTGACCCAGGTATACAGCAAATAGAGCAGCAGTGGGCCAATAACCAGAAACCAGTCAATCCGCGTCAATGCCAGTTGTCCCGCTGCCACCCCTGCTATGGCCGCATAACCAACCAGCGATCGGCGCTGCGACTGCGTGTCCTGTTGCTGAAAGCGAGCAAAAAAGTACAGACTGGCGAAGATCAAAAACTGGGCCGTCGTCTCTGCGGTGGAGTAGCGCGCAAACCAGACCTGCACGCTGTTCAGCGCCAGCAGCAAAAATGCCAGCACTCCCACTGCGCTGCCGGCTAAGTGCCGCCCAAGCATGCCCACACTCCACGCGCCCATAAACCCCATGACCCCCGGAGCCGCGAGACCAGCATACATTCCGGCCATACTGGTTAACAACCCGATCCAGGCCGGGAATAGATGCAAGAATTGAGGTACCACCCGCCCGATTGCCAGTTCACCCTCATTGATAAAGAAACCGGCAGTACGCATACGCGTAGCAATATAGCGCTGCCGATTTTGCACCCCCAGGAAGTTCGACAGTGCCTGTTGCGCCGGGCCACGCAACGCCGGATCACTGGACTGCGCCGCCTGGCCGATCTCTGCCAGCAGTGCATCGTGTTGCACCAGGTGCCCGGTATGGGCTATCGCAAAACCAGTGTTGGCATACACCCCGGCATCGCGCGCCCCCGGTATCATCTCAAATGGACGCATGACCAGCACCAGTGTTACCAGACCGATCCCGGCAAAGGCCGCGGTTGCCCAGTGTTGCCGAAGCAACTGCGGCCAGGGCTGCAACGCCGACTGGACGCTCCCTTGCACCATATATCGCCGCTCATCCCTGGTTCCATGCTGACGTGACCACCCATAGATCACCGCACTGATACAGACCAGCAGGAACAGCAGCAATCCCAGTGAAAACAGGCCGCAGGTCGCCAACAGCAGCGTCAGCCAGCCACTCAACAGCATACTGACCACGATCCGCTCATAGTGCCGTTCAAGAGCCATTGCATCTGCGGCCCAACCCAGGGCATAACTGAGGGCCAATCCGGGGATATAAAACACCAACGGCGCTACCAGCACCGCAATCAACATCATGTCTGGCACAACCTCTCTGCACAACGTCATTCTCGCTGATCAACATTCGATTATAACACGAGCCAGTCGCTCATGCCCATCATGCCAATGATAGTACCTGTTCCACTGCGGGTAACACACGCCTGGGAGCGCGGGCAGGACACCGTTTATCGCGGAGACGTGGGCAAGATGCCCGCGCTCCCAGGAGAAAAGTGAACACGTACCATAATACACCAATCATTTGCACCATATCTGTCAGACCGATTCTCATCGCCTCGCACCTGAGCGTCTCTGCGCCGGAAACGACTACAGCCGTCACTGCCAACAATACCGCCCACTCTATCAGCCTGCCCCCTTGTCTTTGCACCTGTGCGTTAACAATACCGTGCCCTCCTCACACCTCTCGCCTCTCGCATCCGCGCATCGGCGCATCCGCGCATCGCGCCAATATGGTATACTGAATACCTCGATTATTCGTTACGTCTGGTGCAACCATCTGGCACAAACACTTACCGAGTAGTGCGCTCGTCTGTTACCAGGGAGAAAAATGAAAGATCTAACCCACATACCCGAACTCGATCTCGTCGTCGGTTCGTTAATCTCAACTCGACCAGATGAAGATCATGCCATTTTCAACGAAGAGCGCGAGACCGTGTCCGAATTACAACGTCATTTACAGGCGGCCAGTATTGAGATCGATCTGCTGGCCCAACCTGGTACCCAGATATGGGAAGGCAGTATTGACAGCGTGGGCGCGCTGTATCAACTCTGTCGCCTGGCTACCCGCCTGGAGCAAGACGATGACATTACACCCGTGCTAGAAGATGGCCCGATTATTTACGAAGATGATCTGGATCGCGCTGTCACCGATGTGTGGGATGCACTCAGACCAACGCATTTTCCGCACCTGGTTCACCTGCCCGGCTTTGGCAGCTATTATCTACCCATAGACTTCGCCCAACCTGTCGTCGTGCCTATCCGCAATGAGCAGGGTGAACAGGACGAGGCCTTTATCGGCTCGTCGGTGCAATTACAACGCGAGTTAAGCGAACTCGCCACACGCTTACAGCAGGCAGGCGTACCCACTAGCACATCCGCCTATCAATGCCTGTCTGTGTTACGCACGGCTGCTGAACAGAGCCTGAACTTCCATTTACCGATTATTTTCTGGTAACCTGGTAGAGCAATCCTACATCGATGATCGAGACCGGAGTCCAGGCTTGCTCCTGGGTGCATTCCATCCAGATTGAATCCTGCACTCCACGTGTATCATTACAACAGGCTTGTGACAATTGTCTTTCAAAACCATACATATAGGGAGCATATGAACGATTTGCTGCTTATAGATCGGCACCAGGTTGTCCTGCCAGACCTGCGTCCAGATCGCAATCAAACCACCCGCAGTCAGCGCTATTATATCTGGACCGTTGGCTGTCAGATGAATGTTTCGGACTCAGAACGCCTCGAAGCGGCACTGCAAGGTGTTGGCTACAGCCCGGCCCAACAGCCAGACGAGGCCAGCTTTATTGTCCTCAACTCGTGCAGTGTCCGCGCCAGTGCCGAAGAGCGTATTCTGGGCAAACTGGGTGAACTACAGCGCATCAAGCGCCAGTATCCTGATACGCAGATCGTGCTATGGGGCTGCATGGTTGGCCCGGATAACGAGTCGATCTTCAAGGCACGCCTGCCTATGGTTGACCATTTTGTCTCACCCTCGGCGGTCGATCAGGTGCTGGCTTTAGCGCCCAACCCGATCTATCAGCTTGATGAACCAGTCCTGCCCGTGCGTGACTGGACGCATCCCCCGGTTGCGGTACATGTGCCCATCCAGTATGGCTGCAATATGACGTGTGCCTACTGTGTCATTCCATTGCGGCGCGGTCGTGAACGCAGCCGCCCGCTGGAAGAAATCGTGGACGAAGTGCAGCGGATTGTGGCTCGTGGCGCAAAAGAGATCACCCTGCTGGGGCAGATTGTCGACTCATGGGGCCACGATCTGCCCGGCCGCCCACGCCTATCTGATCTACTACTGGCCGTCCACGACACTCCTGGCCTGCTGCGGCTCCGCTTCCTGACGTCGCATCCGGCCTGGATGACCAATGACCTGATTGCCACCGTAGCACGGTTGCCGCGCTGCCAGCACGAGATCAACCTGCCGGTACAGGCCGGCCACGACGCGGTGCTAAAACGTATGCGGCGCGGCTACACCGTGACCCGCTACCGTGAACTGGTCGCCAGCATTCGCGCCGCCATGCCCGATGTGGCCCTGACCACCGATATTATTGTCGGCCATCCAGGTGAAACACGCGAGTACTTTGAACACACGCTGGCGCTGGTTAATGAACTGCGCTTTGATAAAATTCATATCGCCGCATTCTCAGCTCGCCCCGGAACCATGGCTGCCGAACAGGAGCTTGACCTGACTCTAGCTGTTTCTGAAGACGAAAAACACGCTCGTCGCCGCGAGCTAGAGCAACTTCAGGAACAGATTGCTACCACTATCAATGCCCGTTTGCACAACCAGACGGTTGAAGTACTGGTCGAAGGCGAGTTTCGCGGCAAGTGGCGTGGCCGCACTAGCGCCAATAAACTGGTCTTCTTTACCCATCCAGACAATTGGATGGGCCGTCTGGCCCAGGTACGCATTACTCATACCAGCCCCTGGTCACTCCAAGGTACCGTGATTAATCCAGGAGAGGACAGCATCCAGTATGCATAATATAGACGAACTGCATCCACACGAAGAACCGACTCTTCCATATACACCAGACACATCAGACGTGCCAGAGCGTCAATACTGGCCACTAGCCGCGACTTTCTGGATCGATGTACTGGTGATCGGTGCGCTGGTTGTCGTGGTAAACATTATCGCCGGTATCTTCCTGGCTGCGCGCATCATGCAGTCCGAGGTACCTCTATTTGACAGCATGGGCAATGTCGATATGCGGCAACTGATTGAACTGATGGGCACAGGCGTCTTTTCTTTGCTCTTGCTGGCTCAGTTCCTCATTTTTGCGCTTGTCCCGATTGCGCGCATTACCCTGCTGCGCCGTCAGTCGCTCGCAGTCATTGGCTTCACCGCCAGCCGCCCCCTATGGCTTATTGTGCAGGGTGTTGGCATTGGCGTTCTCATGTTGCTGATCAATGCGCTGGTCAGTTATTTTTTTGTTGCACAGGGCATCTCACAGAATCAACTGGATCAATTACCGCTCTTTCAAGGCGACTACATCGGCCAGCTTCTGGTGGGATTGCTTGTCGTAGTAGTGGCTCCGATCAGCGAAGAAATTCTCTTTCGAGGCTATGCCTTCAACGCCTTCTTGAACCAATGGGGAGCGCCTGCCGCATATGTGATCAGTTCGTTGCTCTTTAGCATCGCCCACAGCCTGTCGGTAACCCAGGGCTTACTCGCATTGCTCATCCCAACTTTTATCATGGGCCTCATTCTGGCCTTTATCATGCACCGCACGGGCAATATCCTACCGTGCATCATCGCACATGCCTTCAATAATGGGGTAGCGATCAGTCTCGCCATTACCTGTATTAACAATCCAAACGCACCGCTGTGTCAGAGCTAATACCGTTTCGACGTGAACCTTCCCCATGGTCTTGCCATTCGTCCTCGAACGTAGCCCGGTTCGCGGCGGGGGGGCGGGGGCCTGCGGCCCCCGCCCATGTTCCTTTTCTGGTGCGGGGCGTTGCATGCAACGTCTCTCTGCCCCGCGCAATCTCGTTCCAGGGGAAGCCTCGTTGTCGTATGAACAAGCGTAAGACTGACCAAAGGATGCGGAATGTTTAAGTCAAATTGGTATAATACATCACATATTACATATAGAAGGAGTGACAGTTGGCAAGACAGGACGAGAAACAACGACAGCGACGGCGTCTGCAAGAACAGGCTATCGAACTTGCCGCCCACAATCGCTGGGACGAGGCGTTGGAGGTCAATCGGCAAATTTTGACGATTGGCGAAGATGCCGACACCTACAACCGCCTGGCAAAAGCCTATATGGAACTGGGACGCTACCATGAGGCGCACGATACCTATCAACAAACACTCCGCCTCAACCCGACCAACACCATCGCCCGCAAAAATCTGGCCCGACTCGAGGCGCTCCTGTCGCGGGGCATTGAGAGCGCGGTTCCCACCCGCCACGCCCGCCAACAGGTTGACCTGCGCCTGTTTATCACCGAGACCGGTAAAACGGCCCTGGCGACGCTGGTTGATGTTCCACGTAGCCCCGCCGTTGATGCGCTGGTGACGGGCGAAAAAATGGAGTTTCGGGTTGAAGGCCGCAATGTGATGGTGGTTGATGCCGATGGCAATGTAGTTGGCCGCCTGCCGCCCAAACTGGGCCAGCGGCTATCGGAGTTGATCAACGGTGGCAACCGTTATGTGATTGCAGTGGCTCAATCTGACCCGCGCCACGTGCGCCTGCTCATCCGCGAGACCTATCAAGATCCGAGCCAGCGCGGACGGATCTCGTTCCCAGGCAAACTCAGCGGTACCGAAGGTGGCAGCGGCTACGTCTCCAATTTGCCCTATGAGTATGAAGCAGACGAATTGTTGGACGAGGAAGACCTGATCGATGAGCCGGAAGTTGTGGAAGAAGAATTTATGGGTGGTGAGGAAGAAGAAGAGGAATTACGCCTCGATGCGATCGAGAAAGATATCGGTGACGACGATGATACCAGCGAAGAATAAACCCGCTATACACGGCTAGTACACGATGACGGAAATAGCTCCAGGGTTTGGTCATGCTGAGCGCAGCGAAGCATCTTGCGCCGCGAAGCATCTGGCGCCACGTTTGGTCATGCTGAGCGCCGCGAAGCATCTTCGCAGCAAAGCATCTTGCGCCGCGAAGCATCTGGCGCCACGTTTGGTCATGCTGAGCGCCGCGAAGCATCTTCGCAGCAAAGCATCTGGCGCAGCGAAGCATCTGGCGCCACGTTTGGTCATGCTGAGCACCGCGAAGCATCTTCGCAGCGTTTGGTCA
>CALANA010000242.1 GCA_937925925.1 uncultured Chloroflexales bacterium | reverse complement strand
TCCATGCACCGAAGGGCATGCAACTGTCATTCCGAACGAAGTGAGGAATCTTCGCGCACGCGATAGGAGTATTGCCCCCTAAGCCGCAGGCTGGTGGAGCGTTCAAGCGTTCGAGCGGGGGAGCGTTCAAGCGTTCAAGCGTTAGGGCAGGGGAGCGTTCAAGCGTTCAAGCGTCAGGGCGGTAGAACATTTTTAGTTCCCAATTTTCGCCTTCGACGAAAATTGGGAACTAAAAACAGAAAAAGTACTGCTCTGCCCCATTCGGCTCCGCTCAGAGCCTGCCCTGAGCGTAGTCGAAGGGGTAAACTCCGGCGAAACCCATGGGGTGATAAGCCATCGTGTAAGTCCTGTTACTTGAAGACGCCTCACGTCTACTTTGCGCTGTGCGCTTCAAAGCACGCTACACGAACCGTGCCTGTAGTGGTGCCAGATCTTCGAGGAATTCGGCGATGATCGGACTCATCAGCCCATCCTCCAGGAGAAATGCATCGTGACCTTTCGGACTATCAAACTCGATCTGGCGTACTGGTCGCCCGGCTGACCGCAGACCAGCGGCCAGTGCGTCGAGTTCACTGGTTGGATATAGCCAGTCACTGCTGAAAGAGAGGGCCAGGAAGTGCGCCTGGCTCCGTGCCAGTGCCCGACGCAGTGAGCCATACCGTCCAGGGAGATCGAAATAGTCCATCGCTTTAGTAATCACCAGGTAGGAGTTGGCATCAAAGCGCTGGACAAATGAGTTTCCCTGATATTCAAGATAACTTTCAACGGCAAACTCTGGTTCAACTGAATACTGTATCGCAGGATGGTCTTGCAAGCGACGGTCAAATTTATCGGCCAGCGCCTGATCGCTCAAATACGAAATATGTCCCACCATACGAGCAATTGCCAGCCCATCAACTGGTGGCCGAGCAGCATAGTAATCACCGCCACACCAGCGTTGATCGCGGATAATCGCCTGGCGTCCAATGGTATTCAAAGCAATCGTCATCGCACTGGAGCGCGCCGTGGTCGCAATTGCCAGCACTCCCTGCACCCGTTCGGGATAGGACACCGTCCACTGCAATGCTTGCATACCGCCCATTGAACCACCCGCAACTGCCATCAGCACATCAATGCCTAGCGCATCAATGAGCCGTGCCTGGGCAGCGACCATATCGGCAATCGTAATTACCGGAAAGCGGCTACCATAAGGCTGATCAGTGCCAGGCATAAGTGACGCCGGGCCGGTCGATCCAGCGCAACCGCCAATGACGTTTGAGCAAATCACAAAGTAACGATCCGTATCAAATGCACGCCCCGGGCCAATAAAGGCATCCCACCAGCCGGGTCGTTTGCCATTCGTGCTGTGTGTTCCGGCCGCGTGAGCATCGCCCGACAGTGCATGACACACCAGAATAGCATTTGAGCGTTGCGCATTAAGTTGCCCATACGTCTCATATGCCAGCGTCCACGGTGCTGGCAGTTGTACACCACTCTCCAACGGCAAGGGGTCGTTAAATTGTATCGAACGTGGATGGACAGTACCTACCGAGCGACCATAGGCAGCCACTGTGACCGCAGGAATGTCGCCAATCATCATGCTATTCCTCCACCAGGGATTGCTAAGTACATGTTCAGCAGGATAGAATAACGGCTAGGAGCAGCTTATACACCAGCCAGGGCTTGATCCAGATCTGCCAGAATGTCGTCGATCGTCTCCAGGCCAACAGACAGGCGGACATAGTCTTCGGTCACTCCTGTATCACGTTGCTGCTCTGGCGTGAGTTGCTGATGGGTCGTCGTTGCAGGATGGATCGCCAGCGACTTGGCATCGCCAATATTTGCCAGATGCGAGAAGAGGTGCAGGCGATCAATGAATTGACGCCCGGCTTCACGCCCGCCAGTAATGCCAAATCCGACCAGCGCCCCCTGCCCGCGTGGCAAGTAGCGTTGGGCATTATTATACGATGGGTGGTTTGCCAGGCCAGGATAATTCACCCAGGCAACCTTGCGATGTTCACTGAGGAACTGGGCGACGCGCAACGCGTTGGCCGCATGGCGTTCTACCCGTAGTGGCAGTGTCTCCAGACCTTGCAGGAGCAGAAAGGCATTAAAGGGACTGAGACAGGCACCCATATCGCGCAGCAACTGTACGCGGGCCTTGAGAATGAAGGCCGGGGCACCCAGGTCGGCAAAGCGCACACCGTGATAGGAAGGGTCAGGCTCGGTGAAGCCGGGGAAGCGGCCACTCGCGGCCCAATCGAACTTCCCGCCATCTACCAGCAACCCGGCAATGCTGGTGCCATGGCCGCCAATGAACTTGGTGCCGGAATGGATCACAATATCTGCGCCATGCTCCAATGGTCGCAGCAAGTACGGTGTCGGAACGGTGTTATCAACAATCAGGGGCAGACCGTGCGCGTGCGCCAGATCGGCAATAGCGCGAAAGTCCGGCACATCAAGCTTGGGATTCCCGATGGACTCGATGTAAATGGCGCGAGTATGCGCATCAATCGCCGCCTCAAAGTTCGCGGGAGTACCTGGATCGACAAAGCGCGTCGTAATGCCATACTTCGGCAGCGTATAGTGAAACAGGTTATACGTGCCGCCATACAGACTCGTGGCCGAGACAATATTGTCACCAGTGCTGGCGATATTCAGAATGGCGGTTGTCTCAGCCGCCTGACCGGAAGCCAGAGCCAGGGCACCCACGCCGCCTTCCAGCAGCGCGATGCGTTGCTCCAGCACATCGTTCGTCGGGTTCATAATGCGGGTATAGATGTTGCCGAACTCCTGAAGGGCAAACAGCCGTGCCGCATGTTCCGTGTCTTGAAAGACATAGGATGTGGTTTGATAAATAGGTACTGCCCGTGCGCCGGTGGTGGGATCAGGTTGTTGGCCCCCATGGAGCGCCAGGGTTTCGAAGCCTGTGAATGGCGTATCAGCCATATCGGTCGTCCTCCTCGCAGCTAGTTAACCATATACAGCAATGCCTTCCTACATGTAGGAAGGCTCAGGTGAGTATTCAGGCTTCTTTGCCAGTTGGCTTCAGTGCCAGAAATCGACAAAAAATAACAACAAAAAAACCCTCATCTGCTAGATGAGGGCTGATCAACATTTCTTTGCTCTATCCTGCCACTCATCTTCCAGAGAACATCTGCCGGAATTAGCACCTTCCTGCTGTCAACGAAGAACCGAACAGGCAGAGCATACGCTGGTGCGGTATGCCTGGCTGCACGTAATTGACATATAGGGGTTGCCGGGGCTTCGCAGGGCCGATCCCTCCGCCCCTCTGGATGAGATGGTATGTTTAATTTGTACAAATAATACTATTTTTGTCTGCTGTTGTCAAGGTAACCGTTCAGGGGAACGTTTGCCAGCGGCGGGGGTTGCGGGGGCCGCAGGCCCCCGCAACCCCCGGGAACCTCCTGGAGGGGCCCTGCCCCTCCAAACCAACCCACCTGAACGGTTACCTTGTCAAGAACTTTATGTAGTGGATACCTTTCCGCCGAGTCATAAACTCTGGCTCCGAGGTAGGGGTGGTTCCGACAGTCTTTGGTATACTGGTGCCGATGTTCGTGCGTCGGCACCAGCCAGCCATAGACGTCAGTTGTATCAATCGTTTGGCCGGGCAATACCAATCGGTGGCCGGGTTGCTTCTGGTTCTGGCTTCTCCGGTGTCTCCTCGGACGGTGCCTCTTCCGTTGGTACCGTCTCGGCTGGATCGGTGGGTGTTGGCACCATCTCCGGGGTTGGTGGAGCGTCATCGACAGGTGCCGGGCTGATCTCCTCCCCGGCAACGCTATCTTCTGGTTCTGGTTCCTCGGTTGGTGAGGGCGTCGGTGTTGGCGCTGGCGGTCGTTCGCCCACGATCTCTGCGTCTTCTGGTGGAACGACATCACGACCATAACGGATTTCTGCGGTAACGGCATCATACTGGGTAAAGAACGCATCCTGGCGCAGGAGCGTGCCGTCTGCTGCCGTCACAATCCGCTCCAACAGCGCTTGCATACCATAGCGCGGGGCAACAGCTTGAACCGTAGCATTCGGTTCAAGATCGGGGTCATACATCCAGCGTGCCGCTCCTGGCTGAACATGCCCATAGACTTTCGGTGCCAGCGCCTGGATACTCCGTCCATCACTCTGGCCCCATAATGCAACCGTAATGGTTCCCTGGTCGCCAGTCGCCGTCACCAGCAAGGGGGAGGGCGTATCGTTGATTATTTGCAGATCGAGGCCAGGTGCAAATACGGCGGCATCAAAGCTGATAATATCGTTAAACGCATCAATATAAAACGAGTGCGCATGCCGTTCTGGAATAGGTAACCCGGCATAGAAGGCGGCTCGATAGAGCGTCGTTGACGTTTGACAGATGCCACCGGCAATAATTGGCACGATGCGGTTGTTCACAATCGCGCTGCCCTGTGTATAACCGGTCTGCTCCGAAATCTCGCCCAACGCCGTCAGAAACGACAGCGTCGCACCCGGTTCAACGACCAGCCCATGCAATTGCTGAGCGGCCAGAGTAGCATTGTAGGTACCTGCCGAGTCGCCAAACGTGGTTGAGGCGCTGCTCAATTTGACAATCGGTTGGGCTGGAGCCAGCAATGCCGCTGGTAGCGCGTGCTGCTCGGCCAGCCAGATACCAATCTGCCCAACTTGCACGGCATCTGGTTGACCCGCACGTTCGGGATGATATTCCAGGCGTGTGCGTTCAAAATATTGCACCAATCGGCGTGTGCCATCACTTGTGTCGATCATTTCACGCGAAACCGGATAGCCGAAAATCTCGACGCCTCCATGTGCCTCCCAGAAGTCAAACAGGTAGCGATGAATCTTGAAGCCTGTCTGAGCAAAAAACGTCCCATCATTGACAGGAGTCGCGGTCAAGGGCATAAATGCCAGACCAACCTGGTCTTCGGTCATCAGGGTACCGATGTGGGTTAGTTCAATCTGGGCCGGCTCGCGTTGAGTGGCCGGCAATTCCATACGCACCTTCTCAAAATATTGCACCAATCGCCCGCTTTCTGCATCAAGCAGGACTTCGGTCAGTGGCAAACCAAAGATGCGTGCCCCGCCGTAGGTATCATAGAAGGTCTTGAAAGCCAGACCCAGATTATGCCCGGTTTCGGCCACAAAACGATACGGTTCGTCTGCTTGCCAGTCAGCCGGATTGTCCGGCGGACGCAGCATGGTGACCAGAGGGGTCAGCGTTGGAAGCGTAGGGGTAGGAGTGGGGGTGACAATCGTCAGGATGTCGGTCGCCCGTTCTGCGCCTGGCAACCGGAGAATGGGCACCGCATCTGCAACAGTTCTAGCTGATGGTTCGGATAACTGCAGTGCTACCTGTACCAGAGAGGGTGTGGCGACCGGAGCTACAAGTGGTAGCATATCGGCATAGGCCCGCCAGACCTCAATCTCAGGCCCACTAAACAGCGTGGACACAGCACGGGCACCGCCAGGCAAGTAGGGAGTCGGTGTCATCGGCTGTAGGATAGCAGATGCTTCAGGCGGTACCGAACCAGTTATTCGTGCCAGGGTAGGGATACTAAATAGAAGCGTTATTCCGGTGAAGAGTAATGCCCTGATTAGCCAGCGTACCAGTTGATGCGGTTCAGGTGCTAACCGGGAGATTGAAGGCCGATTTGTCCAGGACATACGCAACTCCTGCAATGTTTATCGATACCCACGCAACAGTGCTGTGGGTGTATGACTATTGTTTATGACGAACAACCTGTCTCGCAGGATGCTTCTCATGGTCTGTCACACTGACTATGCAGAGCATGGAGGAACGACGAACGGCGTTCCTCCGTATCCCTCACCATCACGGTGGTCAACCACCAGGAGCATACAACA
Organism: uncultured Chloroflexales bacterium; assembly: GCA_937925925.1. Taxonomy (GTDB): domain Bacteria; phylum Chloroflexota; class Chloroflexia; order Chloroflexales; family Chloroflexaceae; genus CAKZQX01. Next base: position 26,465 of record CALANA010000242.1, on the reverse strand, counting down.
TACCACTGTCTCTTTACTGCTATTCATAGTGCCGAAAATCCGCATGGTTCAGGATCACCGGTAGCACTGTAGCAACATCGGCATGCAGCAACACATCAGCATAGCCATCCACATACGTTGCATCCAGATTAATAACCACCAGGCGTGCGCCGTGTTGCAGGGCCAGCAGGGGCATATGTGCCACAGGGTAGACTTCCAACGATGTCCCCACGATCAGCAAGACATCACAGGTTGCCAATGCTTGCTGTGCCTGTTGAAATGGTGCGATGGGCAATTCCTCATCAAACAACACAATGGCCGGTTTCAACAGCCCATGTTGACCGCAAGTGCATCGGGGTATCACACCCGCCAGTACCTGCTCTACCAGTTCATCGGCTTCACGCTGGCGTTCACAGTGGGTACAGGTTGCGCTACGCATATGCCCGTGCAGTTCATAGACAGTGCGTGATCCGGCGCGCTGATGCAATCCATCAATATTCTGCGTGATCACTGCTTGCAGAATACCGCTTTGCTCCAGTTCCGCCAGCGCTAGATGGGCTGGATTGGGGCGTGCTGCCAGTGAAACTTGCAACAACGGTCGTAGCCAGGTATAAAAACGTTCAGGATTGGTGCGGAATGTGCTGAATGATGCAACCTCCAGCGGGTCATCCTGCTCCCACAAACCACCAGCACTCCGAAAGTCAGGGATACCTGACGGGCGACTAATACCAGCACCCGTCAGAGCAACCATATTGTGTGCAGCGCTGATGATCCGTGCTGCCTGGGCAATCTGTTCTTGATCCATGCCACTCCTATCATACATCATGCATATGCACCGCTCTACATCGTGATTCTATGCTTAGTAGCCGTTCAAATACCGCAAAGCTGCCACAATGTGTGGATCGGTTTCCTGGCTATAGCGTGTCCAATCCAGATCGATCAGAATATCTGGTTGCACCCCTTGTCCTTCTAGATTGACGCCGTTGCGCAAGAGAAAGCCTTCCTGCGCCACCCAGAGACGTGCCCCACCTGTGAGATCGTAGGCGTAGATGGTTTCAACATTGCCGTTTAGTGGCAATCCGATGACTACTGCATTAGCCTCAGTTTGCAGAATAGCGGCCAGGAGTTCAGCATACGACGATGTGCCGCGATCGACTAGAACCGCTATCGGTAGGCCATGTAAATCCGGGCCACTGCCAGGCTCGATCAAGAACGGCATAACCTGATCTTGATCAAAAAAGGCACCAACTTCACCCCGCACAAAATGGCTCAATATGCCAGAGAGTACCGTACGCCATCCGCCAGGATTACTGCGCAGATCCAGAATCAACCCGCGTAGCGGACGCTCAACGACCAGATCGGTCAGGGCACCACTCACTTGTTCATGCATATCATTCACCCAGAGGGTGCTAACAGCCAGATAGCCAATATCGCCATCCAGTCGTTGCGCCACAGGCGTGATCCGTCCCTCAACGGGTTGCCGGGTTAATAGCACTTCCCGCACATCCTCGCCAGGGCGAATAACGCTCAGGCGTACCTGTGTGCCTTCAGGCCCGGCAATGATATTGCTCACGTTCGTCGTAACGCCATCAACCGCGACAATGCGATCACGGGGACGTAAATCAGCCTGAGCGGCCGGGCTGTTGGGGAAAATCTGGCGAATAAGGACACCATGAGCGGTGGGTAGCGAGACGACCCCGATACCCACATTGAACTTCACCCCGCTGGTTAACGCATTTTCATCTTCGACCGCACCTGGTGCCAGAAAGCGTGAATGCTGATCGCCCAACCGCTGCACCATGGTACTTAAGAGTGCATAAAATTCCTCGTTCGATGTCGTCAGCGCAATCTGAGGCGCAAACTCTGATCGCACACCGTACCAATCGACACCACGAAAATCGTCATAGAGATAGCGCTCATACACAATCGACCACACTTCATCAAAGAGATGCTGTCGATCCTCCTGTGATAGAAGTGTGGGCGTGAGAACCAGCGGTGTAGCCGTTGCTATCGCCACGGTCGGTGTGATTGGAAATGGACTGGACGTGGGGGTTGGTATCACTAACACCGTTGGCGTCGGTGTTGGGACGGTAGGCGTAAATGGTAAGGCCGTTGGCGTATGTACTGATTGTCCAATCTCTGTTTGCGGATTTCCGAAAACAATGGGTAATTGTGGAGTACACCCTGTTATTCCAAAGGCACATACGCCAATGCATACCATAATGAATCGGATTGGATAACGTAAAATAGGCATTGAATAGATATACTATGACTTACAAATTGCATACAATCAGCGTTACATTCAGAGTTACTCAGTCGCAAAGGCAGCCTGCAACACCTGTCCGGCCAGTTCGGCTGCAGCGCCACTGCCTTCGCCGCCATTCTCAATCATAACCGCCACAGCATAGCGGGGTTGTTCCACCGCAGCAATAGCGATAAACCAGGCATGCGGCGCGACACCTGGTGCCAGTTCAGCGGTACCTGATTTGCCACCAACGGCCACACCCGGTACAAAGTTGCTCACAATGCTGCCAAAGCCATATTGCGCCACAGCACGCATATGGCGACGCATTACGGCTGCCGTACTCGCACTCATTGTCTGACGGATCGGCTGTGGTCGTCGCTCCATAATCACCCGTCCATCGGGATCAGTCATACGTTGTACCAGATAGGGTTGCATCATCACCCCATCATTGGCAATTGCCGCCGCCACCAGTGCCATCTGCAGCGGTGTTAGTAACAACTGGCCCTGTCCATAGCCCGTATCCGCCAGCGCCGCCGGGCGATTCAAAAAGCCTGGCTGGACAAACAAGCGGCTCGAAACCGTTAACAAGTCGCTAAACTCATCATAGCTGCGCGGTGCATCCTGGGGTTGATAGATGTCAAAACGCCGTGCCACTTCTGCCAGGTGATCTGCTCCAAGACGTAACGCATATTGGGCAAAGGCGGTGTTACACGAATAAGCATACACCCGTTCCAGGTTGGAAGGATTGCCCGTCAGCGATCCCAGGCCAGGTACCGCATTCACTACTGGTGGTGCTCCCGCTTCAACGTCAAGTTGATTGGGGCAGGTAATCGCTTCTGGTTGCGCACGTGCGGCATATTCCAATGCCGCCACGGCTGTGACCGTCTTAAATGTTGATCCAGGCGGATATTGTCCTTGCGTCGGACGATTGAGCAGTGGTTGGCGTGCCGCCGGATCGTTGATCTGATTCCAGTATGCACCAACTCGGTCATTCTCAACGCCCCAATCAGGCGCAGACGGATCAAAGCTTAAGCCGCGTGGGTCAAAGCCAGGCACACTCACCATCGCCAGCACCGCTCCACTACGTGGGTCAAGCACTACTACCGAGCCGTTGCGTCCACCAAGCAGCGCTGCCGCTCGTGCTTGCAGGGTTGCGTTGAGCGTCAGGTGCAAATTATTGCCCTCAATCGGATTACCGAGCAGAGTATCGCGCAGATTACGGAGTTCGTTGCCGCGCTCGCCACTCAGATACTCACTATAGGTCGCTTCCAGACCACTCTGCCCAAAACGGGTGCTAAAGAACCCGGTAATGTTGCTAAAGGCGTGCGGATCAAACTGGCTTGTGAGAGGATACACCCGATGTGCAAATCCATTATCGGTCAGTTCACTTTGTACCAGCACAACATCATTCCGATCCAGAATGGTACCACGTTTAACACGCTGTGAGGCCAGGACAGGCCGGATGTTGCTAATGCCCTGGCCTGGCTCTACATAATGATACACAGCCTGGGCCTGTACCACTTGCTGCCGTAGCAACTGAAAGCTGATGAGAACAAACCCGATACCCACGGTCAGTGCCAGATTATAGGCGCTACGTGGCAGGCCGGGTGGTAAGGGGGGGCGACTCAACCAGGCTGCCAGACCCAATAGTGGCGCTGCCGCCCATAGAAATAGGAGCCAGCGTACTTCCTGTTCTACTGGTTGGGATATGCCATAGACAATCGAAACCGTGGCGACAGCCAGGGCAATCAGGCGCAAGAGCGAGCGAATGTTCGTTTTCATAAGTCCATGATAGCAAGCCTATCCTAATGGTACAACAGAGTCCAGACTTGAGCCTGCGTATTGCTCCGTCCAGACTCACGCCTGGACTCCGGTGGTTTGCGACTCATTTAGGATTGCTATAGGTGCAGCCTATCCATTGTTTCTTCTTGTTACAGCGATGACTGACACCTGATACAGGCCTAACGCACTGACGTTATGACCTGTGTTGCGGATAGAGGTACCGTTACATAGCTCTGAATCTCAAATCGACTCTAGCGGCAATACACCCCGCACGGTGACACCACCATGCTGCCCTTCAAAGACTTCGAGCCGACCATCAAGCTCAGCCAGACAATAGGAAATAGCACGTAAGGCGTGAATTCCCGGCCGTTCATACGTTCCGTCTAACAAGCCGACTCCATCATCTTGTACCACCAGTGTGACACTGTGCTGATCGTATTCAAGGCGAATATATGCGTTTTGTGCATGTGCATGTTGGTGGATATTCATTAATGAAATCTGTGCTAATTTAAAGAGTGTATTATACTGTACTGGCGAAAGTTGACGTGCTACCCCGGTAATCCTCATCTGCGTGTCAATATGATAATCCGCCTGAAAGCGATCAGCAGCCACATTCAGTGCAACCGCGAGATCGACCCTGGGCAGCGGTACTGGCTTCCCCAGCGTCGTTTGATTAAGTTCCTGGTTACGGCGTTCGGTGAGCGCACGAATGGTTGTCAACTGCGCTGCTACGGACATATCGGACGCAATCTGTTCAGGAAGACGCTCAGCCCGGTTGCGCCGAGGTGGAATATCAGAAAAAGTAGTCGGGGTGCTCTCAGGTGCTACGAGCCAGGCCTGATCCTTATCTGTGGGCCAGACTGGTGGCTCAGGAGTAAATAAACGCGGCAGCGGTAGCCCATGGTGGGCAATCCACCCTAATGGAAGCCATATGCACACAAAACCAAGCACCATGACCGCTCGTAACCCTGCGGTGACGAACCATGGTTCTGGAGCAAGACCCTGGGTTAGAAACAGCGCAACTGAGTCGATACTCACAAAGAGCAGGCTTGCCGTGAGTGCCCCGCGCCAGCCAGCCAGAAGCGATGGCAATACCAGCGCACCCAGTGCATAGAGCAAGAATGGCGATGTTGTTCTGACACCAATCCATACAACTACCAGACTGGCGACAACATCTAGCAGAAACAGCGCTGGTCGGCGGCGTAAAATACGTACGTAGGCTTCGGATATTGATGTCAAAACAATGTTTAGAATACCGATCAGAATGAGCAACAACAACCAGGTGGTATACGATTGTTGCATAGACACAGCCTGGCCAGGCCAGAATATCACGACTGCTGCAACAAGCCATGCAAGCCAGCGATAGCCGGAAAAGAGTACATGCTCACCAGGTAGTGTGCGCTTTTTATACGAATCTTTGTGCCACCCTGATTTCACGCCGTTCCTTTTCGTCAGAGATTACAGGCAATATCTAAACATTTACCTGGAACTGTATAGTATAGAATGTAGTCCTATCCGCGTTGTGCAGTCATACATGCTGAACTTGAGAAAGGGTCAGGTTTTGATACCGCACAGGCCGGGATTGCTCTCTATCACAAACTCCAGGATCTCTAGGCCACAACCAGATACCACTGATGATACAACATAGTTTAGCAGAAACAACGCCCTGCGGCAACCCTATTGTATAAGGTACCTGTTCACATCTGGGGTACGCACGGTCGTCAGTGTTCATGGTGCGCCTGGGAGTGCGGGCGTCCCGCCCCCCAGCACGCACGTGCGGGCACGCGGCCCGCCTGGGAGCGCGGGCCGCGTGCCCTTGAGGGTGAACAGGTACTGTATAAGACGGCGACTGACATAGTCTCGGATGTCAGGTTTTGAAATGCCTAAAGATAAGCGCCTGAGATTCAAGCCACCGCGTAACTTGTGTTACCTGGAGCAATCCTAGATTATACCGTTTCGACGTGAATCCTCCACATGTGATTACCATTCGTCCTCGAATGAGCCTCCGTCGCGGCCGGGGAGGTGGAGGCCGTAGGCCCCCGCCTATGTGCTTGTGTGGTGCGGCTTCGCCGCGCCGCACCACACAGGGGATTTCTGAGGAAGCTCTCGCCCTACGCAATCTCGTTCCAGGGGAAGGTTCTTTGTCGTAGGAGCCAGCGTAAGACTGAACAACGTATGCCGAAAGTCGAAGGCGCATTGGTATCAGTTGTGACGAATACAAGACATGCGGTCGTTTCAATCGACCGCTTAACCTATGTTTAGATAAGGAAATGGGTTATACCCATATGGAGCGCCTGTCTGTTCGGCGTAACGCCTGATGAATGTTGCTACAATAGCTCGGATATAAAAAGTACGGGCACATAGTTGCCGCCGACAAGAACATCTCTCACGTCTCTATACGTGAGATCACACGCTATGGTGTGCAATACACGGCTCTACCTGGCCCACTCCAACACGATCTACCAAAAAGCTGACATAGGCGAGGCCGGGGCGACCAGGTACGTCGCAGCCAGGCAATCCTCTCTGTAACTGCTTACTACCAGTAAAACTGTTGACAAGGTATCTATCTATGTGATACTATCTGTACGTATAAATTGTATTTATGTAAAATAAACACAAAAAAGCGACTATTCTGTATTTACTGTTGTAAAAGCGAAAAACCAGAAAAGACCTAACTACTATAGTGCGTAGATAAATTTTGAGCGCAGATGTGGTAGAATGACAGCTATGGTGTAAAAGGTAAATCACCACAGCGCGACGAAACGTAGCGTGAGTAATGAATCAGCCATTAACCGGCATAAGTAACGGCCAACCGGTATCAATCTAAGGTTGCACGGCTCGTCACAATATGTTAAAATAGAACGGGTGTTCGCCGATTTACGAGGTTCCGATTGCTAAAGCAGGGCTGTTACTACCCAAAAAAAGAGACGGGGGTGGCAGTTTGTGCGTTTCTACTTCTCGGTGTTCTCATAAGCGCCATCCTTGGGTTGGGTGGTTGCGCTGAGCCACTCCGAACAGATCGCCCGACCACGCTACAACCCTCACCATCGCTGCCAGGAGATCACGTGGCAGGTGTTAGCCCTACCGCTGAAGGAGCAGATGTCGTTCACTCGACACCCACTGTTCTCCCAACTGCTCTGGCCGAGGTACCCGCATCTACGGTGACCACCAGCTTGCCTATACCTGCACAGGAGGCACAACTGCTTACCACACCACTGACAACAACGGTCGTGTCTGGCCCGGAGGCTGATCAAGATCTATCACCAGCTCTAACCATTGTTCCACCTACGCTGCCGTCGTTCACGCCTGAGCAACGGTGGCGGATGCAACAGGAAAATCGTACCGTGTTTGAGATACCACAGACCTATGTTGCCCATTCGCAAAGCAAGTTGTGGTGGTATGACCCGATCAACCAGCAGCATGTGCTGCTCGGTGCTTTTTCAGGCCCATTTGTCGCTCAGGCCAGTTTTTATCTTCCCGTGAAAGATAATTCTGAGGCGCTGGAAGTGCCATATGAAATAAACCAGCAGTATGGTTTGACCGCGCTTTCACCAGCCCTGGTTGAGCGTATGCGTGCAGCCGGGTATACAACCTGGGTGGAGACGTATGTGCTTGTTTCGTCAGACATTGAACGTTTGAATACATCCTGATCCAGCGACTGTCATCGCGCTGTTATCTGGTATGTTCAGAAACAACGCCATGGTCTGGTTTATTACGACAGAATGATAAGCGAGAACCCACTACAGAAGTTCAGAGATTGTATGAAGTGTGGCAATAGTTCAGCATTATCGAATGATAGCAATCCTACATCAGTTGTGCAGAACCGGATTCCCGGCTTAAGCCTGCTTTTAGCTCCCTCCAGGCTCAAGCCAGGACTCCGGTTGAGGTTGACAATGGAAATAGGATTACTATGTTTATGCCTTCTGTGCTTTCGGCAGGAAGAACGTCTGGTCGAAATAATACCTGGAAGCAGGGCAAGCATGGTTCGAGCTGGTGGAAAGTGGCTTTTCACTGTACTCAGAAAGGTGGCACCACATGAGTAGTCGCTATCTGGAAATGGTGCGGGGACAACGTCGTCGGAATGGGGGAGTGCAGTTTACGGCTAAATCCCTGCTGGCTCTGTTGGCATTCGTTGCAATGCTTGGTTCGGCAGTGTACTGGTGGGGCGTACAAAGTCAACTCACCGATAATGTGGTGATTGCTGGCGCGTTTACGGCTATTCTTGTGCTGGCTCCCCCAAGCCTGACGTCGTTTCTGATTCCCTGGTCGCCGGGGGGCATGTTGTTACAAAAAATTAATGCCCGTACCTGGGGCTATACGGTGATCATTGCTGCATCACTGTACCTGATCTACTATTCTTTTGAGATCCAATATAGCTGGTGGGCAGCCCAGCCAACAGTTGCGGATACAGGCCTGATTTTACAACAGGTTATTATCGGAATCATCGGGTTTATTTTGATTCCGGCACTGCTCTGGACACCAGTGACAACCGATGAACTGGTTGAGCAGGTACGGCAAGCCCATCTGGTCAAACGGTATGAGTTGCAAACACAGGCCGATATTGCGATCCTGCGCAGTACACTCTTGCGTGCCCAGGAGAAGGCACTGGTGGGCTTTGCTAACTTGACCGTGCATGAGCGGGCCGAATTAGCAGCCGTGATGCAGGGTCTTGTGACCGGGATTGATCAAACACTCAAGGAGATTGGGCAGAGCGTGAAAGTAGTCAGTGGTGCGACGATTCCATTCGAAAGCCTGAGCGATAATGAGGAGATTCAGCAATATCTCGATTTTATCCATGATAGCCTGACCAACAGTGAGGCGTGGGGCGATAATGGTATGCTGCTGAGTGCCGGGCAATCAGTACAACCACCGGAACTTGAAGAGCGTTATGCGCAGGAATCAGTCCATGATGTTCACACCAGACGTCTCAATTCACGGTCAGCCGGCTATCAGCATCCGCAGGATGTGCGCACTAACCGCCAACGCAGTGATATGGATGAGATGAGAGCAATGCTGGCACGTGAACGGAACGAACAGTCACGCCCTACCAGTAAAAATCGCCGGCCTCCCTATAAATAAAAGAAGCTGTAGCTTATGCGCGGATACACCTATAGTACAGATCGACGGTTACCAGAACGCATGCTGCTTGAGCTTGCTGATGCCCTGGCGATGCAGCTCCATGAACGCCTGGGTACACGAGTATATATGTTGCAACGCAGCGATATTGTTGAACTGGTTGCACCATTTATCGACGATTTAACGGTTGAAGATCAGCGCTCGGTTGCCTGGATCGTCTGGCATCTGTTTCAGGATGCCTTCGAACTTGAGATGGAAGATGAGTAGTATAGTAAGCCATGCAGCGCGTTGGTATTCTGGGTGGTACATTTGATCCTATTCATTATGGTCATCTAGCTATAGCCGAAGAAGCCCGCTGGTCAGCGGGGTTAACGCGGGTCTACCTGGTGCCAGCCGCGCACCAACCGCTCAAGCATGGTCAGCATGCAGCCACTGCCCAACAGCGCATGCATATGGTGCGCCTGGCATGTGCAAATAATGCCGCATTTGTGCCATCTGATTCTGACCTGCGTCGGGTACCACCTTCCTATACGGTGGATACGCTACGCACGTTTCAGTTGATGCTGGGAGCTGCGGCGGAACTATGGTTTATTCTGGGCCATGATGCGCTTATGAGTTTACCGCAGTGGTATGCTGCGCCACAGATTATCAAACTGGCAAGGCTGGCTGCCATTGCCCGTCCCGGTACGGCGCTGGATATGGCTGTGCTTGAGCAGCAACTGCCAGGCATTGTGGCTCGAACGCGGGTTATTGATGGGCCACGCCTTGATATTTCTAGCACAGCCTTGCGCCAGCGTATCGCGGCGCACCAACCGATACGCTACCAGTTACCAGACGCTGTCCTAGACTACATTATAAAGGAACACCTCTATCTCAGTTCGTAATACCAGATGCAACCATCGCTGTGGTTCGTCCACGGCCACAGGAATGGGATGCACTTCTGGTGCCCCCTTTTCGCCTTCGGCGAAAAGGGGGCACTAAAAAAGGGAAAGTACCGCTCTGCCGAAGGCGAATCCCCTGGGAAGATGAACGACCGTGTACCGCGTGTGCATGACACGCATATGCGGAATGGTTACATCGAAACGGTATTATCGGTGTAAGCCGAGGTACAGACAACAAAGAAGAGTGCATCCAGATCTGGTATAATTTCGATACGACGCAACTATCCGTCGGCCAGAATCGTCATATGCTCAGAAAACAATCTGGAGTCGATTGATTCACTCATGGAGTTGTACCGATGAAATGCAAAGTGTGTGGTACGTTCATTGAAGATAAGGATGCACTGTTCTGTCCGACCTGTGGTGCATATATCGAAACTGATACCAAAACGATATTGGTACCCGGCGCTCGTCCTGAACCATCGAGTGCTGGCAAACCAACAATTATCATGCAAGACAATTATGCCCATCCGTTCCCAACTCATAATTCGCCCAACGTACCGCAGGCATATACCCCACCCTATATGCCCCCATCTACGTATCATCCAGTTGCTCCATCCACAAGTGGGGCCGCTACATTGAGTCTGATTCTGGGGATTATTGCCTGGACGGTTATGCCAATTTTTGGGGCATTAGGAGCGGTGATTGCCGGGCATATTGCCAGACGTGAAATTCGTGCTGCGAGAGGTCAACTCGGTGGTAATGGTCTTGCGACGGCAGGGTTGATTCTGGGGTATTTGCAACTCGTGCCGCTCGTCATTGGTATATGTTTGTTCATGTTGTTTATGATTGCAGTAATCTCCACAGCATAATACCGTTTAGAGCAGTACTTTCTGATCTGTCACCTTGAGGAAAATATCCTCCAGATCGTTGACCTGGCTGGCGAAGTGCGTGACAGCCGCGCCACCGGCGACCAGTCGTGCCAGCAGATCGCTGACGCTATGCTCATCACCTTCGTAATCAATGTGCAACATAGGTGGCAACGCATCAGGTAAAACACGCACATCCAGGACACCAGGCATGTCGCGCACAAGCGCTGCCGCCACTTCCAGATCGTTCAGGACGTGGACTTCAAAGACATGGTGCGTCTGCAATGAACGCATGATCGAGGCAACATCACCCGACGCCAGTAATCGTCCCCGTTCAATAATGCCAATATGGGTACACATTTCGGCTAGCTCGGTCAGAATATGGGAACTGATCATAATCGTTTTGTTGAGGGTACGCAGTTCCTTGAGTAACTCACGGAGTTCAACGCGGGCACGTGGGTCAAGCCCGCTGGCGGGTTCATCAAGAATCAGGAGCGCCGGATCATGAACCATCGTCCGTGCCAGGCTGAGACGTTGCTTCATCCCCCGTGATAACCCCATCACATACGCATCGCGTTTGTGGCTCAAATCCACCAGTTCCAGCAACTCGTTGATCATTGTTGGTCGTCGATTGGCTGGTACATTGTAGGCCGCCGCAAAAAAATCCAGGTATTCCCAGGCCCGCATGTTATCATACACCCCAAAGAAATCGGGCATAAACCCCACCATGCGCCGCACGGCTCGTGGCTCTTTAGTCACGGCATGCCCGGCAACCCAGGCCTGACCACTGCTGGGCGCAAGCAGGGTCGTTAGAATGCGCATTGTCGTGGTTTTACCGGCACCATTTGGCCCGATAAAGCCATAGACGGCACCCGAAGGTATGCTGAGATCCAGGCTTTCCAGGGCGATCGTATTGCCATATCTGTGGGTGAGCGCCTGTGTTTCAACCAGATGTGTCATTGTTTGTTGTCCAATCTCTTTGTTGGATACTAGTACCAGCGAGCCTCCCGCCCGCCCTGGTTGTCGGTCATCCTGCGCGGAGGCGTCGCCGGAGCGCAGGTCATCCGAAGCGAATGGCATCCTGAACGCAGCGAAGGATCTTCCTGCAGACGGGAAGATGCTGCGCAGCGCGCGATGCTGCGCTGCGCTCAGCATGACACAACCCTGCGCGCGATGCTGCGCTGCGCGCGATGCTGCGCTGCGCTCAGCATGACACAGACACAACCCTGGAGCGATGGCCGTCATCGGGGATTAGCAAGAAACGATCCCGATGGTATCCCCGTTACGGCGGTTCACCACAACGAAACTGCGTCGCAGCGGGGGTATGGAGCTGCGGCCCCCGCACATGTTCCCTTTCTAGTGCGGCGCGGTGCAGCCGCGCCCCACCAGAAAGGAGATTTCGGAGAAAGCTATTACCCCTCGAAATCTCGTTCCATATGAAGTCTCATTGTAGTACCGGGTAGCCTTCTGTCCAGGCTGAAGCCTGGACTCCGCTATACCATTGCTCGAGGCTTGCGCTATCGCTGTATGAGGCTGCTATTTATCGAGTCGAATCATATACAATGTCAATCCCTGCTGACTGGCCTGGTTGCCATCAACTTGTAGCTCGATCAGCGGTTGTTCGCTCCAGACCAGGAAGTAGACGCCGTTCGGGTCAGGCCCCGTATCATGTATGCCAAAGCCACCTTGTTGTGATTGCAATAACATATTGAGCATCCGCTGACGATTAAAAAAGGCCTCGGACGAATCCTCACCATTGTCCAGTGTATTGGGTTTGCCACGCACCAGGCTTACTTTCTGTTGTTCGCCTGGTTGCAAACGATCGACATTCTCTATAGTAGAGCCATAAACAAGCAACGCATCCGTAATCGGCTGATTTCCGATATTCTCAATTGTGCCCACGACCTTGCCTTGCTGTACATCCAGATTACTGCGTACCTGGAACGGTACTGCGACGACCTGCTCTGCAATCAGCGTGCGCAATGCCGAAACATCAACCAGCATATCGTGTATCGTCGTGTCTGTGTCTGACCACGTTACGGCGATGCTCTGGTTCTGGTCTGCGAAAAGATTTTCACGGCTGATGAGTACCTCCTGGGGGAAGTTGAGGGTATAGCTAGCACGATGGGGCGAGTAGATCCCTATAAATGCGGCAGCCTGGCCCTGTGCCTGCTGTTCAAAGCTCTGCACAACGGCAACCTGCATCGCCTGATAGCGGGTGCCGCGTATCAGGACACTCACGCCATAGGTACCGGCCACAAACAACAGCACAATCAATGGGATACTGCCCCATGCCCATTCTGCTCGTTGTAATCGGCGCAGAACCAAAAAATTGACCGGCCCAACCAGCACGATATATGTACAAATAAACAGCAAGAGAATACCAAACGATGGTAACTGCAACACCTGAAGCTGTAACACATCGCGCAGTAAACTCATCCATTGCAGGCGATGCTTGATCGCTAGATCAAAGCGCGGCTTGAACTGCAACACCCGATTCCACAAGACTGGCTCGCCCGACCAGGCACGCAATGTACTCAGGTCAAATGCACTAAAGATGACCTTTCCGGTGCCAACAGGTTGGGTAATGATTAATCTATCTTGATCCAAGGCCTGCGCCCCTGGTTTCAGGTCGAAGCGACTCAATGTAGCACTGGCAGGTAGGGTCTGGCGATGCCGATTATTACCCACCAGTTCCTGGAGTGCCGTTAAAGGTGCATTGCCAACCAGACCCTGTACTATCACTGGCGATAGAGTTGCAAATGTTGTTGTTGTACCTTCGCCATTTACCCCACCGCTCAACACCAGTTGCCCCCCCAGGTAGACCCATTGATCGAGAGCGGTTATCTGCGTAGGTCTGAAATCGGTCGGCGGGCTGTCGTGAATAAAGAGGGTATCAATACTCGCCAGCACCAGCGGATTTTCGGGCAGGTACTCGGGTGTCAGACGCACGATGGTCGTTCCCTCTGCCTGTCCAGGTTTGAGCGTGGTCAGGCTGTTGAGTAACGTCGTATCACTACTTATAATCCCTACCACGAACTGTGAGCTATCTATCGGTTCTAGCCTGACTGTCTGTTGTTTGACCACCTGGCGACCATTGAGCAGGCGTACCTCAGCCGAGCGCTCCCAATTTGTGGTGTAGGCATAAAGGGTCAAACGTTTTTGGGCACCACGTGGCAGATCAATTTCACGCTGAAAGGTATGGATGTGGGGGGGAGAGTGCTGTGGATAATGCCACTCTAGTATACCGCGAATATCCGGCCCATCATTGCTGATGATCACGTGGATCGGAAACCAGTACCCTACGCGGTACATGCCATCAAAGCCTGCTGTGACCTGTAACTGTACTGTGTCCTGGTTCTGGACAGGTACTGGCGTTGTTTGGGCCAAAGCCGTTGAGGGAACGAGCGTCAGAAAACTCAGCACAATCAGAGTCACGAGCATGACTCGAAGTTGATACATCATAAATTGCATGTGCCACCTGCGAAATATGAACGTTAGTACCCCAACCAGACTTTCCCTGGAAAGAGATGTCGCGGGAGGCGTAGGGGCGTTGCATGCAACGTTCCTACACCGCGACGAAGGCTCGGTGTAGTATTAGAACGAGTTGTCCTGATCTTTAGGACGATTGAAGTCCAACATGCGTTGCATGGGAGATAGAACGCTCTCTGCGAACACCAGTTTCAGGGTGGCCCTAACTATCAGTGTGTTGCTGTTGCATCTGGTTGTAGAATGCTGTCAGCAGCGTAATAGTGTCATTCAATGATCGTTCTTTTTCGCCGCGCTTAAACTCGGCGCGATACTGATTGATCAGAAACACGACCTCATTCGGATCAGGAACACCATAGAACGTAAATTTGCTATCGCCCCGACCACCAGCTGTCTCCAATTCGACATTGCCATAGCCGATGAGTCGCCCGATAAACGTGGTCTTCAGTTGCACATTTTGCAGTGACCCCAGACCCGCCGAGCGCCGATTTTCCGGGCCAAAAGGGATCTTTTCTACATCGATCACCTGCGACGGGGTCAAAATATACAGATCATTGCGATAATCTTCAAACACCCAGGCAAACCATAGTATAAAGCCAATAATACCTGAAAGCAAAACAACCCAGAACCAACCACCTGGTATGGCATCTACACTGACACCAAACCACAGTATCACCAGTAACAGCAAGAATGCGCCAACCGGACGGGCAAGCGCAGTCACGGCAAAAATCCAGTGGGGATGCCAGGTGATGGTACCGTCTGCCTTCTGTTCGGGATTCTCGAGCAAGATCTTCCCAAGGAAGCTGTTTAAAGCCGAACGGGATGCAGGTTCAGGTGGTGGAGGCGCTGGTTTGGTAGCGGTTTTAAAGATTTTCGTCTTGATGATATTCTCAAAATCTTCTTTACTGCGATTGGCCTGGAGTTTTTTGACTTCACCCATGATCTGGCGTTGCATTTCAGCCGGGTTATGGGCCGTCTTAAAAACAATATCCTTGCGAAAACTGGCCGACTGCACGATAATTGTACCAAATTTTAGATGATGTTGGATATATCCCAGTAATGTCTTTTCGCCTGTACGTACCTGTACATTCTGGATATCGTCAATGGTGATTTGATCTTGCACGCGCCGCACAAACAATTTTTCATCATCATAAATAACACGATGATCGGTCAAGATCAAAAAGTCGTTCAGCCAGTCAAAGACAACATAGATCCCCCACAGCAGACAGGCACATATGATGCCCAGCAACAATATATTGAACGTATCAAACGCTTGATTGGGATTACCCGTCACATAAAAAAACCGCCCACCTTGATAGCGAAAGTAAAATAATGCGCCTAACAATGCGGCCAGGCCGATCAGTGCCTGACGCGTTTTCCGCCGGTTGGACATAATCATGGGCAGTAAAAACCATACAATGAAAATAGCAATGATTAGAAAAATAATAAATCGATTAACCAGATCAACTTCACCGACCGTTCCCACGTCTAGTTCGAGAAAATCACCCCCAATTGCTCGATAGTAGGCCAGAGCCGCGACCAGACACGCCAGGCCAAGTGGCAGTAAAGAATCGCGCAAGAGCATCACCCAGTGATGCCGACAAACATAGATGGATTTCTCGGTGAGTTGGTGCTGGTCATCCGTGATGCCAATCTCATTGATGATATCCTGGGGGGTGCGATACACGAGGCGCTTGATTGATGACCAGATTGATTTGCGCTCACCTTGAGCAGTACGTGCTGTAGAACGACTATTCCTCGGCTGAGATTCAGGTACAACCCCATCTGTTGACATATCTTTGCCTCTATGTATCTCTATGATAAATTGCCTGCAATACTGGCATACAAAGCGATAACAGCGTGTATGTGTCTCAGACTGTCGTGCCAGGCAGCGTTAGCGCAATCCTCTCATCTCCGTTGTGAAGCACCGAAAACCAGGCTTGAGCCTGGATCTTGCTCGATCCCGGCTCAAGCCGGGACGCCGCTTAGCCCTTGCTCGATCCCGGCTCAAGCCGGGACGCCGCTTGACGATTGGGATAGGCTTGCTATAGATTATCGAATAGGGCCAGAATGTAGGCTACTTCCTCCTCGGGCGCGAACTCGTCTGAACATAACACAATTGCGTCGGTGGCAGGTTGCATAACATGCTGATCCAGTGCATCGCGGCGGGCAATATCTGCACAGACCTGCTCCAGACTCAATCGACTGCCACGCTGCCGCAACTGCGCCAGACGACGCTGTGCGCGAGTTTCGAGCGAGGCCTGTAGATAAATTTTGAGCGGCGCATCGGGCATAACGACTGTTCCAATATCGCGGCCAACCATAACCACCTGCCCCTGTTGCCCGATGATTCGCTGTTGGCGACGTAACTCGGCGCGTACCCCTGGATAACTCGACACCCGCGAGACAGCCCTGTCCACATCTGGATCGCGTATCAACCAGGTGACATCCGTTCCATTCACCAGCACCGTATACTGTCGCCCGTCGGTATAGATCGGCGCAGTTACTTCAATGTGTAGCGAGCGGGCCGTGTATTCCAGCAGCGTCACATCATTGAGGTCAAGGCGTTGTTCGAGCGCGGCCCACGTGAGCGCACGATACATGACGCCGGTATCAAAGTAGAGATAGTCAAGACGCCGGGCGAGTAGTTCACCCAACGTACTCTTGCCTGAACCGGCCGGGCCATCGATGGTAATGATTGCTGGTTGTTTCATATGCATTTCAGCATCAGGACGAAACAGATTGTTCTGGACTATGCCTGTGTATGCGTTATTGTAGCATGGGGAACAGACAGCAGCAAATAGAGAGCGTATCGAGCGTTAATGGCGCAGCAATTGCAAAATGTCGTCTTCTTCCCGCTGAGGAGCCGGTTGCGACCTGGCTGTGTCAGGGGTTGGTGTCTGGGCTTCAGACGTAGGGTTCTGAGCTGAAGCGATAGCTGGTATATCTGTCGTAGCAGGGGCAGTCGTTGCAACTTGCGCCAGTAACCGATCCAGAATACCGCCTTTTGCAGCCGATGATCGTGGTAGTGATTGATCAGTCTGTTGTCTTCGTTCCCGAGATGGTTTCATCGCAGATGACCTGAGATCACGTAACTCGATCAGTTTATCCTGACACATCTGGGCAACCGCTTCACATACTTCAATTGTTTCAAAGTTTAACAGGTCAATAAGCTGCTGGAGCGAGCGCTGGTTATCAATACTGGTAAAAATCGACCAGTGGTGGGGGCTAACGCTATAGCGGGCACGTTCTGGATCACAGATTAAGAATGGCACGAGTGCCAGATCGGGCACATAGGGCCGCACACGCCGCCAGCGGGCCGCCATATGTTCGGCATGTTCAACCATATCCAGGGGATCAATCAACAGGGTTTCTTCATCACTGAGTACATCATCAACAAAGGCAAAGGTACCTCCGGTCTGCTCAAAGAGTGTCACAACTGCGTCCATGCCAACAGTGTTACCAGCCGTGGCATGATAGGGATGCCCATCGCGGAAAAAAATTTGTCCGCGTTGCTGTGAACCAAAGATGTTTAATGCGCCCGACACGGAGCTATAGAGCGTCATCTCGATCAACTCACGCAACGGGAACATGTCGAGTGAACCTTCCAGCTTCACGTTGTTACTCCCACTTTGTCATTTGTTCTCTGTAGTATCGTATCATAATGTTCTTTTAACTACAACAGGACTCTGGTACTTATACAGCTTAGTCACTGTCGTAAGAACGAGAGTCTGGCGTTTGTCCATTCGTCTCATCGTGATGGATTCAGGTGGTTCCAGTTGCCTGAAGGCGTCACGATCTCAGGTGACAGGTAGTCCCCCGTCTTCTGGCATATAGCGAGCCTGTTGCAATGGTAACCGTGGAGACCCGGCTTGAGCCGGGACGGAGTTAGACCCGGCTGAAGCCGGGATGGAGCTAGACCTGGTTGAAGCTAGGACGGAGCTAGACCCGGCTGAAGCCGGGTCTCCGGTTTTCACAACCTGCCTGATCCACGCGACCGACTCATGGTAACCGTGGAGTCCCGGCTGGAGCCGGGACGGAGTTAGACCAATTTGACTTCGACCTTCCGCATCCTTTGGTCCGTCTTACGCTTGCTCATACGACAACGAGACCTCCCCTGGAAAGAGCTGTCGTGGGGCGTAGAGGCGTTGCATGCAACGCCTCTACGCCGACATCCCCTTTCTGATGCGGCGCGGCGAAGCCGCGCCGCATCAGAAAAGGAACATGTGCGGGGGCCTGCGGCCCCCGCACCCTCGCCGCGACGCTGGCGCGTGGGCGTACGAATGGCAAGAACATGCGGAATATTCAACTCGAAACGGTATTAGACCCGGCTGAAGCCGAGACCCCGGTCTTCACGACCTTCCTGATCCACGCGACCGACGAATGGTAAGCGTGGAGTCCCGGCTTGAGCCGGGATGGGGTGCTACGCGGCAGCAGCCGGGGCGGAGCTAGACCCGGCTGCTGCCGGGACTCCGGTCTTCACAACCGCTCTGGCCCATACGATCCACCGGGGTCGCTCGGCTACTGCTGCCTCTCTCTCCCGGAGCGGTCATTCCAGGGTGGCTACGGCTGCACGCATGCGCTCCAGACTGCGCTGCTGGCCCAGTGCGGCCAGGGTAGCAAACAGCGGTGGCGCAACTGTGCGTCCAGTGATCGCCACACGAATGGCGCTAAAGAGTTGGCCGGGCTTTAACCCTGACTCAGCGATTAATGCCCGGAGTGTCTGTTCAAGTGTTGCCTCACTCCAGTCAGTAAGGGGGGTCAGGCGCTCAATGGCGGCACGCAGTGCTGCCGCCGTGGTGGGGGTGTCCATCTTCTTCGGGATCAGCAGGGTCGGATCAGGAAAGCTGACATCACGGAAAAAGAAGTCCAGCAGATCCGGTGCTTCACCCAGTTCTTCCAGGCGCTCGTGTATCAAGGGTACCAGTTGCTCCACATAGGCTCGCTCGGTTGGTGTGACCGGGGTGCTGACCAGTTCGGCTTGCTGCAAGAACGGCAGAATGCGTTCCGTGACCTCTGTTACCGTGAGTTTACGGATATAAATGCCGTTCATATCTTGTAGTTTCTCTGGATTCCAGCGTGCAGGCGAAGGCTGTACCCGCTCGATGCTAAAGCGCTCGATGATCTCGGTGCGGGTCATGATTTCGGTATGATCATCATAGCTCCAGCCTTGCAACGCCAGATAGTTGAACATCGCCTCGGGCAAATATCCTCGCTCCCAGAAACGGTTGGTCGCCACATCATCTTTACGCTTCGAGAGCTTGCCCCGCCCGTCCTGGCGCAAAATGTTGGGTACATGCGCGAAGATGGGCGCTGTCCATCCTAGCGCGGCATAGAGCAGCACATGGTAGGGCGTGCTGGGTACCCACTCCTCACCACGGATGACGTGGCTGATCTGCATCAGATGATCGTCAATCAGGTGCGCCAGATGATAGACGGGCATCCCGCTGGATTTGAGCAGCACGATATCATACAGATCGGCGTTATTTACGTTGATTTGCTCACCGCCACGCACAAGATCCTGGAAGCTCGTCACGCCTTCGAGCGGAACTTTGAGCCGCACCGTATACGGTAAGCCTTGTGCTTCAGCGGCGGCAACCTGCTCCGGCGTCCAGTCGCGTTCGGGGCCACGGAAGCGGAAGCTTTTTAGACCACGGGCCATGGCTTCGGCGCGCATGCGTTCCAACTCTTCGTTGCTCACAAATGACTTGTAGGCATGGCCGTGTGCCAGCAACTGGTCGACGTACTGACGATAGATGCCCAGGGCATGGCGTTCGGACTGCACATAGGGTGCGTGCGGGCCACCCTTTTCAGGCCCTTCATCCCAGTCAATACCGATCCAGCGCAGAGAAGCCAGCAAGTCAGTGACCGCATCTGCCACATAACGTTTCTCATCGGTATCCTCAATACGTAGGATGAAGCTGCCGCCATAGTGCCGGGCAAACAGCCAGTTAAACAGTGCGGTGCGCACACCACCAATATGCAAAAAGCCGGTGGGGCTTGGTGCAAAACGCACCCGTATCGGGGTGGTCATTGCGATATTCTCCCTCTAAACTATCCCGGTTACGATTACGAGTATGACACTGGCTGCTGATCATGGATTGTTTCAAGCAGCGCAATTGCCTCTTCAATGCTGGTGACAACATGGTACAGTCTGGTATGTTCCACCAGCACATAGCCGTGGGCCACGGCATGATCAAAGAGTGCCAGCAGTGGATCATAGTAGCTATTCAGGTTCACCAGAATAATGGGCTTGTTATGATAGCCCAGTTGCCGCAAGGTCAAGGTTTCAATCAGTTCCTCCAACGTGCCGAAACCGCCCGGCAGAGCCATAAAAGCGTCGGCATACTCTTCCATGAGCGCTTTACGCTGACGGAGTGTTTGCGTCACAATCAATTGACTACATTCAACCAGCCCTACTTCGCGATCCAGCAGTGCCTGCGGAATAATACCGATCACCTCGCCGCTATGGGCCAGGGCGCTGTGGGCCAGAGTACCCATTAATCCAATACTGCCTCCACCATAAACTAAGCGCCATCCATGATCTGCCAGTACGCTGCCTAGAAGACGTGCGGCGTCGGTGTAGGAGGGATCGTTGCCTGTGCGTGACCCACAATATATACAGATTGTGAATGACATCGTGTACCTCGTGTATAATGTTTTTACCAGTGTATGGATTGTAACACTTTGTTCCCATATATGACAGGACGTATGCGGTGGTATGGTCTGGTTGCCGTTTCGTCTGTGGCAGAGCGGTACCTGCCAGCGTTGGAACGTTCCAACGCTTCCCTTCTGCCACAGGCGAACAAGCCGTTGTGTTTGAGCGACTGCGTACCTCGTGTATATGACAGGACGTACGCAGTCACGTGAACCAGACATCTTTTTCCCCTTCGGCAGCATGAAAGGGACTCTTTTTTTACCAAAATTTCGTCTACGGCGAAAATTTGGTAAAAAAGAAGACGAAGTACCGCTCTGCCCCCTTCGGCTTCGCTCAGAGCCTGCCCTGCGCGTAGTCGAAGGGGTAAACTCCGGCGAAAAGGCGAGGTGATCAGACCACTGCGTACGTCCTGATATATTCGGCATATGATGGAGGTTTGCTACCATGAACGATCAGGCGCAGGGGTTGGCAATGCTTACCGAAGACTTTTTGAACGACTATTTTGCGTTTTATCCGACCATAGCTAGCAATCTGGGGTTGCATGCCTATGATGGTCAGATTATTGATCTGTCAGCGAATGCAATTGCCACCTATGTTAACCGCTTGCGGGACTATCAACAGCGGCTGGCGGCGATTGATGCCGCCCGACTTGAGGAGATGGCCGCATTTGATTACCAACTTTTGCACTGGCAGATTGAGCGTGAGTTGTGGCGCTGGCTGGAAGAGCGTGAATACCAGCGTAACCCGATGATCTACGCCTACAATGCGATGGTTGACACCTATGTGAAACGCAACTATGCGCCGCTGGAGGTGCGCGTTGCGGCGCTGATACGCCACTTGCAACAGATACCAGCCGCGATGCAGGTTGCACGCCAGAATTTGCTACCGCAGCTTCCCCGCATTTTTATTGAAGAATCATTGACGATCTTTACGGGTCTGATCGTGTTTCTGACCAGAAATTTAGCTGAAGCCTGCCAGTCACTGACCGATCCGACGCTGGAACAAGAGTTATGGACAGCGCGTGATGCTGCTGTGGTTGCACTGCAAGCCTTTCACGATTATTTGCGTGATGCGTGTCTCCCCATGGCAACTGATGCCTTTGCGATTGGGACGCAGCAGTTTGCCGCTATGCTCCGCTATAATGAACAGATAGACCTGCCGCTTGACCAGTTGCTGGCACTTGGTGAACGTGACCTGGCCCGGAATCAACAGGCTATCCGCGACGTAGCGACGCAGATCGATCCAACACTGACAATCCAGCAGCATATGCTTGCGCAGGGGCGCAAGCATCCATCTGCTGACCAGTTGATCGCCGAGACCAGGGCGTTGCTGGAGGATCTGCGCACGTTTGTCATCGAGCATGATATTGTCTCTGTACCCTCAACAGTGCGTTGCCGAGTGGAAGAGACGCCCCCCTTTGCGCGCTGGGCCTTTGCAATGATGAGCACGGCCGGGCCATTCGAGACGGTGGCGACCGAGTCGTTTTATTACGTCACACTCCCCGAATCACACTGGTCACCGGAGGACATAGAAGGCTGGCTTACCAAGTTTGATTACGGTACGCTGGTGGCGGTATCGATCCACGAAGCCTATCCAGGGCACTATGTACATTTCTTACATCTGCGGCATGCACCCACCCGTCTGGCAAAAGTCTGTACCGCCTATTCGCATATTGAAAGCTGGGCGCACTATGTGGAGCAGATGATGCTGGAGGAGGGGTATGGGTCTGGCGATCTGACGTTACGCCTGACCCAACTGGCTGAGGCACTGACGCGCAACTGTCGCTATATCTGTGCGATCAAGATGCACACGCAGGACATGACGGTTGATGCAGCTACGCGCTATTTTATGCAGCATGCCTATATGGATGAGGTGACGGCACGACAAGAAGCGCGGCGTGGCACCTATGATCCGGGCTATATTAACTATACGCTGGGCAAGCTCTTGCTGCTCAAGTTACGCAAAGATTACCAGATCGCTCACGGCCCCCGTTCTACGCTGAAGCAGTTTCACGATGCATATATCAGCTATGGTGCGCCACCTATTCCGCTCTTGCGCACATTATTGCTACCCAATGATGATCGGGTATTAATCTGATTATGCCGCTCTGGTAAAGCAAATAGCCATAGATGAGTGGCCCGGCAGGTTCCAGGGCGCACCCCAATGTGCTATAATCTTCCCACGTAGACAGACGGGGAGAGCCGCGTATGTCCAATTATGTGCAGCCAGTCCTGTTTTGGGAGCTATCAGTGATCGCGCGTCCTTTTCTCAAATGGGCTGGCGGTAAAGGTCAGTTATTGCCTGAACTCACCCGACGCTTACCCGCATCCTTCCGGCGCTATCATGAGCCATTTGTTGGTGGTGGAGCGCTCTTTTTTCATCTGGCAAATAATGATTGTCTGGGAGCAGGTGCGGTCTTAAGCGACTCGAACGAGGAGTTGATTCGCTGCTATCTGGTGGTGCGCGACGATGTAGAAGCGCTGATTGATGCGTTGCACGTCCATGCGCCCCATTTTCATGACCCGGACTATTTTCGGGAGATCCGCGGGTGGGATCGGCACCCTGATTTTGCACAGCGTGACCCGGTGGCGAAGGCGGCACGGACGATCTTTCTGAATCGCACCTGCTATAACGGGCTGTATCGCGTCAACAAGAAGGGCCAGTTTAACGCTCCATTTGGATACTACAAAAACCCGCTGATTTGTGATCCGGTGAACTTGCGGGCTGTCAGTGCTGCGCTGCAACAGACTGAGATTTATCATGATGATTTCGCAGGGGTGTTAAACCGGGCCGAAGCTGGCGACCTGGTCTATTTTGATCCACCCTATGATCCCGTGAGCGTGACTGCCTCGTTTACGCACTACACAGGACAGGATTTTGATGTTGATGCGCAGCGGCGGCTGGTTGATGTGTTTGATCAACTGGCGGAACAGGGGTGTTACGTCATGTTGAGCAACTCGCATACCAGTCTCACCCGTACCCTCTACCAGCATGTACCGGTCAAAGATATTGTCTATGCCAGTCGGAAGATTAACTGTGATGGCAAGAAGCGTGGGCATGTGGAGGAGTTAATTGTGTGTAGTTATGCCAATCATTATGTGGCTGTAAATGGAGTGAAACTCTGAAGCCTGGAAATCCATGAGTTGTGTCGGGCTATATTGTGAATCTCGCAGATGAAGATGCCCTGCGGCGCTATGTCGAATTTGGGGTGTATGGCACGCTGATGAAGCGCCCGGATTACCCTTCGTGGAGTGTGGCGGCGGAACTCACGCTGGCAGATTATCTAACAATGCGGCCAGGTGATTTGATTTTTTTCTTTCGAGAACGTACCATTTATGGCGTCGGGCGGCTGGTGTCTCTGCAGCGTGGATCACCCACCGCAGCACTGGCAAATTACCCCGGCGCGTCATTTCCCCACGCTCATCCGCCCGATGATCGCACAACTTTGCTCTATCGTCAGCATCGTGAAGAAGATATGCGCTGGGTTGTTTTCTTTCGGCCTGATCCGGTCTTTTTCAGGCATGGCCTGGATATGGATGAGGTGCTACAAGGAGACATTCGCCATGTGGTGCGTGGCTTGCGCGTCTTTGAAAAACGCAGCTTTATTCAAGTTGAGGATGAAGAGGCGCAAGTGATGGTCGATCTGCTGCTCCGTCGCAATGCGAGTACCGTGGAGAATGTGTGGCAGGCCAGCGAGCATGTCTTCCCGGATCAATCGGCCTTTTATCATGCTCAGGTGAGCGCCCGCAATGCGGAGTTGGGTGCGTATCAGATTGATATTGACACACTGTTAGCGCATTATGTCCGTGATGGCAGCGTCGCGCACGAGGCATTGTTGCAGGCCTGGCTTGCCCATGCCTTGACGGTACGGGCACCCGGCGTGACGGCGATCTTTGGTGCGTGGGATTATGTGGCCAATCAGGTCTCGGCTTCACCCCAGAAACCCGTGATGTATATGGATCGGATTGATCTGTTTGGGTATACCACCCGGCGGCTCTCTGCCAGTTTTCCCCCAACTATTATGCGTTATAAGGCGATAGAGCTAAAGAAAGATCTTATTAGTGATGTGAATGTGATTAACCAGATGCTCAAATATGTAGACTGGCTGGCGCATACTCGTGCTGGTGGCGATTATAGTATGGTTGATGCCTACCTGGTTGCCAGTGGCTATACGCCCGAAGTGGTGGATTATGCCTGCGATGTTGGTGTGCGCGACTATATTACGCCCTATCGTCCCTATCACAAACAACAATGGTCACAACTAACGTTGGTGCGCTACATTCCCACCAGTAGCATACCGGCGGTGCGCCTGGAGTTGGCCCCCCTTACACGTATGTGCCGTTTCTTTTAGAATCTCTCTGAAAAGGTGTATACAGTATAGACGCTGTGTTGACATAAAGGGAGTGTCCGTCTATAACTTCTGTTAGTCCTGGTGATTAGCCACACGGAATATGCAGAGCATGTAGTAACGACTTTAGTCGTTATTACGGCCTCAAGATCGACGAACGTCGTTCCAACGTATCCCTCAACATCACAGTGGTCAATCACGAGATGATAATGCTACCGCATAACTCCTGTTAGTTCTATAGCACCCCTCTATCAATGATACCTCCGCGTCCCGGTTCAAGCCAGGGGACATCGGCGTCCCGGCTTGAGCCGGAAATCTAGTTCTTCACAACTGCTGTCCAATTACCATATAAAGGTTCAGCCGAATATGGTATGACATATGTTTCAGAATGTCGGCAAAAAAACCGATATATACAGTCATGAGATTACTCGTGATTAAGACGTGGTTTAAGGCGTTTCAACGGTTTGCGTTCTCGCGTCTGTGGTGGGGGTGACTCGCTAGAGTCTTCAGAGAAACAGCCGCGCTCGGCAAGGAGCGGCCCGATGATTGTGAGCAGATCTTCTTCCGAAACAGGTTTGGAGAGAAAGTTGGCTGCGCCGAGCGTGCGGGCAAAAACCGCAACATCGGGTTGCGTAGACATCATGACGATCGGTGGTAAGAGGATGCCTGTAGATCGCGAGCGCTGACGCAAATGGCGCACGACATCACCGCCATTGAGTGCCTTCAGGTTATAGTCAACAACAATCAGATCAAATGGAGTTTGGCGTGTCAGGCTGAGAGCCGCCATACCGTCTGACACGGTGGTAATCTGCACTCCAGGAAAACATATATCAAGCAGCGCACAAAAGGCTTCACGGTAGAGACGGTTATCTTCGACAACGAGTATGTGGGCGGAGATGGTGGCGTTCATAGTCATCACCTTAGTTCTTCGAGACACTGATAGGTAGTAGTATTCTACTACATTAAACGCAAAAATCTACTACTACCTACTGTACATCCAGTAACAATTTTGTCATTGCCGTGATACAACAAAATTATCAGGTATCATCATGTTTCTTTTAATGATTTCATTACTTTTGCGGTGAAATGTATACCGTTCAGGGAAACTTTCGCCAGCGGGGGTGGCGCTGGTATCATCGCG
>CALANA010000241.1 GCA_937925925.1 uncultured Chloroflexales bacterium | reverse complement strand
AGTTGCGGGGGCCGCAGGCCCCCGCGCCCCCGCCGGCGCAGGTACTACCTGAACGGTTACCTGCAATCTGGTAGAAGCATGCTATACTATTTGATAAGCGTGTATGTCGCACAACGTTGATCTGAAGGTTCTGTCACGTATGATGAATCTGGTAACAGTCTAATCTGGTTGTTCCATATCGTTTATAAGGAATAGGACAATGTCAACACCGGAGACACCTACACGTACCATCCCGCACACAACCTACCACGTCGTGAGCGACATCGAACTGGAAAAACCCTATCGGGTGATTATTGAGAATGACGATGTAACCCCGATGGATTTTGTGGTAATGGTACTGTGTCAGATATTTGCCCTGGATCTTGATCGGGCGGTCAAGGTAATGTGGCAAGCCCATCATGAAGGCCATGCCCTGGTCGCTACGCTGCCTTTTCAGGAAGCTCAGGAGCGTGTGTATGCCGCACATACGCTGGCACGTGAAGCGGGCTATCCGTTGAGTTTTTATCTGGAACCGGACGATTGAAACCTGTTTAAGGAATGCATCTATGCAGTTCTATCCCCGTATTGCCCGTCTTTACCTCATCTGCATTGTTGTGCTAGCCGCCTGTGGCACCATACGCAACGATGCTACTAACCCGGCCCTATCTCAAGTCGTGGCATCAACACCAACCGTTGCCTTTACGGCCGACTCCACCTTTGCCGCTGATGCGCACATTGCGGGCGTTGATGTGGGCGGCATGACACCGCCGGCTGCTGCTGAACTTGTGCGCACAGAGCTGGCAACCCTTGAACAACCATTGACTATCCGTGCTGGTAACGTCCGACACACGCTCGATCCCGCCATGATTGATTTGCAGGTGCCAGTGAACCACATGCTGGCCGAGGCGACCCGCCAGGCAGCGCAGGCGGCTCCGGTCGATGTGCCGCTGGATGTGCAGTTTGATGCAACAGAACTCCAGGCACAGCTTCAGGCATTGGCCGAAGAAGTGTATGTGCCATCCCGCCTGGACATTATCACCTTTACGGATCGACTCACACGCAGCTTCGTCGTTATTCCTGGACAGGTACTCGACATGGATCCGGCTTTGTACAAGGTGACACAACTGTTGCAATCGCCCCAGGCAGCGCGGCAGATAACCCTGGATCTTGCGGAAGCTGATACCCAGGGCGTTCGCGCCAGTTTTGATCAGATCCAGGAACAGGTAAACACAATGACCGACATGTGGAGCGGTATTGTGGGTCTGTATCTGTACGACCTGGAAACCGGTACGACGGTGACACACAATGCAGACACGGTTTTCTCCGGAGCCAGTATTCTGAAAGTACCGATCATGCTCTACACCTACATCAGTCTGCCCGAATTTACTGCCGAACAAGAGCAATGGATGCATGAAATGATTGTCGAGAGCAATAACCTCTCGGCCAATGATCTGCTGTCGGCTTCAGTAGGCAGTGAAGGTACTGATGCGGCGTTGATGGGTGTGGAAAAGATGAACGCGTTGTTGCGCGATCTGGGTTTTGCCCATACCTACCAGAACATGCCCTACGAATCAACTGACTACCTGATCGGCATTCGGGGTTTGACGATAAGGGGCGGCCCGGCCCAGGAGGGTAGCCCCCCCTATACGCTGGCTGATCCGATGGTGCGTACTACACCCGCTGAGATCAGCCGCCTGTTTCTCTGGATTGAACAGTGCCGTCAGGGTGAAGGTCTATTGCTCGAACAGTTTCCAGACGCACTCTCGCCGCAGCGCTGCCAGGACATGCTGGATCTGCTGGCCCAGACGTCCGACACGATCCGGATGCGTGCTGGACTCCCCGCCGATGTGCGTGTGGAACACAAGAGCGGGTGGGTAGAAGATATGCATGGCGATGTGGGGATTGTGCGCTCGCCGGGTGGTGATTTTTTGCTGGCGCTGTATTTGTTTGAAGAGCAGCATAATAGCTGGTTTATTGATGTACGCGCCACGCCGCTGATGGCTGCTTTTGCCCACATGGTGTATACTGCCTACAATCCAATGCGCGTCGAAGATGGTAATCTGGAGCGGTTTCGGGCCGAGGTGTTGCTGCGTCCGACGCCAACGGTGGAGCCGCAGGGGGAGGAAGGCGATGCATCGTGATCCCAGTCGTCAAGTAGCGCCTGCAGCCCGGCGGTTTGATCGGCGTACGGCAGCGATCATGCTTGGCGCTACGCTGCTCGGGGTGGCCTGGGCCAGCTACAACCTGATGAGTACCGGTGGTACCCGAAGCGAAGCCGTTCTAAGACCGCTCGTGTGGGTCATCTTTGCAACACCCTTTTTCCTGTGCATTGGCTGGGTCGTGGCCCGGCGCGTCGAGTTCTGGCGAGCAGTGGCGATCTGTTTTTGTTTCTACTTTTTCACGCCTTTTGTGGCAGCACGCATCGAGTCGCTGGTGATTGGCCCACAACGTGCAGCCGAGACCGGCCATACGTTCTATTTTTGGACGGTTATCGTTCTACACGTGATCGTCGGTACCGGCCTGAGTATCTGGCGGGCGCTCAACGAACCGCCCGTTCGCATCGAACCAGAACCCGAATCGACCTTGTTGCACGCGAAACGTTGAGATCGTTGCAGCTTCTCTGAGAACCGGGAACAGGTGATCAGTGTCGGCATTGTTCGCTAATTCGGGTACAATTTGGGTAGCAGGTAGGAACGACTGAAGTCGTTCCACGGTCTTAAAAACGACTAAAGTCGTCACTACACATGGGGCATCAGGTTGTCACTACGCATGGGGCACCAGGTCGTCACTCGATGGGGCATCAGGTCGTCACTCGATGGGGCACCAGGTCGTCACTACGCATGGGGCACCAGGTCGTTACTCGATGGAGCCCCAATTGGGTAGCACGTAGGAACGACTTCTGTCGTTCTACGGTCTTAAAAACGACTAAGGTTGTCACTACACATGGGGCACCAATTGAAGTAGCGAAAAAGCTAGTTGACTATGGAGGCGTCAATCTTGTAACCTGTAACCTGTAACCTGTAACCTGTAAAAGCTATGAACTATCTTAATGTGCGCACATATCTAGAAGAACAGGAGCAGCGTCATCTCTCACCGCTAGCAGCGCATAGCGCGCTGGCGGTACGGGCCTATCCTGAAGAGGAGAGTCCCGTGCGCACTGCTTTTCAGCGTGACCGCGACCGTATTTTACACTCCAAACCCTTTCGCCGTCTGAAGCACAAAACGCAGGTCTTTATTGCCCCTCTGGGCGATCACTACCGCACCCGGTTGACACATACGCTGGAAGTGACCCAGATTGCGCGTACCATTGCCCGTGCGCTACGGCTGAATGAAGATCTGGTCGAGGCAATTGGTCTTGGTCACGACATCGGGCATCCACCCTTCGGCCATGCGGGCGAAACGGCGCTGACGCGCATCTATCCTGCCCACTTTCGCCATAACGAGCAGAGCCAGCGTATTGTGGAGGTGTTGGAAAAAGACGGGGCCGGTCTCAATCTGACCTATGCCGTGCGTGAGGGTATTGCACTGCATTCCAAGGCGCGCCGTGACATTACGAAGACTGCCTGGGGTACAGCCAGCACCCTTGAAGGGCAGTTGATCAAGCTGGCCGATAGCGTAGCCTATATCAATCACGATATTGACGATGCGTTGCGGGCGGGTATTCTGCGGCCAGCCGATCTGCCGCAGGAATGCATCGCCGTCCTGGGGGCCACGCATAGCGATCGTATTAACACCATGGTGTGCGATTTGATTCAGCACAACTGGTGGGCCACGGGTACTGCACCGCCCCCTGACCCGCCACTGCTGTCGATGAGTGTCGACATTCTGGCCGCGACGAACCAGTTGCGCGAGTTTATGTTTACCCATGTCTACCTCAACAGTCCTGCCAAACGCGACGATCGCAAAGTGCGGTTTATTATCGAGACGATCTATCAGCATTTCTTGCAGCACCCGCACGAGTTGCCCGCCGATCTGTTGCGCATCAACCAGGAACGGCAGGAGCCAGTCGAGCGGGCAGTGGTTGACTATATCGCTGGCATGACCGACCGCTATGCGATCAAGGTTTTTAACGACCTGTTTGTGCCGCATACCTGGGATGCCTGACGCGCTATGAGCGTGATTGATGACATCAAAGATCGGCTGGACATTGTTGATCTGATCGGTCAGAGTGTTTCGTTGCGCAAGGCGGGCAAGAACTTTGTGGGTTTTTGTCCCTTCCACACCAACACACGCACACCGGCACTGACGGTCTTTCCCGATACGCAGAGCTTCTATTGCTTTGGCTGCCATGCCTCGGGCACGGTCTTTGATTTTGTGATGCGCCAGCAGGGGTTGGATTTCCCCGCCGCCCTGCAGCACCTGGCTGATCTGGCGGGCGTGCAACTGAAGGAACCAACCCCGGACGAGCAGCAGCAGGATCAGCAGCGTACGCGCCTGCTTGACATAAATGCTGCCGCAGCGCGTTATTTTAACTATGTGCTCCTCAGCCTGGGCCGCGGTCAGCCAGCACGTGACTACGTGGCCCGCCGCGCTCTTGCACCAGAAACGGTGGAAACCTTTCAACTGGGCTACAGCCTGCAGGAGTGGGATCACCTGCTGAAGTATCTGACCGGACGCAAGGGGTTTACGCCGGAGGAGGTGGTGGCGGCGGGTCTGGCGATCAAGCGCGATGATGGTGGCTGCTATGATCGGTTTCGCGGGCGGCTGATCTTTCCCATTCGCAATCTGCGCGGTGACATCGTGGGGTTTGGTGGACGGGCGCTGGGCGATGCGCAACCCAAATACCTGAATACGCCGCAGACGTTGCTGTTCGACAAGAGTCAGGTGTTGTATGGGCTGGATCTGGCGCGTGACGCCATCCGCGCCGCCGATGCAACGGTGATTGTTGAAGGTTATGTGGACGTGCTGACGGCGCATCAGCATGGCTTTCGCAATGTGGTGGCCCCGCTGGGCACGGCGCTGACTGCCGGGCATGTAGCGCTGCTGAAAAAGTTCTCGCGTAACGTCTATCTTGCGCTCGACGCCGATGCCGCCGGGCAGCGCGCCACCCTGCGCGGTATGGATACCTTACAGCAGGTGGCCGACCCGGATGCTGCCCGCTCAACCGTGACGGCCCAGGGTCTGGTGCGCTGGGAGAGCGATATTCTGCTGCATATCATCAAAATGCCACCTGGTCAAGATCCCGATGAGGTGATCAAGACCGATCCGCAACGCTGGCAGCAACTGGTAGATACGGCGCTGCCGGTGATGGATTTTTATATTGAGGCCTATACTGCCGGTCTGGATTTCACGCAAGCCCGCGATCAACAGCAGGCACTGGATCGGCTGCTGCCGCTCCTCGCGCAGCTCGATGGCACGCAGCAACGGGTGTATCTGGCGCGGCTGGAGCAGATGGTAGGCATCAAGGCCGAGTTAATCCTGGATCTCCTGCGGAGTACGACTGCGCATGATGGACGGCGGGCCGGTCGTGCCCCACAACCACGCCCATCGAACCAGCCGACATCCCCTGCGAAAGCGGAGACCGGTTCCTCGCAGCCGGTGCCACGCACGGCATCGGGCACGCTGCGCGAAGATCTGCTGCTGGCGCTGCTGTTGCGCTATCCTGCCACGCATACAGCCGTTGAACAGTGGCTGGAGCAGGATGTCCAGGATTTTCCCCAACTGCGCGAATTACTGGGGCAAAGCATTGACAGTCTGCTAGAGCGCACCGAAAATCGCATGCTGTGGCAGGCATTCCAGGCCTACCGTGATGGTGGTGATGGCCCAGAGGTTGCGGCGTGGCTGGCGACCCTGGCGGAACCGCTATGCACCTATGGGCAAACATTGTTGCAGCACCAGCTACCGCGTTCACAGGAGTATCGCTATCGGCAGGATCTTGAATACAGTGTCAAATATCTGCGCATCGAGCAGGCGCGACGCTGGCATCGCCGAGTAAGGCAGCAACTTGACTATCAGGATGCTACAGATGCAGCCGATACAAAGCAACACAGCATCCAGTTGCTGGAGGAGCTGAATCGCTATCTGGGGCGCATCAACACTCCGCGACGCAGCAGCAGTTTCTCTGACCTGCGGGATACGTTGGGGCGTTGATTTCACAAGGTTAGCGGGAAGGGCCGACACAGGATACGGATACGGCCGGGCCGGAAATCAGGGGGGCAGCACCGGAGTCCTGGCTTGCGCCGGGCTGGGGCCAGACTCAGGCTCAAGCCGGGACTTCATACCAGTCTGGATTGAACGTGGCAACGTGTACCCTGCCCATGTCATGCTGAGCGGAACGGAGTGGAGCGAAGAATCTCCCGCCTCAGAGCCTGAGACGCTTCAGAGCGCTGCGCTTCGTTCCAGGTACCATCTGCCCATTGTTTGCCGCGTTCAGGGCAAATTCGTATCAGACTTACAATTGTAATAGGATTGCTATACCAGGACTTACGCAATTGCTTGAACCAACGTTCCTTCGACTACGCTCAGAGCTTGCCCTGAGCGCAGTCGAACGGGACAAGCTTTTTCGCCTGCATCCGCATGGAAAAAACGCTTTCTTTCTCCCCACCTTTTCGCCGGAGGCGAAAAGGCGATTTGACCAGACCATTGCGTAAGTCCTGTATACGATAAAAACCTGCCTGGGTACGCGCATGCTTGTATCGACGCTGCTGCATCAGTACCAGCATCCACTGCCCTGGCTCTAGATTCTCAAGGAGGACGGTTTCTTCACCTATGCATATCCTGATTATTGGCGCAGGCTATGCTGGCCTGCGCACCGCGATTGAACTGGATCGACGCCGTGCTGCATACGGCGAGCAGCTTGAAGTGACGCTGCTCGATCAACATCCCTACCATCAACTGGTGCAGGAGCTACATCTAGCCGCTACCACCGCGCCCGATCCTACGAATGTGATTGTGCCATTGCAGACCATCTTTCAGCGGCGGGCGGTTCAGGTGTACCAGGGGCGGGTACAGCGCATTGAGCCGCTCGCACGGCGGGTGCGGCTGGCAGACGGGCGGAGCTTATCCTATGATCGGCTGCTGCTTGCGCTGGGTGCGGAAACGAACTATGCGCATGTGCCGGGTGCGCCTCAGCATACGTTGCCTTTGCGTAGCTACGAGCAGGCGCTGCGGTTGCGTGACCATATTGCCGCCTGTGTGGAGGCAGCAGCGCGTACAACCGATCCGCGCCTGCGCCGCATCTTGCTGACCTTTGTGATTGTTGGCGGTGGGTACACCGGGTGCCAGGTGGCGGGTGAGCTGGTTCCGCACGTTAGTACCCTGGCTGCGACGGCGGGCATTGCGCGGAATGAGCTACGGATCGCCTTGATCGAGCGCAACGGGTTGCTGCTCAAGCAGGCTGAACCATGGGCCAATGCCTATGCCCAGCGGGTCTTTGATGATCTGGGTGTGCGGGTGTATCTGCATACGACCGTTGCGCGTGTAGCGGAGCAAGCCCTCTACACCACGACAAACCAGGTGTTCCGCGCCGGCACAATAATCTGGGCTGCTGGCATACGAGCGCCAGCGCTACTGGCCGATTCAGGGCTTGCGACCGATGCGCTGGGGCGAGTGCGGGTTGACCGCTACCTGCGCGTCGAGGAGCAGGCGCTGATCTTTGCCGCTGGCGACTGCGCCAGCATTCCAGCAACGGTTGATGGCCCCATCCCAGCCACCGCCAGCTACGCTCTGCGTCAGGGCGAGCATCTAGCGGGCGCACTGCTGGCCGATGTGCAGGGTCAGGCGCCGCAACCGTATACCCCGCTACGCCTGAGAGAGGTGGTATCGCTAGGGCCAGGCGCGGCGGTGGGCAACCCGCTGGGCATCCCACTCACCGGAATACCCGCAGCGCTGCTCAAGCAGGGCATCGAAACCTGGTATCGCTCCACACTGCTGTAAGAGGATGCGAGGCGAGGATCGCACCGGCACCGAACGCTCTTGTTTTAACGCAAAGGCGCAAAGGTTTATGGAGATCGTTTTGTCAACGGATAGCCGGAAGCAGATCTGGTAGCGCGTCCCTCTGGGGCGCGGGCGGGCATGCGGCGGATATGGCCGTGTTTGTCCCGCACCGGCCGTGGGGCTGGCACGATGCGAGGATGCGAGGATGTGCGAGGCGTAGCGTGTCCCTCCGGGGCGCGGGCGGTCGTCGGGGGCGCGGACGGGCATCGGGGGCGCGGGTAGGCACGATCCATGGCCGCATGGCAATTCGCTGCCAGCGTGGTGAGATGGTTCGCGGCGCATACCCACGCTACCCTCCTTCCCCGGCTGGGTAGCCGTCACGGATGCCCGCTGCCATCCTGATCGGCTCACCATGACATGGATGGGCATGGCTGCTTCGCAGCGCAAAGCGCAAAGCGCAAAACCGGTGGTTGCTGTGGTTCGATAGGCGCACCATACCAGGGACGTGATGTGTTTTGGAGTCAAAAGGGTGTGCGTCAGGCGAGCAAGGGTGACCTGTTTTCCGCTTTGCGCTCAGACCGCTTTCCGCTTAAAAGGCCCCTTTGCGCCTTTGCATTACAAAAGAGACAAGGATGCAAGGAGGCGTGAGGCGCGAGGCGCGAGGCGCGAGGCGGTGGGTAGGGTACCTGCCACGATCTGCGCAATGGAACATGTGATGATGGGTGGACAATCAAAAAGCTCCTACAACACACGCCGCTGATGGGAGATACGTTGGATGACCCTATTGTCCGTCTATATTGTCTAGTGGAGTTGCGAACACCATTGGATACCGTGTGACCACTGCATCCACAATTGCTTCGCCTAATGCCCAAAAGCCATGCTCCGCATGCAAATCTGTTCCTGACCAACGCCAATGCCAAATTTGCTGCTCGTCGCGCCATAGATCTAACCCCTGGCTACTCAATTCGTCAAGAATAAATCCTAACATGATGGACGAATGTATACCCGACTAGTGCAGCATCAGGCGGACACAAAGGGTTATCCCGTAGATCAATCATACTAGACGCCTCCTGCGGGCAACACCCGCTTGAAGGCGAGGATGCAGCAGCGCAACTATTGCGTGTTACAATAGCCTTGCGTCGGCGCGACCCCGCCGGTGGAACCCTGCAACTCTTGTACGCAGCGCAGGGCGCTTTCGATATTTGTTTGTACCCTGATACGGTACAAGATACCATAGGATGGCAGCGTTGTCAAGATGCAGGAGTATCCAGCTATACGTCGCTTTGGCGAAAAGCTCCATATGCTGCGCAGGCAGCGTGGAATGACGATACGCGAATTGACCAGCGCCTTAGGCTATAGCGGCTATGGGTACATTCATAGCATTGAACTGGGCAAAAGCAAGCCGACGGCAGAGTTGGTCTTGCGTGTAGCAATGCTGTTCAACGTAACGACAGATCAATTATTACGTGATGATTTGGATGTTTGAAGAGGAGTAGTCACTAGTTATACCGTTTCGAC
>CALANA010000240.1 GCA_937925925.1 uncultured Chloroflexales bacterium | reverse complement strand
GGCACCCACAAGCGGTGCCCCTACGATCATGGATATGATCGATATGGGGCATTGGCGGGCATGGCGGGCCATGCGAACATTGCGGGCATGGCGAGCATTGCCCCGCATTGCCGTGCGCGGATCGTCGGGTCGCCCATAGGTCAACTTGCCTCGCGCCTCATACCTTCATTCGGCCTCTTTTTGAACGCAAAGGCGGAAAGGGATTGGTGGTGAGACGTGCCACCGCGTCGTCGCGTCGTCGCGTCGTCGCGTCGTCGCGTCCTCACGTCGTCGCGTCGTCGCATCCTCGCGTCCTCGCATCCTCGCCCTCACCCCTCATCCCTCGCGCCGCAGCCAGCTCGGCCTCCAGTTCGGCCAGGCGTGGGGCGTCTGGCTCCAGCTTGCGGGCGGCAGTGATTGACTGCGTAGCCTCGTCGAGGCAACCGAGGGCAATCAGCATACCGGCGCGGTTCCGCTGCCACACCCCCACCTCCGGTTGCAGCGCCACTGCCCGCTCGTAGGCCGCCAGTGCGGCCGCATGCTCGCTGGCCGCGCTCAGCGCATTGCCCAGCTCGTTCCAGGTTCCGGCCACCTCCACCTGTAGCGCCTCCAGGTTCAATTCCGGCGTCTCGCTCAGCGGTGGCACGAGCAATGCCTCACCCGCATCGACAGCGCGTTGCCAGCTAAGAATATCATTGGGGTTAGACAACGCAGTCTGGCGCAGGTCAATAAAGTCATTCAGTGCCTGCTCAAACCGTTCCACCTGCGCCAGACGATCGCCCATGTGCGCCAGCGACTCGAAGACGCGCTCCACCCCCTGCGTGCGGCAGGCGGCCAGCAGCGACTGCCGATCCTGCAACGTCTGTAGCGCCGATGCATCCTCGGCATACTGCTGAAAAAGCGCGCCAAAGACCGGCTCCACCGCCTCGCTGAGCAAGGTCGGATAGTGTTCCAACAACCGGCGCATCTGCGTCAGATCGTGCGTATTGAGGAACGCTACCAGCAGGTTTGCCAGGTGGGTATCGACGGCAGGCTGATCTGTGTCAGCCTTCATTGCGGAGTCCACGTGGGGTGAGGTATCCACCGCCTGTGCCGCAGTGCGTAGCTCGCGCAACAGCGCAATCCGCCCTGCCAGCACCTGCTGTATCTCCGGGTCATCGCTACGAAAGCGATCTTCCAGCGTGCGTTGCGCCAGTTCTGGCAGCAGCAACGTCCGTTGCGTCTGGAACAGCGCTTGTGCTTCCGCATCGCTCTCGGCCTGCACAAAATCCATCACCGCCTGCTCCAATGGCGAGAGGTTGACCGCAGCACGACGGCGCAACTCCTGCAATCCGGCCAGACGCTGCTGCAAGCCCTTCTCGGCCTCGGACTGCCCGGACTCTCGCATACGCTCGATTTCTTGCTCGACCGTGGATACAAACTGATCTTCCAACACAAAGGGTGACTGTCTCGCCAGTTCGCGCAACTCCTCCAGGCTGGAGACATTGACAAACGCTTGCCACACCAGTTGGAACAACTGCTCCTGATGAGTAGCGATAAAGGCCTGGAAATCGGCCCGCAAGACCGGGTCGGATTCCAGGGCCGTCATAAGGCTGGCCTGATCGATCACCCCCGCCGCATCCAGGCGGGCTTGCAGGTCAGCGGGTAATTCCAGCGGCGCATTCTCTCGCATAATTACACCTCGTCTTTTCAAAGCTTTCTGGCGGAGCGGCCAGTCGCACTCTTCGGCGGCAAGCAGAACGCGAGCTACCGTCTGGCATCAGGTTCGCCGCATTGTGTAAGTGTAAACGCTGGCAGGCGGATGGCAGCAGTGCGAGCAACAAGACGACAGCGCATAGGGTCTCACGTCAGCGTTCACTTTGCTCCTGGGAGCGGGGGTATCTTGCCCGCGCAGGCGTGACAGAGGGCGGAACGCCCGCGCTGCCAGACGTACGTGTTGCCGCGAGTGTGAAAAGGTACGGGTCTCACACTTCCCCTCGGTACCAGAGCATGCAACCAGCTACGTCTTCTTCTCGCCCAGCGAGAGGATGGCCATAAACGCCTCCTGAGGAATCTCCACGTTGCCCACCATCTTCATGCGCTTCTTGCCTTCACGCTGCTTCTCCAGCAATTTCCGTTTGCGGGTAACATCACCGCCGTAACACTTGCTCAACACATCCTTACGCATAGCGCGCACCGTCTCGCGGGCAATAATTCGCCCCCCGATGGCGGCCTGTATCGGTACCTCAAACATCTGGCGCGGAATCAGGCTGCGCAGTTTCTCCACCAGTTCGCGGCCCTGCGACTGGGCAAAGTCGCGGTGGACAATCAGCGAGAGCGCGTCCACCGGTTGCCCGTTGACCAGAATATCGAGCTTGACCAGCTCGGCCTCCTGGTAGCCTGCCAGCGCATAGTCGAGCGACGCATAGCCCTGGGTGCGGCTCTTGAGCTGGTCGTAAAAGTCCACCACGATCTCGGCCAGCGGCATGCGATACTTGAGCAGCACCCGCTGCGGGTCAAGATAGTCCATCGTGTCGAAAATACCGCGCTTGCTGGTGACCAGTTCCATAATCACCCCAATATAGCGCGATGGGGTAATGATGCTGATCTGTACGACCGGCTCCTCAATACTGGCGATTTTGCTGACTTCGGGCATTTCAGAAGGGTTATCAACAACCATAATCTCGCCATCAGTACATAACACCTGATATTCCACGCTCGGCGCGGTGATCAACAGATC
The DNA here is from genome assembly GCA_937925925.1 of uncultured Chloroflexales bacterium. GTDB lineage: Bacteria > Chloroflexota > Chloroflexia > Chloroflexales > Chloroflexaceae > CAKZQX01. Next base: position 6,795 of record CALANA010000240.1, on the reverse strand, counting down.
CAGATCATACTCGCGCTCCAGGCGCTCACGCACGATCTCCATATGCAACAGGCCCAAAAAGCCGCAGCGAAAGCCGAAGCCAAGCGCGGCGCTGCTTTCGGGCTGGAAGGAGAGCGCCGCATCATTCATTTTCAGTTTTTCCAATGCCTCGCGCAGTTCGGTGTAGGCATTGCTTTCAACTGGATAAAGACCAGCAAACACCATCGGCTTGGCCGGGCGATAGCCGGGCAGCGGCGTTGTGGCTGGATTATCGGCAACCGTAACCGTATCGCCCACCTGGCACTCGTCCACCACCTTGAGACCGGTGGCAATATAGCCCACCTCGCCTGCGCCTAGTTCGGGCAATGTCATCATCGTGGGCCGAAAAGCACCCAGTTCCAGCGTCTCCGCCTGGGCACCAGTACCCAGGAATTTCACCCGCGCTCCGGAGGGAAACACACCATCAACCACGCGCACATAGGCGATAACGCCCTTGTAGGCGTCGTAGTGCGAGTCAAAAATCAGCGCACGCGGTGGCTGGCTGCGCTGGCCGTGTGGCGGCGGAATGCGCTGAACAATCGCTTCCAGAATGTCGGGCACGCCCACGCCCTCCTTGGCCGAGGCCAGGATTACCTCATCGCGGGGTAGGCCCAGCACATCTTCGATTTCCTGCGCCACTTGCTCCGGGTGCGCCCCCGGCAGATCGATCTTGTTCACCACCGGAATGATCGTCAGATCATGCTCCAGCGCCAGATAGACGTTCGCCAGCGTCTGAGCCTCGATTCCCTGTGCCGCATCGACCACCAGCAACGCGCCCTCGCAGGCAGCCAGTGCCCGGCTCACCTCGTAGGTAAAATCGACATGACCGGGGCAGTCAATCAGGTTACACTCGTAATTCAGGCCGTCACTGGCAGTGTAGTGCATACGCACCGCCTTGGCTTTGATCGTAATGCCCTTTTCGCGCTCCAGATCCATTGCGTCTAGATGCTGCTCGCGCCGCTCGCGATCACTGACCGTGCCCGTGAGTTGTAACAGGCGATCAGACAGGGTCGTTTTGCCATGATCAATATGGGCAATAATCGAAAAGTTACGAATACGATTCTGCTCGTGCATGCCATTCCTATTCTGTGCCGAGAGGCTAGAGGGCGCATATTTCCCTCTCAAAGAAGCAGTATACCAGAAGCCACCCGTGCCCGCAAAGACCCGGAGCCAGGGGAACTGTTCATACGAGGGTACCACGCACATCTGGGAGTAAGCGCAGAACGCCCTCCTCGTGGAGACAAGGGCAAGCTGCCCACGCTCCTGGCATGCCATTCCCAGGAGAAAAGTGAACACGTACCCAGGTGCGACCGCCTACCGTATTCTGGCGCAGCGCAGGTCGGCTACTGATCGTTTTGTCGGCGGCATCTGGAGGTGCGACCGCCTACCGTGTTCTGGCGCAGCGCAGGCCTGGCTAAAGCCGTGACTCCGGTTGTACGTATGCGGCGTGACTGTGCCGCACCAGAAACAGCATTTCGGAGGAGCGCGATCTGTGTTTTTACCGACAGCGTTATTCTGGGATTAAGCATAAATAACAAACAGTTGGTGTCTTTCATGTCAGAGATGACTAGATCACATTATTGTAGTACAATATCATTATCGAAAAAGCCTTTTCTGGTTTGTAACGACACTGAATTTATCATATCTGGTAAGCATCGGCTATGATGTATAGTTCTTCAATGATAAAACCAGAAACTTGATGAAGAAGAAAGAAGGAAATATAATGCAGATAATCGATCAATTTACCGCATTAGCTGCGGATGGCACCAGAACTTCGATCACCATTCGACTGGTTGATGACGATTCGACCTGGTTTCATGTATATGACGCTGAACACATGATTGGCCGCATCCACTGGCGCGCCGATATTGATGCCTATATGACTCAACGCGCTGATGGCGAACCATGCGGCAGCTTCTCGACATTGACCGATGCGGAAGATACGCTGGTTCGTGCAGCCAGGTATTGTGTTGCAATGACGCCGATTCAACCTGAGCCTGCACCTGCGGTCGATACGATCAACCTGGACAAAAATACGGTTTAGCACGACAGAGATGGTTGTATGGCAGAGAGCGCAGTGGAACGCAGAGAGTACTGTGCGTTCCCTGCGCTCCAATCATGGTGGATAATCGGTTGCTACTGTGAACATAGGCATATGTATGTGGCGGTTTCGGCCCATATCGGGCACGGCATAGATGTACTCCTGACGTTGCTCGACGCCGTGCTGTCCCCTATTCCTCCCACGCTAGCGTCAACAGCTTGCCGCGCCTCCCCGTCCTGCGGGCCCAACCGATGCTGCGTAATCTGCGGATATTATACCAATTTGATTTCGACCTTCTGCATACTCTGGTTCGTCGTCTGCTTGCTCCTTCCTACGCCAACGAGCCTTCCCCCCGCTGCGAACTGGGCTGCGTTGTAGGACGCATGGCAAGACCATGCGGAAGTTCACGGCGAAACGGTATTATCTCCTGATGCACCTCTGCGCATCCTCGGTTAGAACGTTAGAACGCAACAACACCTCGCGCCGCTGGTTCGCTGCTGGTAATAGCGCCATGCTACACTGATAGACAACGAAAAATCGTCATACATTCAGGAGAATGAATCATGCATCGTTTTTTAATCTGTATCGGCATAGTGCTGCTATTGACTGCCTGTGGGGGCCAGGGGAATAACGCCCAGGAGGTAGTTGAGCGGTTCGCCGCTGCCGGTCTTGCGATTGGCGAAATGCGGACGGTTGAGCGAGTTATGGATGCGAATCTGCCAGCCGTCTATCGTGAGTACATCCGCTTTCAGATCAAGACCGATCCACCGGGTGGCGGATCGGTATTTGTATGTGACAATCAGAACGACTGCGCACTGATTTACCAGTACTTTGCGGATAACGCCGACCGGGCCGGGCCATACCTGTACCGCAATGCAGATGGTACGGTGGTGGTGCATCTGTATCGTGAATTGCAACCGGACGTGGCCCAACAGTTTGCAGCCGTGCTTGACACCTTGCCCTGAGCGGCGGTGGCACTGTTGCCACTCCTCAGTATCAGCGACGGGCCATCACGTCCACCAGAGCGAGACGCGCCATACTCCGCTGCAACAGACTTACCTGCGCAACGTCGGGAGAGCTACCCGTTCAGGCCTGCACCTGCACCTTCGCCCCGGTCGCCTGGCGTTGCGCAGCTTCTTCGGCCTCCAGTTCCTTGCTCAGATCGCGCAACGTCGAGAGATCGCGGATGCGCTCAGTAAAAAGAATACCGTTCAGGTGATCGACTTCGTGCTGGATCGCCCAACCCAGCAACCCATCAACCTTGCGTAGGCGACGCAGCTTGCCATTCAAGTCCTGATATTCAACCGTGACCCAGGTGGCGCGCGGCACGTCACCATACCAGCCCGGCAGACTCAGGCAGCCCTCCTGTCGAACGATCTCTTCCGAACTCATCTTGACAATCCTGGGATTGATCAGTACATACTCGGCTGCCGAGGAGACTTCGACCTCGGTGCCGTCTTCCAGCTTTTCCCATATCGCCGGAATGCCGAGTACCGTCAGGCGAATGGGTATACCAATCTGCGGCGCAGCCAGTCCTACCCCTTCTCTGTCGTGCATCGTCTCAAACATATCGGTGATCAATCGCTTCAGTTCACGATTGGGCAATTTGACAGCACGGCAATTCGTTTTCAAGATTTTGAGGTCTTCAGGATCATCGATGCGTAAAATTCGGCGTAAACTCATAACTTTCTCAAACTTCTATCAATCAATGGCATACAGGTGTGGGGTTGGGCATAGACGGCGAATCCAACGCGAAGCCGGTAAAATAGCCGGTGCCGGCTGTTAATTACACCTCACTGTTCACACCTGGGGGGAAGCTCGGTCGTATGCGTTCCCGATACTCCTGGAAGCGTGGGCAGTTTGCCCTCGCACATGCACCACGAAGACAAACTGCGGGCGCGCCAGTCGCACTTCTGGCGCAGGTTCACCTCATGGGAACAGTTACAATAAGGGTGTTTTTTCCCTTCCACACTGCCGCTGAGACGAGAATGGTCGGCGGACGACCCACCGCGTACCTGCTGTCAATTATAGCACACTCACCGGATCGACATCGACGACCCAGCCACGGAGGGGGCCGAGTGCATTCACAATGGGCAACGGGTCAGCCGCCCGTAGGATCAGATGCCAGCGCCAGCGCCCGCCCTTGCGTTGCAAAAAAGCTGGTGCGGGGCCGATCAAGCTCCAGTTGTGCCAATGCAGCCGTTCTGCCGTAGCGCGAATGTGCGCTGCCAACTGGCCGGCCACCCGCTCGCATGTCGCCTCGCTGCGGCTGGTGTACACAAAGCGCACCAGCCGTGCAAAGGGTGGGTACGCCGTCTGCCGACGAAAGCCGATCTCCTGGACATAAAAGGCGTGATAGTCATGCTCCTGAGCGGCCCGCAGCGCATAGTGTTCCGGGTTATAGGTCTGAATAATCACCTGCGCCCCCGCAACACGCCGCCCGGCCCGCCCCGCCACCTGCGTGAGCAACTGAAACGAGCGTTCGCCGCTACGGAAGTCCGGCAGGTGCAGCCCTGTATCCGCTGCAACCACGCCCACCACCGAAACCAGCGGCAGATCAAGCCCCTTGGCTATCATCTGGGTGCCAATCAGGACATCGGCCTCGTGCCGCAGGAACTGATCAAGCAGGTGACTGTGGGCACCCTTGCCACTGATGCTGTCGCGATCCCAGCGCAACGTGCGCGCTCCCGGAAACAGGTGTTGCACTTCGGCCTCGACCCGCTGGGTGCCAACGCCAAACGCTTTGATGCGTGGGCTAAGGCACTGTGGACAGACGGTGGGCAGCAGTTCACGATGCCCGCATGCGTGGCAGATGAGCAGCGCTGGTTGTACCGCCACAGCCGGCACGGCGCTGTCTGCCACACGGGCCGCCGTTTGCGCCGGGTCGCCCTCACCATCGTAGTGCAGCACCAGCGGAATGTTGCAGTCGGGACAATTCAGGGTTGCCCCACAGTCGCGGCACATGACAAACGTGGCTGCCCCACGCCGGTTGAGAAAGAGGATGACCTGTTCCTGACGCTCAAGGGCAGTGCCGATAGCGTGTTGCAGGGGCCGACTGAAGATCGAGCGGTTGCCGCTTTGCAGTTCCTGGCGCATATCCACCAGGCGCACTGCTGGAAGTGGCAGCGTTTGCGACCGTGGCAGGCCATCGGCAGCAGGCATTGCCCCCACCCGCTCCGTCATTTCCAGCAGGGTGCAACGCCCCGTCCGGGCCGCGTAGTAACTCTCGATGCTGGGCGTGGCGCTGCCGAGGATCAGCACGCTGCCACTCAGCGCGGCCAGGTGCCAGGCCACATCACGGGCATGATACCGTGGGCTGCTCTCGTGCTTGAAGGTTGGCTCGTGTTCCTCGTCAACAATAATCAGTCCCAGGGAGGGCAACGGTGCAAACACTGCCGAGCGGCTACCGATCGCCAGCCGCGCTTCGCCGCGCCGCAGCCGCCGCCACTCATCGTAGCGCTCGCCCAGCGCCAGGCCACTATGCAGCACCGCCAGTTGCCCTGGAAAGCGAGCTGCAAAGCGCCGCACCAGTTGCGTCGTCAGCGCGATCTCAGGCACCAGTACCAGCGCCTGCCGCCCCAGGCGCAACGTCCGCCCGATCGCCCGCAGGTACACCTCGGTCTTACCGCTACCGGTGACGCCGTGCAGCAGAAAGACGGCCGCGGCCAGCGTGGGTGGTGAGGCACTACCGGGCGGCAGATCGGCCGGTGGTATCGCAGCCGCAGCCGCTTCCAGCGCAGCCGCAATTGGCCGCCACACCCGCTCCTGGCCCGCCGTCAGCGGCGGCGGCACGTCCGGCAGCACCCCATTGCCCAGCAACGGGTCGCGCCGCACTTCGTGCGTCTCCAGCGCCAGCCAGCCTTTCTGCTCCAACGCCCGCAAGACCGCCAGGTTGCTGCCGGTGGCGGCGTAAATGTCGTGAACAGCGACCAGCGGCGCGGGCACGGCTTGCCGTGGCTCCCCGGCTGACGGTCGCTCGAACAACCAGCGCAGCACCGCCTGCTGCTTCGGCGCGTGCGCGACCTGGTCGAGCAGCGCTGCCTGGCGCTCAGCCGCCACACACAGCCGGGCCATACGCACCCGCCGTGGCCGGGCACGTGGTGCGCTACGGGCCGTTCCCCGTATAAGCAACCCGCGCTCGCGCAACAGGGCGTAGGCCTCACGCAACTCGCTGTCGCGGCCACGCAACTCGCGCCGCAACTCGCGTTCGGACGACTCACCGTGGGTACGCAGATAGTACAGAATCGCCCGCTCGCGTTCGGGAAGGGTACCCAGTTCTACCGTCAGGCCAGCCGCAGTCGTGCGCCAGGTTGTATCCGCATCCTGGGTCACACCTGGTGGCAGCAGCAACGCCAGCACCTCGTACAGTGGAACATGATAGGTACGGGCGACCCACTGCGCCAACGTCAGACCCAGCGGCAGAATGCTGGCTTCCGGGTCGGCCAGATCCAGCAGATCGCGCATGCCGCTGCCGGTTACACCGGAGTGCGACTCCAGCGCCAGCACGATTCCCTGCACCTGCTGGTGACGCAACGGTGCCCACACCAACTGGCCGGGAGCCACATGGCCGCGCAGGCGCGACGGCACGCGATAGTGCAAGACCATGCTGTGACCGCGAATGGTCGTGCGCAAAACAACTTCAGCTATCATGTCGTCTGATACCGTTTCGACTTGAACCTTCCGCATGTTCTTGCCATTCGTTCTCCAACAAGATTTCGTCGCGGCGGGGGGGCGGG
>CALANA010000239.1 GCA_937925925.1 uncultured Chloroflexales bacterium | reverse complement strand
AGCGGCGTTGCATGCAACGCCGCTCCGCCCCGCCACAGCTCTTTCCAGGGGCAGTCTCGTTGTCATATGCACAAGCGTAAGACAGACCACAGTGTGCGGAAGGTCGACGTCACATGGGTATTACTCGGTACAACAGGGTATCAAGCCTCGATTGGGCTTTGCCAGGCGGCTCTTCAAGCCCAATGCAAGCAAAAGTATTTCATTCTATACGACATCGAGGTTTCGCCGTAGCGCAGTGTCCGGGGCCTGTAGCCCCTACAGCGATATTCACTGCCGCCTCATCAGCAGCAACGTTGCCCATCGTTCCGTTTTACGTAGCCTGCTGCGGATCGTAACCATTATACCTCGTTTCAACGAACCAGGGAACGAGGCATGCGGTGTAGCGACGGGGCATGCCCCGTCGCTGATACAAATCCCGATTGCAAATGAATATGGAGTGATCAAAACGGGGTGTGGGCTAAGGAGAGGCGTTGCATGCAACGCCTCTCCATTATACCGATGACCGTGCATCGATTGTCATACGACCGGTTCCGCACAATGATTGGCAAGAACACGACCTCAGCCACACGCGGAACGACGTCAGGGTGAAGCCTGTCAGGTGCATACGCCGGTTAGCCTACCATCACTACCCCTTGGTACCCCTTGTTTGCCATTGCATAGGCGTATAACACTTCTTTGCCCCAAATAACCGTAGCACGGTTGCTTTTATCCCATTTCCAGGATATGGCACACAAACGATTTTCTGCTCTGGGTAGAACAAATCTATCGGTAAGTCATTTTCTTGCCAGGCGTTCTGCAGAGAGCCAAATTCACTTTCGGTAAGATTGAGAAACCAGCAGCAGGTATCATCGTGGTGGTCAAATCTGGCTACTTTGCTCACTTGCGGTATAGGCTCGTCATCCAGAAGCAAATAGAACAATTCATCAACCATAGAATTGGCAAAAATCCACTGTACCAATTCCGTAATAAATGCTTCCCTTTCCACTGTATCAGTTGGTAATATCCCTTGCTTTTCAGTTGGTACTGTATACTTTTCTGGTGGGACGATCAATCTTGCTTGAAAATGAGAGCACCATTGGGCTACGGCTCTTGCCGTAACCAGTACAGCTTTTTGAAAGGGAAAATCTCGTTGATCTTGTAGATAAAAAAGTTCAGCCGCGTATAACATCTCTCACTCGAAGCTCCCCTTTGTGCTACCAGGAGGCCAGCACGGCCCCCAGACCGAACAACAGCCCCAGTCCGGTCAGGCCGATGCCAAACGTGGCCAGGATAATGAGTAATATTCTGCTTTCGTTCTTGATGCGTGCCCGTTCCGGATGGTCGTGTGGGTAGACAATCGTGACAGTCTGGCCGGTTTTGTAGGCAGCCGGGCGAGAGTAAATCTTTCCGGTGAAAATAACCTCCTGACCATTGTGCGTGGTGAAGCAGACGATTGGCGTGTAGAGGTGACTGCCGGGTTCATCGGGATCGGATTTCAGGCCAATGACCGTTCCCATGCATTCAATGTTTTGTTGGAATGGCCTGCTCTGGAAGAAGAGAAATCCTGCGCCTGCCAGGAACATAAGTCCCATAAGAAGCAGGAAGATGGCAATAGGAAGTACAGAAGAAGAATCCATGAGACCTCCCGTTGTTTGTGAATCTCAACAGGTAGTGGATATCCGCCAATGCACACGAACGGACGCGAAGCGATGCAGACGGATGGTTGCCATGCGCCAATTCGCGTGCATTGGCGTGCATTCGCGTTCATGCGCGGATACAACTCAAGAAAATGCACCGACGGATGCAGTGCGGAATGCTGGCACCGATCGTGCGTCCCTGGTATCTGATTCATTGTAGATTCCTGCCGCCCGGTTGTCAATGCGGTGATCTGCCATGCCGTCCCAAGACGCCTTGATCCGGTGCGTTCCTCCATGTATCCGAAACACTATCTAATCCACCATGAATACATGCGTCTTAAATATTCCAAAAACACATACGTTTTCACAATAAATAACTACCCACTGCGAGGGACGACGATGAGGGTGAGACCTTCTTGAGGCATCTGGCAGTGAATACCATATCAGCCCAGCATGCTGAGAAATACACCAGTGTATGACGGACAGTACGCATGTCCGGTCGCCAAGACGGAAGAGACGCCCGATGCTATGCTCGCACTTGCTGCACGTGAAGGATCGCAGAGTACCGCTAGCCTTCGGTCACCCCGGCTGTCCCCGCGTTAAAATTGCGGGTAATCTCTGCTGGCGTCAAGGCGCGATTATAGATCGCCACGCGATAGATCGTCCCTAACCATGGTCGCTCGCCGGTCAATTCGTTCCCTATCGCCAGGCGATAGGTCGTATCCCAGTTGGACATATCCCCTCCCGTCACCCAGCCGATCTGTTCCACACCATTTACATACAGCTTGGCATCCTGATTGGTATCACGCGTATAGACGACATGCGTCAGTTCGGTAGTCAACACACCGGCAGGTGTCGAGAGCGACGGCTCTCCATTCGCATTAGTCGCCGTCGTACGCAAGCGTGCGTCATACAGGTCAGACGGCTGATCGCCCCACAGTCCCTGGCTCAAAGTGACATTCCGGTTCAGCGTATTTTGCGAGATCGTCACGATCCGCGCCGGGCCATCCTGGGTCGTGCTGGCCGGTTCGACCCAGGCTTCAACCGTGATTTCATTCTGCGCACGCACGGCGTCAATCACTTTTGTGGCTGCGGTATCGGAGGCAATCAAGGTGGGGGCGTTGATGATCAGGCCACCCGCTACCCAGCGTATCGCATTGACGTCACGCACCGTCAAATCGAGCGCTGGATCAACCCCGGAGACATCGCGCACCATGGTGCCACTTCCTTCCTCAAACGTATACAAGGCCTGTAACCCTGACAGGATGAGCGGCAACTGATTGGCATCGGCTGTTGGCGCTGGCACTGCCGCCACCGATGTAGGTGTAGGTAGCAGCACCTCGATAGTGGGTAGCACCTCCTCGGTCGGTGCAGTTGGGATGGGCAATGGTGCTTCCGTTGTTGGCAATGGCGTACTGCTGGCAGGTGGTGCTTGAGGTACACGTCTGTCGATCGCCTTATTCTCATACAACAGCACCCGATTGTGTGACCAGCCAATCGAAAGAATGTCATTATCGCCATCACCATCAATATCGACGACGATCGCCCCATCGTGATGCTCGTCACCCATAAAGACCAGATGCTGCCGCCATTCCGCCCCTGTGCCATCAACATTTTCATAGATCAGCAGGCGGGCGCTGGCCGGGTCGGCGATATGATGCTCGCCCACCACCACATCCAGGAAGCCATTGCCATTCATGTCCGCCACATCCAGACTCATCGGGCCAATCAGCGTATCAATCACATGCTCCGTCCAGGGCGCGGTCGGGTCTGCACCCGATTCATACCAGGCCAGCATGCCCGGCGCGCTAATCGCTTCATAGCCCACCACTGCATCCAGGCGACCATTGCCATTGATGTCGGCCAGCACGTTGCGATCTGGCGATTCGCCGGTCGCGTGCAGGGTGTAGGCTTGCCAGGTACCTCCCGCATTGCGTAGCCACTGTGTGCCAAGCAGAAGATCGGGCTGACCATTCCCATCAATATCACCCGCGCTCAGAGCTTCGTCCTGCGAAACAGGCGAAATTAGCCGCCACTCCCAGATCTGCTCCAGCGGATTGGCCGGAACGCGCAGCATCTGGATGCCCTTGCCCGCTGCATGCCAGGAGAGCGCAACTTCCAATGGCCCGCCGGCCTGAAAACGCTCGACGGCCACACCTTGCAGAAAATCTCCATCACCGGGCTGAATGTTATACAGCATCGTAAATTGACCGCCACCAGCGTTATGTGCCCACACAAACCGGGCATCCGCATCGGCCCCCTTGCCCTGAGTACCTAGAATATCGGGGCGACCACTGCCGTCGAAGTCGAAGACAGCGGCCATGTTATGCAGCGGCGCGCCGATGGTATTGCGCGTCCACTGACCGGCGGGCGTACCTGGATTTTTGTACCACCAGCCACCGGTAATAATATCTTTGCGGCCATCATTATCAATGTCGGCAGCCGTGATGAAGATCGATGTCCAGGGTTTGTCAGCATCAATCACATGCCGCTCCCAGCGATCCAGCGGCAACGTATCCCTACCAGCGCCAGGCTCAGCGCCGGGATCGGTCTCAGCGCCAGAACCGCCTGTGTTGAGCCAGATGTCAATCCGCGGCGTTTCCCAGTTATACGGCTTGCCGAGAATATCCAGCCGGCCATTACCGGTCAGGTCAGCAACCCGCGATTCATGGTTGCCAAAGCCGGTCGCAACCTCTGTGGTCGTAAAGTTACCCTGACCGTCACCCAGAAAGATCCACATGTTCGCGTCGGGATTGCCACCGTTCAGCCGCATCTCGGCACAGAAAATGTCCAGGTGCCCATCACCATTGATGTCGGCTACTGCCAGGCTGTGTCCGTGATCGACATCAAAGCCGAGCAAATCATGGCCGACCCAGCACTCAGGATCTGTGGGGTCGCCGGTGCATTCATACCACTTCAGCCGCCCAATGCCATCGCCAGGCACCATTACCACTTCCGGTCGCCCGTTGCCGGTGAGATCGCCAACGGCAATGCGCGCTTCGTACTGACTATCGTCAATGCTGTAGGCCGTAAAATTTGTACCCCCAGTGTGCTTGAACCAGCGTCCACCGGCAATCAGGTTGAGCTTGCCATCACCATCAATATCAGCTTTCGCCATCCCCTCACCGGCACCGGCATAGATTTCGGTATAGGGCCACGGCTGTGTCGTTCTGGGATCAGCCGGAATGGGGGCCATAAAGATCCGCGTTGCCCGCTGGTTCCAAAAGAGCAGTTCCGTCTGCCCATCGCCGGTGAAGTCACCAAAGATCATATCGTGGTGCATCTTCTCACCCGTGTTTTTGATCACATAGCGTTTCCAGGGCACATCCGGGTCATAGTTGGGATAGGGGTTCTCCCACCACCAGATCTCGTTGCTCTGATAGTCACCACCCATCACAATATCGAGCGCACCATTGCCGGTAATATCATAGAATGCTCCACCAGCCTCAATATCCAGGGTCGCATTCTCGATCACATACTGCTCCCAACCCGTGGCAGTACGCCGGTACCAGACCAGCGAGGGCTTCCCCTCCTGCCGCGAACCTATGACGAAATCGTTCACCCCATCCCGGTCAATATCCAGCACCAGCGACGCCGTTTGCTGCGACGACACACGCGGCACCGGCAAATCGCCGGTGGCGCTGGACAGGTGTGTCCATGTCAATTCGCCGGTCATCGCAGGAGACGCAGGTCGGGGTTGTCCGGCTTCTGCCGGCACAGTCGTTGCCAGTGTTGTTGCACTATCTGTCGCATCTTCGGTCGCAGGACGATCAATCACAGGCGGCGCGGTAGCAGATGTGTCGCCACAGGCCGCTAACACAATTATCAACACGGCACATAACAGGCACCACACAATCAGATGCCGTTGTTGCCATACATACGTATCGTTCATAGAAACCTCATTCGTCTTCTCTGCCAGAGACGCAAAAGATCACCGATCCGTACCTGTTCACATCTGGGGTAACGTACACCCCTGGGAGCAAGGGTGAGAGACACCGTCCATGGCGGGCACGCTGCTGGCGCTCCCAGGCTAAAAGTGACCACGTACACTGATCAGTCTACCACACACGGCGTATCATTTCACGTATGGTCATCGCCCGGTCAGCGACCATGGATGGGCGCACATGGCCCGAACCGGGCGACCAGCACCTACCATTCCGGTACGACCGGCACGACCGATACGTTCCCGAAACTGATATCCGCCTTATGCGCCACCAGCAAGAACGACCCATGACTCAACTCTCCCTCTTGCCCGGCCACCGCTAGCGGCCAACCGGTGGGTTCGGGAGTGCTGGCCTTCCATACCTTCATATAGTACACACTGGGTTGGGCCGGGCGTGACTGCACCCGCAGCTTGAAGATGTAAGGCACACCCAGTTCGGGATGCACGGTTTCGGGATACCCGCCGATCTCGTTCCCGTTTGCCCCCCCCAGCATATGCATGTAGTACGACCGATACCATCCTAGCGCACCGATCGGCAACCAGCCATGACGGGGTTGCCTGTCATCCCAGGCCACATGCCCTGTCCAGCGCAATAGAATACCCGCCCCTGGCCCACCGCCCGCTTTGAAGTCATGCACAAACTCGTGGAAGGTGATCGGCACCGTGACTTCATAGTCTTGCCAGGTGACATCCCCAATCGCAATCAACCGATCATAGCCCACCTCACTGCGCACCGTGCGCACCTGTCCATCCTGGATCGTCCACAGCCCATCCACCACCTGGGCCACATCCTGGATCGACGTGGCGGTACTCCAATCAATCTCATAGGGCAACGACCAGGTTTTGCCCGGAGTATACCTCACCGTCACCTGCACTTCGCCGCGATGACCGAGATTGTCCGTAGCTGTAATCGTGACCAGATTCGCACCGGCCTGGAGATCGTCACGGTCGATTTCAATATTGAAATCCCCGTCGTGAACCAGCCGGATATCATCTGAACCCACGGTGAGGGGATGGAAGGGCCCCGCGTTTAGGGCATATGCCAGGGTCGCCACGCCATCAGGATCAGTTACCTTGCCCAGAATGTTAACCCAGCGCTGTGGGTTGCCACGCTGTCCGAACGACTGCTCCAGGCCGTACCAGACATCAATCGTCGGGCCATCCGGGCCGGGCGTAATCGTAGGGGTCACCGTTGGGGTGGGCGTCGGCGTGGCCGTACTGGTCGGCGTCGCCGTACTGGTCGGCGTCGCCGTCTCGGTCGGGGTGGCCGTCTCGGTCGGCGTGGCCGTGTCGGTCGGCGTGGCCGTCTCGGTCGGCGTCGCGGTATGTGTGACGGTTGGAGTACCAATTGGAACTGGTGGAGCCTCCGCAATTATCAGGGGCAAATACACCTTTCCCGTTGTTGCGGGCAACCTGGGCGTTGGCGTCATCGTCGGTGTCTCGCCTGCATCTGGATCGGGCGTTGGCGTCATCGTCGGCGTCTCGCCTGCATCTGGATCGGGCGTTGACGTTATCGTCGGCGTCCCGCCTGCATCTGGATCGGGCGTTGGCGTGATGGTGGGGGTGAATGTCGGTTGGCCGGGAACAAGCGGCGTGGCCACCGCAACATAGTCAATAACACTGGTATAGGCGGGCATGGTACCTGCATTGCCCGCAAACACACCTGCCTGGGTTACGGCCAACGGATGCGTGAACCTGGCACCCTGCTGCCAGGTTGTGCCATCCGTCGAGTATGATTGCGTCCAGGTATGTCCCACTCGTGCTACCCGCAGGTAGAAAGGCACACTGACGGTCACTCCTTCGTTATACCAGACCGTGGCCGAGCTATTCGCAAAACTGGCGGCGAACAACCGGTGTCCACTGCCATCGCTAAAAACATCAAAGCGCACAAAGTTGGTCGCATCGGCCTCAACCAGAATCCCTTGCATGGCATAGACACCACTCGGCAGCGAGTTGAACTTGACTTCAATCGTCACATCCTGATCAGCAGCAGTCTGCATCAGGCGTGGAGCATTGTTGCCACTCTCCCAGACATCATGGGCCATATCGGCCGGTACCACTATGCGTGCGGCTCCACCTTCCAGGCTTACCGTCGCATCATCATGCGGATTGATAAATGTCCACAGTCCCGTATTTAGACTTGAGCCACTAAAGTCGTCTGACTGCATTGCGCTCGTCTGGGCGTACACTCTGTCTGCGGCGTCAGTTACCGTCACGGGAATGGCACGGAGCAAAAAGGTGCCGATGACACATGCACAGATCAGGGAAAAGGGAGCCAGTAGCTTCATGAAGCACCTATACATATAATTATGGCATCAATAAGGAACCGATCGCGTACAACGTCATTTTATCGATCACGTAAGCGTATATCTGGCGCGAACATACTATGCCAAGGGCACGATGTCCACGCTCCCAGGGAGTGTGTTGCCCTCCTCGCCCGCCTGGGGGGGAGGGCGTCTCGCCCTCCCCGCCTGGGAGCGCGAACGTCACGCCCGCACGCACATGCGCGAACGTCCCTGGGAGCGGAGGCGAGACGCGCACGTTGCCCGTCTTGCCGAGGGCACGATGCCCTCGCTCCCAGGGAGGGCGTCTCGCCTTCCGCACCTGGGAGCGCGAACGTCGCGCCCGCACGCACATGCGCGGCAGATACGGATCGGACATCAAACACCAATCACCTCTGTCCTGAGACCCAGATCGTACGTCATCTGTTGAATTTCGTTCATATACAACGGGTTCATCACGATCACCACATCCGGCTGATAATCACGCAGAAAAGCTGGCGCTACGATCTGTTGACCGCTGCCAGCGACATACTTGCCATGCTTGCGGGGATTCAGATCGACCACATACTCAATCTGATCGCGGGTTTGAAGCACATTGAGAAAGGTAACCCCCTTTGAACCAGCCCCCCAGACAACCACCCGCTGCCCGGCGCGCGCATATTCAGCCAGTCTGTGACTCCATGTTTCGACTTTCTCACGATAGTTGGCAGCAAAGGCCGCCACATCCCGGTGCAATTGCTCCAGACTCTCTCCACCCACATGGGTCATAGACAATGGTTGATCGGCCAGACGCGCTTCAAGTGCCAGAAACTGTCCACCAAATGTTGCTTGCAATTGCAGCACCTCGAAGCCACACGCTTGAAAAAGATACGCGAGTGAGTTGCTGCTGTAATAGGCGCAATGCTCATAGATAATGTCCCAGATCGAAAGATCACGCAGCATAAACAGCACATTCGGCACCTCAAAAAAAACCACCGTGTGCCGCCGCGAACCAACGGCCCGCCGCACGTTGGCAATAAAATCGCGTGGGGTCGGGATATGCTCCAAAACATGCCGGCAACAGATCAGATCGGCCGGATAGTCGGCATACCGCTCTGAGTAGAAATCCTGAACAAACGTGACCTGCTGATCATACCCTTCCAGTGCTGGATCGGGCACATAACTGGGATCAAAACCCATTCCACGATTAGCTCCCATGCGACACAGCAAGGCGAGGAACTCACCCTTGCCACTGCCTATTTCGACAATATCTTTCTGGCGCAGGTCATAGTCTGCAATCAACCGGGCCGCCAGCGTCTCGGCATACCGCTGAAAGTGGGGTGAGAAATGCAGCGAATTCTCATATTGTTGCGTATATTCCATTAATGCTGGATCAAACATCAGGTTAAACACATGCCCGCAGTGCGGGCAAAACCCCAGCAGAATATCGCCCCGAGGCACATGGAACGCCTCTGCGCGGGTTGCCCATAGCAAATTACAATGTACTGGCACCTGACGAATATCAATAAAAGCCGTACTATCCCGCGCATGACATACCGGACACGTAGCATCCAGCGTTGCGGGTTGCGCAGATTGTCCCAGGGTTACTTGCATAGCTCATCCTTCACCGGCCGAACGCCCATACCTGGCTATTCTGCCGGCACATCTCCCGTCGCCGCCATAACCGGAGCATGATCCACCGTTAAAAGATCAGGATACAGATCCATCTGCTCCAGATCACGCTGAATTTCGGGCCGATACACCGGATTCATAATGATCACCACATCGGGACGATACGTGCGCAAAAATGCTGGCTCTACGATTTCCTGTCCGGTACCGGCCATATACATTCCATGTTTATAGGGATTAATATCAACCGTATATTCAATTTCATCCCGGATACCTAGCGTGGTTAAGAACGCCACACCTTTCGAGCCTGACCCCCAGAGTACCACCCGCTGCCCCTGCCGGTGCCTGGTGTGCAGATACTGCTTCCACTGCTGTTGGAGACGCTGATAGTGTTCAGCAAAATAGGCCACATCGCGGATCAATGCGGCTAGATCATCCTCGGCCGCCAGGACTGGTACCGGTTGCCCACTGGCGGGCCGGGCTTCGATCATCAGATATTGATCGTCATAGTCTGTCCAGAGATCCAGCACCGCGAAGCCACAACGTCGGAAGAGGCGTGCCAGCGAGCCAGCGCTGAAATAGGAGCAATGCTCATAGTAGATGTCCCAGAAGCCGACATCGCGCAGTATCCGCCGAACTTCGGGTAGCTGAAAGAAGACGACCGTATCAGGCCGATCGCCAATCGAGCGGCGCACAATACCCACAAAATCTGCTACATCCTGAATATGTTCCAGGGTCATTTTACAGCACACAAAGTCACCCTGATAATGTGCGTATTTTTCGGAATATAAATCGTTAATAAAGGTTATCTGATCTTTGACTGCACTCTGGTTGCGCTCACTCACATAGGCGGGATCGATCCCGACTCCCCGATTATTGCCCATTTCACACAGCAGCGTGAGAAACTCGCCCTTGCCACAGCCGATTTCAATCACCTGTTTGCCACGCAGGTTATAGCGTGTTATCAATTGCTCGGCCAGTTTGCGATGAAAGGCATTGAAAGTGGGTGAAAAACCCTGCGTCTCTTCATATTTTGCTGAATATTCATGCATACTCGGATCAAAAGCAACATTAGCAATAAACCCACAATGGGAACAGAAAGCCAGCGCAATATTGCCACGTGGGTAGTTCAGCGCCTCCGCCCGCGTAGCCAGCAGCAGCACGCTATGCACGGGTACATTGGGTACCGTATAGAAGACGGACATACCGGCGGCACCACAACCCGGGCAGCAATGGCTTTCCAGGAACACTCCATTTGACCTGTTCATCGTTCATCTCTTTCTACGTTGTTGCCCGTTGGAACGCGGATACGTTTCAACGCGGTAAAAGCCGCGCGCAAGGCTCCTCAGGCAATCCGTGGCAGCGGGATGGGAACAATAAATTGTCCACCCCGCTGCCGATACGCTTGCTGCTGACGCATAATCTCATCAGCAAAATTCCAGGCCAGCAGCAACACATAGTCCGGCATATCGTCCAGCAGTTTTGTTGTTGGAAAGATAGGCAAATGATTGCCACCCATAAATCGGCCATGCTTGAAAGGGTTCAAATCAACCACATAGTCAACCAGTTGCGTATCGATCCCGCAATAGGCCAGCAGCGTCGTGGCTTTCGCCGCCGCGCCATAGGCCGCAATGCGCTTGCCCTGCCTTTTGAGATCGTGCAGCAGGTGCAGCAAGGACGCGCGAATATGCTGTACCCGCTCGGCAAAATCTCGATAGTAGGCCAGCATGTCCACCTTCCGCTCCTTTTCTTCCTGCAAGAGCGTATGAACCGCCTCACCCACACGCTCGTGTGGCTCGACAAACAGGCGCAGTGAGCCACCATGGATCGGAACCCGTCGCACATCATTCAAAAAGAGGCCGTGCTTTCTCAACAAACGATCAACCGCCGTTACCGAGAAATAACACAGATGCTGATGATAGATCGTATCAAACTCGCCATGATCGACGAGATCGACCACATATGGTACTTCAATCACTGCCATCCCGGTCGTCTTTAAGATCAAGCGGATGCCTTCCACAAAACCATTCAGATCGGGAACGTGCGCCAGTACATTGTTCGCCAGAAAGAGATCTGCCACCTGGCCCTCGGCACGTAGTTGGCGTGCCAGATCGCGGGTAAAAAAGGTGTTTAGCGTTGGCACCCCCGCCTGTTGGGCTGCCGCAGCCGGTGCCTGTGCCGGATCAATGCCCAGTACCGGTATCCCGCGCTCCACAAAGTTTTTGAGCATGTAGCCATCATTACTAGCGGCCTCAATCACCAGACTGTCAGCACCGAGCTGGCGCATTTCGATCAACTCGCGGGCGCTGGCACCAAAGTGTTGGAGCAGCGATTGGGAGACCGACGAGAAATAGGGATACTCGGCATAGAAGAGGACTTCGGGATCAACCGTTTCAGCAATTTGCACCAGTGCCGAGTCGGGGCAAAAAACCAGGGTGAGCGGAGCGAGTAATTCCGGTGCATGCAACTGGTCGGCAGTCAACAGCCGATCCGCCAGCGGTGTTTCACCGAAGGCCAGAATGACCTGGAGGTCAGGCGAACCACTGGCCCTGCAGCGCTGCTCAGTCTGGTACCACATTGTTTTCTCTCCTGATTTGGTTTAGTCCTACCGTTGTATCGTGTTTCATCGAATGGCTTGTGGCCTCACGCCGAGGGCGTCATCGCCCCGGCAACTCTGCCAAGGCCCCCTGCGGGGCCTCGCCAGCCCGCGCCGGCGGGCTTCGCTTTCCCTTGCCCGCGGCTTCAGCCGTCGGATACGATATGGCCTCGCCAGCCCGCGCCGGCGGTTTGCTGCCTTGCCCGCGGCTTTCGCCGCCGGGCACCATGCCTTCACAAGTGTAAGTTTTTTTGCGCAACGCTCGATTTTTCGGTATCAGGACGCCCCCCCAGCGGGGGGGGCCGGGGGGGATGTCAGGGGCGTTTTGCCGCATTTCAACCCGATATAATTCAAAAAACCTACACTTGTGAAGGTACCATGCCGGGGGCGTCACCACCCCGGCAACTCTGCCAAGGCTCCCTGCGGGGCTTACCAGCCCGCGCCGGCGGGCTTTGCTGCCACTTGCCCGCGGCTTCAGCCGCCGGGAGAGGATCTACGCTTGCCAGCGCAAGGTCTGATCCAATCGTTGTGTCTGGAGCAATAGCTTGATATGGTCAATCCGTTTATAACGCGGCCCCTCAAAATCTTCCAGGCGCACCCCCACGCGCTGATACGCCGCGTATAACTCCTGGGCACCTTTGCGGGCATCCCATTGGGGTTGAAACTCGGGCAGCACACGGGGCAACTTGCTACAGTCTACCCGATAGCAACGCTTATCTGGCCCCCCGTCGGGCGCATATTCAATCGAACTACCAGGCACCGTTTCGCGCACAATCTCTGCGAGTTCGCGGATACGATAATTCTCTTCGTTGCGCCCCACATTGAAAGCTTCGTTGTGAATAAGATTACGCGGCGCATGCAAGACCGCGAGAAAGGCCCGTGCAATATCCTCAATATGCACAATTGGTCGCCATGGTGTTCCGTCGCTCTTAATATACACCTGTCTGGTGGTCAGTGCCCAGGCGACCAGGTTGTTGAGTACCAGATCAAAGCGGAGCAGCGGCGACACACCATACGCAGTGGCATTTCGCAGATAGGTCGGGCTAAAGTTAGCATCCGCCAGTTGGGCCACATCTTGCTCCACCAGCACCTTGGAGTGGCCGTAGGGTGTTACTGGATTAAAGACCGATGTTTCATCGAGCCAGGCATCACCAGCGGCACCATAGGTGCTACACGATGACGAGAACAGAAAGCGTGGAATCCCAACTTCTTTGGCCAGACTAGCTAACCGCACCGCCGCACGGTGGTTAATCGCATAGGTCAAATCTGGATCAAGATTTCCCAGCGGATCATTGGACAATCCAGCCAGGTGAATCACCGCATCGAAGCCTTCCAGATCGGCATGCTGAACATCACGAATGTCTTTGCGCATATAGGGCACGACTGGTGGCGGATCGCCAAACACACATCCCGCGAAGAGATCACTATCCATTCCCACCACCTCATGCCCGGCAGCCAGCAGCATGGGCGTCAAGACCGTGCCAATATACCCATTGTGACCGGTAACCAATACCCGCATGTTCTTACTCCCACACTTTCCAGGGCGCATTCCCATTTTGCCAGATCGTTTCCAACAGCCGCTTATCACGTAGCGTATCCATGCACTGCCAGAAGGAATCATGCCGATAGGCCATCAACTGACCATCACACGCCAGACGTTCGAGTGGCTCACGCTCCCACTGGGTATCGTCACCCTCAATATAATCAAAGACGCCAGGTTCAAGGACAAAAAAGGCACCGTTAATCCAACCTTCACTGGTTTGCGGCTTTTCAGTAAACTGAACCACTTGATCGCCATCGAAAGCGAGGTGTCCAAAGCGTGCAGGTGGACGCACCGCAGTCAATGTGGCCAGCTTTCCATGCGCCCGATGAAACGCCAACAAGCGATGCAAATCCACGTTCGATACGCCATCGCCCCAGGTAAGCATAAACGTTTCATTACCCAGATAGGGTGCCAACCGCTTGATTCGCCCGCCCGTCAGGGTAGGAATACCGGTATCAATCAGCTCGATCGTCCAATCGGGAGCGAGATTACCATTCATCGCCACCACACCGGTACGCAGGTTAACAGTCAGGTTGCTATTTAACGAACAATAATCAACGATATATTTCTTTATCACCTCTCCTTTATATCCGAGCGCAATGACAAAATCTTTAAATCCATAATGGGCATAGTGCATCATAATGTGCCACAGAATTGGCCGTCCGCCAATTTCAACCATCGGTTTGGGCTTGATTTCGGTCTCCTCAGCGAGACGTGTCCCCACTCCTCCGGCCAGAATAGCAACTTTCATATGATCTCTCCTAGTGCGTGTCAGATATAACGCTCCCCGCCCAACTGTCAACGGGAGTCCCGGCTTTCGTCTGGATAGCGCACTCCCCGCCCAACTGTCAACGGGAGTCCTGGCTTTCGCCTGGATGTCGCGTTCCCCAGGCGAGAGTCGGAACTCCGGTTTTTCACGACTCCTGCAGGATTGCTCTATACATCAAACCGCGATCTGACAGAGCCGATACAGCCCTGGATGCTGAAAAATCTGTACATAAACTACATTTACTCCGAGTGTATGAATATCTAATGATGACATACGACTCAAAAGTGGCAAGATCTTCACCTGTGCAGGATCGTACTAGCGCAAGCAACCGTTCAGGGGAACGTTCGCCAGCGGGGGTTGCGGGGGCCGCAGGCCCCCGCGAAACCCTTTTTCAGCCCGTTTTGGCGGCTTTGCCGCCAAAACGGGCTGAAAAGAACCTCGCCGCAGGCGGAAAAAACGGTAACCGTTCCCTATCGGGGAACACACACCTGGGAGCGGGGGCGTCCCGCCCGCCGTCGCACATGCGCGGGCAGCGTGCCTGCGCTCCCAGGAGCAAAAGGAACGCGTAACGATGCAGGAATGAACGTTGTAATCAGACCAGGTGGTCGCATGGCTGCCGCACTCCATAGCACTTCATAGCCAGACTCCAGGCGGTCGCATGGCTGCCGCACTCCATAGCACTCCATAGCCAGACTCGTTGTTCAATGTTGATTATAGTACGGGTATTCCTAAAGACCAACCAGGACTTTTTATCTATTTTCAATGTCCGGCTTTTCTGCTATAACAAATGTGGTTGCGGTCATTCTCTTCTCTCTGCCACATCCAACCGTAGGATCCGTTTAGGAAAGGAGGAACATTGTTATCCAGCACACGTTGCTGTTACGTCCTCACCTACACCCTGCCCTACAGCTTACAACTGCCTCTTCTGCAGCGCCTATTGCCTCGACCACAACACTGGTCAATTCGGAGCTTCCAACTCCTACGCTGGCTCCCTATCGCACTGGAGCCAATCAGGTACTCCCTGGTGCAACACTCGCAACGATCCCTGCCACACCATGGAGCTGATCTGACACCATCATGCATAAATCCAACTCGAGGAATCACCCTGTAAGGACGCAAAGTCCGCGGTAGCCTGTCGCCTATAGCACGGAGCGGGTTATCTTCACGACATCAACCTGTCCAGGTTGGCATGCGGGTTTTGTATACCGCAACGCCATGCTGTGGGCCTGACTCGCGTTATGCGTAACCCTGGAGCCATGCGGTGCATACCATACTCCGGGCAGGCCCACCGTGCCTGTACAACCACGTCCAGAATTGTACTCACGGTAACGAAGAAAGGGACATTCATATGCAAACGCATATTTCACGCCGCTTCCAATTGCTGGTTGCCGCTTTACTGGTCGCCACTTTCGGTTTCTTTCCGCTGGTGACGACTTCGGCACCACGTGTTCTCAGCACGACGTTTGTTACCACCACGACCGAGACTATTCGCGTAAACACGCACGCTACGCCAACACTGATCGACCCGCGTGTGCGTGGCACCAATCTGCCCGCCTGGCTCAATCCAACACGCTTAAACAACACCACATTTCAGGAGCGCACACGTGCCTCGGGCACCAGCGTGATGCGTATTCCCGGCGGTAGCTGGAGCAACGCTTACAACTGGCTGGGCTGTGAAACCGGGAACAGTTCTACCTGCTACTGGACATGGGCCGCACGCCCGAGCGACTTTATGCGCTTTATGCGCGATACCAACAGCGAGGGAATGTATATTGTCAACTTCAACGGCACCGCGCAAGAAGCAGCGGCTGTCGTGGCCTTTTTCAACGGGGCCGTAGACGATGAGCGGACAATCGGGGTCGATCTCCGTGGACGTGACTGGCACACCGTTGGGCACTGGGCGCGCCTCCGCCGTGACCAGGGCTACCCGGAGCCATTCAAGATTATGTTGTGGGAGGTTGGCAACGAAATTTATGGTGGCAGATCCGGCCAGGGCAAGGACTGCCTGCCCTGGGGTTGGGAAGATGTATGGACTTGCGATGGTACGGAATATGTTGAAGGTATTGGCAGTGGCAGCAACCGACGTGAGGGCTACCGCGAGTTTCGCAACGCCATGCGTGCCGTTGATCCGTCGATTATGGTCGGGGCCGTCGGCGTGTCGGAGCAATCCGGCTGGAGCAACTGGGGCAACGAGGTGATTGCCGCCGCAGGTAGCGAGATGGATTTCTACAGCATTCACCACTATGCCTACAACAACCCGCCCGCCAATCTAGTCGATGCTCTGCACCAGCCGCAGCGTACCTGGAAACCGATGCTGGATAACGTACATGCCGCTTTTGACCAGCATGCCGCTGGCCGCCGCGTCCCGATTGCCATCACCGAACATAACATGTTTGCGATGCAGGAACAGGATAGCGGGCAGTTCATGACCCGTGCCGTCAACGCGCTGTTTATAGCCGACACGCTGGGGCAGATGATGCAGCACGGTGTTGCCATGGCAAATCAGTGGAACCTGGCAAATGGACAGGCCTGGAATGGCACCGATTACGGGTTGATGAATCAGGATACCTTTGCCCGTTATCCCCAGTACTACGTCTTCCCATTGTGGGCACGCTTTGGCGACCGCATGCTCCCCGCCACCTGGACACTTCCAGCCGATACCACGTTGAGCGTGTATGCCGGGCGCATTGACGATACCACCTTCTCGCTGCTGGCGATTAACAAAACCGATCAGCCCATCTCCAGCGCGATCGAGCTTGATGGTATCACCACGATCAACAGTGCCAGCGCCGATGTGGTGCGTGCTACGGCGCTGAACAGCCAGTTGGTAACATTCAATGGCGTGAGCGATCCGGCCAGCGATCTGGCGAATGCACCCGCACAGACGCTGACCAACCTGGGCAACCCGTTTACCTACACCTTTGAACCCTACTCGATTACGCTGCTGCGGATCAATACATCCACAGATAGCTCGACAGCCCCATCCAGTACTCCGTTGCCACCAACCCCGACCGCAACCACGGACAGCATAGTGGAGACCAGTACCCCGCTGCCACCAACTGCGATCGTCACCAACACGCCGACACCGACACAGTCGCTGCCAGTAACACAACCGGGCGAGCAAGCACCAATTTATACCGACACGCTTGCCAGCGGGTGGCAGAACTGGTCGTGGAACACCCGCACCAACTTTGCGCATACCGATCCGCGCTTCAGTGGGGCAGCGTCCCTGGCCGTGACCTACAACAGCGGCTGGGCCGGCCTGTATCTGCGCAACAATCAGGGCATTGCGACTACCGCCTACGACACACTTCGCTTCCAGATCCACGGCGGCAGCACGGGCGGGCAGCAGATTCAACTCTGGCTGCGTGACGCCCAGGGCCACACCAGTCCAATCATCAGAGTTACACCAGCGGCCAATACCTGGACACAGGTCGATGTATTACTGGCCGACCTGGGATTGACTCAGGTCAATGACATCGTTTTGCAAGACATGAGTGGTGGTGCCCAACCGACCTTTTATCTAGATGACATTGCGTTTATCACTACACCCACAGATCAGCCGACCCGAACCGCGACAGCGACCCACACGCCGCTGCCCACCAGCACGACCACGAACCAGCCGACCCGAACCGCGACGGCGACCCACACGCCGCTGCCTACCAGCACAGCCACGAACCAGCCGACCCGAACCGCGACGGCGACTCACACGCCGCCGCCTACCAGCACACAAACACCAGCACCAGTCCCACCGGGTGAGCAAACACCCGTGTATACCGACACGCTTGCCAGCGGGTGGCAGAACTGGTCGTGGAATACCCACACCAACTTTGCGTATACCAATCCGCGTTTCAGTGGGGCAGCGTCCCTGGCCGTGACCTACAATAGCGGCTGGGCCGGCCTGTATCTGCGCAACAATCAGGGCATTGCGACTACCGCCTACGACACACTTCGCTTCCAGATCCACGGCGGCAGCATGGGCGGGCAGCAGATTCAACTCTGGCTGCGTGACGCCCAGGGCCACACCAGTCCAATCATCAGGGTTACACCAGCGGCCAATACCTGGACGCAGGTCGATGTATTACTGGCCGACCTGGGGCTGGCGCACATCTACGACATCGTCTGGCAAGAAGCCACGGGCCGTACTCAACCCACTTTCTATCTTGACGAGATTGTGCTGATCACAACAGCCGATAATTGACAGGGTGACATCTTGTGGACTGGTGCCGACACAGAGTAGCGGCATCAGTCCCGTAGGGCGTCGGCACCAGTCCAGGAATCCAGGAACATGGGCGTGCGCTGGCGGGCGGGACGCCCGCGCTCCCAGCAGCACCATCGCATGGGCGAGCGTAGGCATCCTCAGGCCTGGTGTTGCTCGCGCTTTCTATGTTCTCTGGTATCTCCCTGGTAGCAAAAATAATTTCCTCCGTCCGGTACCTACTCTACATCACTGTGATAAGCGAATGTTCATACAACAGCCCATCGTATGCACCTTTTTTTCATTCACACCTGTTATAGTTAACACGATACAATAGCAATTTAAGCCAACCAGAACCAGTAATGCCAGGAGTACGTTTCATGCAGAAGACCAGACCTGACACCCATCTCGACCCCAGGGCGGCTCGGATGCTGGATATTTTTGCCAACCAACGTTTTCGTACTGTTCAGGCAACACAGCGTATGCGTTTTATTATGCTCATCTGGGTCATCCGTACCAAAGTTATGCGTCGCCTGAAGCGTATTTTAGATGTTGGAGTAGCTAGTATCGCCCTGATCGCGGCCGCGCCGATCATGCTGATCACCGCCATTATCATCAAGCTAGACTCTCCCGGGCCGATCCTCTTTCGTCAGACCCGGGTTGGCAAGTGGGGCGAGCCATTCCCCTGCTACAAATTCCGTTCGATGTACGTTGATGCGGAACAGCGTCTGCAAGATCTCATAGCGAAAAACGAGGCCGATGGCCCGGTTTTCAAAATGAAAAATGACCCGCGCATCACCCGTGTCGGGCGTGTTATTCGCAAACTAAGTATTGATGAGTTACCCCAACTGTTTAACGTCTTAAAAGGCGATATGAGTCTGGTCGGACCACGCCCGGCGCTCCCCAAAGAGGTTGCCCAGTATACCTATGATCAGATTCACCGCCTGAATGCTATGCCCGGCATCACCGGATTACAACAGGTCTCGGGGCGCAGTGACATTGATTTCAAACGCTGGGTCGAGCTTGATTTGCAATATATCTCTGAACAAAGCTTGATCAAAGACATTGAAATTCTGCTGCGTACCATACCCGCCGTGCTTTTCAGTAAAGGAGCTTATTGATCCTGATGCCTTACACTGCAGGGCCTGGGCGGTGGTATAGTCAGTTCGCCTTTTCGCCTGCACCAGAGCGGTAGTTTGTCTGTTTCGGGTTCCAAATTTTCGCCTTTGGCGAACATTTGGAACCCGGAGAGAGTTACTTCCACGCCGATGCTGGCGAAGGAGACATGGTGCTTGAGTGATCAGGTAAGTCCTGAATTGAACAGCGCAGGAGTGACAAACAGAACATGCAGCTTCGTTTTCTCAACGACACTGAGTCGCAGCCGAACATCAGGAAGCCGTTATGGCCTTCTGGT
>CALANA010000238.1 GCA_937925925.1 uncultured Chloroflexales bacterium | reverse complement strand
GAAGCATCTGGCGCCACGTTTGGTCATGCTGAGCGCCGCGAAGCATCTTCGCAGCAAAGCATCTGGCGCCGCGAAGCATCTGGCGCCACGTTTGGTCATGCTGAGCACCGCGAAGCATCTTCGCAGCGTTTGGTCATGCTGAGCGCCGCGAAGCATCTTCGCAGCAAAGCATCTGGCATAGCGAAGCATCTGGCGCCGCGAATTGTCATGCTGAGCGCCGCGAAGCATCTTCGCAGCAAAGCATCTGGCGCAGCGAAGCATCTCGTCTTCTGATGGGCCTCCTGCGCGCCGCGCAGGAGGCCCATCGCGCCGCGCAGGAGGCCCGTCGCGCCGGCGACGCCTCCACTCAGGATGACAGACAACGTATGGAGGTCGTCAGGCCCTCTTGTACTAGTGAGCGTATTCCTACGCTGGTGCTGGACTACCGTACTATTGCAAATTCCCGCATAGAACGCTATACTAATGCCCAGGGAATCTGGTGTTCCCTGAGCATTATGGTGTTTTCAGGACTACACCAGGTTAATCCAGGAGATGCTTATGAATTTCCATGTGAACGAAAAAGGGAAATATTTTACTGCACGGGTTAGTAAGGAGCCTACTATTACAGTCATTCGGACAATCGATCAGTTGATTGTTGGCGATGTTTATACTCGTCCAGATCAGCGCCTGAAGGATGAACTCAACAGTGATCGCGAACGGTTCCTCGCTGTCACCGATGCATCTGTGTATGATGTTACCGGTCAAGAACTGCTCTTCAAGAGTAGTTTCTTGCTGGTGTCCTATGAGCATATCGTCTTCCTCAGCCCGGTAGACGCTATCAGTGAACAGCACAGGTTAACCTGGTTGCACAATATACCCAGGGAGGAAGAATGAGCATTCGTTTGCACGAATTTGTGCCTGCCCATACACCCCCCTCAGCACCAATCTCACCATCAGCGCCAGTCGAGCTACCTACCGATCTACCCGATATTCCGGTGCAACCCGAATCAATCGCCGAAACTGGCCTGACAATGGGTTTTCTTACCGACCTGGTGCTGAAAGTTATTTACTTTACCGGCAATATCACTGGTCAGCAACTCGAAGAAACAATCAAATTGCCTTTTTTGAACATTATCGACAAAGTACTCGAATTCCTCAAACTTGAAGAGTATGTAGATATTGTTGGTGCCGAAGGTGGGTTTAGCGAGCGCTCCTTTCAATATGTCATCGCCAACAAAGGGCGCAACAAGGTGCATGAAGTACTGGATCGTTCCCAGTATGCCGGCCCTGCTCCAGTACCGCTCGATCAATATATTGCGATGGTCAACCGCCAGACGATTGGCGACATGGTTATTGATCAACAGACTATACGCAAGGCCTTCAGCCACATTGTCGTTAACGAGCGCATGCTGGATAAAATTGGCCCCGCCGCGAACTCGGCTCGCTCGCTCTTCCTGTATGGCCCGCCTGGAAATGGTAAGACCACCATTGCCGATGGTATCGCCACGATGATGGGCGGCCATGTGCTGATACCCTATGCCATCGAGATTGACGGGCAGATCATCAAGGTGTTCGATCCGCTCAATCATAAAGTTGTGGCCCAACCGGCTGTAACCCACGTTGAGCCACCCTCGCCGCTTGGCCCGCCCCCACCAGTCAGCACTGGCTTTCCCGATGCACGCTGGATCGTCTGCAAACGGCCCCAGGTGGTCGTGGGCGGTGAGCTTATTCTGGAGCAACTGGAACTTATTTTTGATCCCATCGCCAAGATCTATGAAGCGCCTTTTCAGCTCAAAGCCAATGGGGGCCTGTTCTTGATTGACGACTTTGGCCGCCAGAAATGCCGGCCTCAGGATTTGCTCAACCGTTGGATTGTGCCGCTTGAGAAGAAAGTAGACTATCTCGCTTTACAGACTGGCAAAAAACTGGCGGTACCTTTCGATGTGCTGATCGTTTTTTCGACAAACCTGTCCCCCAAAGATCTGGTCGATGACGCATTTCTTCGCCGTATTCGGCATAAGATCGAAGTGCCGAACCCGTCCCCCAACGAATTTCGCGAGATCTTCAAAATCGTCTGCAAGGCGAAGAAAATTCCCTACAGCGATGACGGCCTGCGCTATCTTATCCAGGAACATTATATGAAGACCGGGCGCGATCTCCGCGCCTGTCATCCCCGTGATCTGTGTGATCAGATCCTGGATGAAGCCCGCTATCGCGGTATTGCGCCCAGTATGAGCAAAGAATTAATCGATCGCGCTTGTGAAGCCTATTTCGTTATACTAACTTGATGAGGAGAAAACGATGTCGCTGTTAAAACGACTCGGTGGCTCGCCCCAACCTGTGTCTGGCGGAATGCCGGCTACAACCGCTGTACCCACAGAGAGTACCGTGGTACCCGATCCTCGCAGCGCGTCTGCATCGGTTGCAACGGTTCCCGCCACCGATGGGCCATCTCCAGCCGCGCCGTCAGGTTTGAGTAGTCGGATCGAACTGCCACCCGAAAAAACTGGGAAGCAGAATACGCCCGATAGCGATGATACAGGGCGGTTACTTGATCTCTCGCTCTGGATTGTTGACCGCATTCAGGCTTCGCTCGGATCACAGACTGTCCTGGAACAAACACCTGAAACAGAGCGACTCCTGCAGGAACGGTTTGCCCACATCTATCGGCAAGCCAATGCCAAACTACCTGATGACCAGGTCAAGCAACTGTTCCGTATGGTCTGTGATGAATTGCTCGGCTTTGGCCCCATCCAGTGTCTGCTCAACGATGAGAGTATTACCGAAGTGATGGTCAATGGCCCCAAAAAGGTCTATGTGGAACAAAAGGGTAAACTGACGCTCTCGTCTGTAAAGTTTGCCAGCGATGAACATGTACTCAAGATTATTGATCGCATTATTCGCCCCCTGGGGCGGCGCATTGATCGGAAGTGGCCCATGGTTGATGCGCGTTTGCCCGATGGTAGTCGTGTGAATGCGATTATTCCGCCCTGTGCCATTGACGGGTCAACCATTACCATTCGTAAATTTAGCAAGAATAAGCTTCAGATCTCAGATCTAATCAAATTTGGCTCCCTGACCAAGGAAATGGGTGAGTTCCTCAATGCCTGCGTGGTCAGTCGGCTCAACATCGTCGTTTCCGGCGGTACCGGGTCTGGGAAAACAACGCTTCTCAACGTTCTCTCGAACTTTATTCCTTCTGATGAACGCATTGTCACTATCGAGGATAGCGCCGAACTCCAACTGGCGCA
The DNA here is from genome assembly GCA_937925925.1 of uncultured Chloroflexales bacterium. Taxonomy (GTDB): domain Bacteria; phylum Chloroflexota; class Chloroflexia; order Chloroflexales; family Chloroflexaceae; genus CAKZQX01. Next base: position 3,863 of record CALANA010000238.1, on the reverse strand, counting down.
GGATCATGTGGTGCGCCTGGAAGCCAAACCGGCTGAAGTTGATGGTACCGGGCGTGTCTCCATTCGTGATCTGGTGATCAACTCTCTGCGTATGCGCCCGGAGCGCGTGGTGATCGGGGAGTGTCGTGGTGGTGAAACGCTCGATATGCTCCAGGCAATGAACACGGGCCATGATGGCTCACTCACCACCTTGCACGCCAATACCCCGCGAGACGCGATTGCCCGTATGGAGACCATGTCCATGATGGCCGGCATGGATTTACCTGTTCGGGTTATTCGCGAACAAATTGCTGCCGCCGTTGACTTGATTGTGCAGCAGACCCGCCTGGAAGATGGTCAACGCAAAGTTTCGCATATCACCGAGGTACAGGGTATGGAAGGTGATGTGGTAGTCTTACAAGATATTTTCTTGCTGGAGATTAAAGGGAAAACACCGGAAGGCAAATTGATTACCGAATTGAAGCCCACCGGTGTACGGCCCCGCTTTACCACCCGCCTGGAAGCGCATGGCTTCAAGCTCCCGCCGAATGTGTTTGGGGCGCAAGCTCCTGGGACACGACGGTAGATACTGCTCACAATGGGGGCCTGGTATCGACGCAGAACATCGGTACCAGGCCTCAGTACCCGACCTACGTTCCATGACCGTACACACCCTGGCCCGACCCCAACTTATGCCCAGAAAGCTTTTGATCCTATGAACCATACCCAATCCACCCTATCAGCCTCATCTGCGTTACCAACCATTGTGGTTGGTGCTGGATTAGGCGGCCTTTCTGCTGCCATTCATCTGGCCTGTCAGGGCCGACAGGTGCTGGTGTTCGAGAAGAATAATCTCGTTGGTGGCAAACTCAATCTCGTTCAGGCTGCTGGCTATACGTTCGACACTGGCCCCTCGCTCTTCACTATGCCATGGGTGATCCGTGATCTTTTTGCGACCGCCGGACGCGATGTCCATGATTACCTCGATCTGCGCCTGATCGAGCCAGCCTGTCGTTACTGGTGGCCTGATGGCACTGTGTTCCATGCCTGGCAGACCATGCCTCAACTGGTACAGGAAATAGCCCGACTAAGCCCCCTCGATGTTGAAGGCTTCTTTCGCTTTCTCGCGTATACGGCACGCATCTATCGCATTGTCGCTCCCGCCTTTTTGCTACAACCCTTCGATGGCCTGCGCGATCTCCTGACTCCCAACTTATTACGACAAGGTTGGCAAATTGACTCGCTACGCAGTGTGGATGCCGCAGTCCGCCATTTTTTCCGCAGTCCCTATCTGCAACAGGTATTTAATCGCTATGCGACCTACAACGGCTCATCGCCATATCTCTCGCCAGCCACCTTTAACGTTATTTCCTACATTGAGTTTGCGGAGGGCGGTTGGTATGTGCGCGGCGGCATGTATGAACTGGCACGCGCCCTGGTTCGTCTGGCGCAGGAGCTGGGTATCGACATTCGCACCGGTACAGAAGTGGTTGAAGTACTGCACCGCAACCAGCAGGCACACGGTGTGCGACTTAGCGACGGGCAATCCATCGCGGCAGCAACCGTAGTCATCAATGCCGATCCGCGCTATGCCTATCAGCACCTATTGCGCGGCCAACCCCGTATAGCGACACGCTTGCAGCGCCTGGAACCATCCTGCAGCGGATTCATTCTGCTACTCGGCGTAGATCAGATCTACGAACAACTGGCGCATCATACTATCTTTTTTAGCCAGGACTATCCGCGAGAGTTCGCCGCGATTTTTCAGAAGCGTGTCCCTGCCGCTGATCCGACTGTCTATGTCTGCGCCACGAGCCTGAGCGATCCGCACCTGGCTCCGCCGGGACATATGAACCTGTTTGTGCTGGTAAATGCCCCCGCACTCACTGAACGCGTACGTTGGGCGCGTGAAGCACCCGGTTATCGTGACAGGATTATACAAAGACTGGAGCGGATGGGCCTGTCTGACCTGCGCCAGCATATCGTGTATGAGCAGATGATCACCCCGGAAGATCTCCAACAGCGCTATCATGCAGCCGGGGGAGCGATTTATGGGTTAGCATCCAATACCCGCTTCGCCGCTTTTATGCGCCCCCCCCTGCGAGCGCACGGTATCCAGCGCCTCTACTTTGTTGGTGGCGGAACCCATCCGGGCGGTGGCATCCCGCTGGTACTCCTTTCGGGCAAAGCCGTGGCAAACCGTATTGCGGTTGACTGGCCGCTCTACCACAACGGCTCCATGTAACCGTGTTTCGGCCTGTTGTAGTGACACAGACGCCACAATGGGCCGAACAAGAACCGCCAGGAGAGGTAACTGTTCCCATCTGGGGAGAAGCGCTGTCGTCAGCGTTCATGGTGCGCCTGGGAGCGCGGGCGTCCCGCCCGCCATCACCACGTGCGGGCACGCTGCCCGCGTTCCCAGGCGGGCAGCGTGCCCTTGCGGGTGAACAGGTACCAGGGGAAACAAGGCCCCTTCAAACTGCTCGACCTGCACAGTTACCGGCTACATTATCGTCAAGCAACGATAAAAATCTTGATTTCGCGTTAACGGCATGCTACAATATATACGAAGCCTCAAGAGAACTATCTGGCTTCCACGGTAATAAACAGTTGAAAATGGTATCTGGAACACAAGCGGCGTACTCCACTTAGTGTATATGGGTTTAGGTTAAAAATGTTTGGGGACGATCGTACGTTAGGGGAAATGGGGCATACAGGGGTATGCTTCCAGGGAGACTAACAGGCAAGCGCCAGATCTCTGAAGGAGAGATTGGATGCTCTGTGAGTGGTAAGGATATAACCGGGCAGTAAAGCTCAATTTGCAGAAAAGAGAGATAGAAGCTGCGAAGAGAGCGAGGCCTTGAGCAAAAGCTGGCGCAGCGCAGTCTGTTGGCAGAGCGGTGATCGGGGATGACTGTCAGGTTAAGTAGACTGAACCAGACCCTGGAGGTACAATATCAGTTCTCTTGAGGCGTTTCTATTGCATAATCTCAGCTAGAAAACCGCCCTGCTCCGCTTATAGCTTTTCAGCCACTCGTCAGGTCTTGCATATATGTACGCAGCAGTTTGTGACGGTGCTGCTCACACGCTATCCTCAACCACTCGCCAGGTCTTGCAAGGTATATGTACGCACATCTTCAAGGCTTCCAATATTCACGGTTCGTACATCAGGAGCAATGCGTTTGATCAAACCGGTCAATACACTGCCAGGCCCAATTTCCACAAACGTCGTAACGCCCTGCGCTACCATACGCTGAATCGATGCAATCCAGCGCACCGGTTCAACAATCTGCATGACCAACTCTTGCCGAATATCCTCGGCATAGATCAGCGGTTCAGCATTGACATTCGCAATTAAAGGTACCCGCATATCCTGGACACAGGCAGGTTTGATCGCTGCCGCCATACCTCGTGCTGCATCCATCATAAGCGGTGAGTGAAACGCGGCACTCACCTTCAGCGGCAAAACGCGGCGTGCCCCTCGTTCCTTTGCCAGCATGCAGGCCTGCTTCACTGCCACTGGCACACCACTGATCACAAATTGACTGGGGGCATTATAGTTTGCCACGACAACCGGTATGTCGATGGCTAACGTACGACCGAGACTGGACGATACTTCCAGGCAGATTTGATCAAGAACATCTTCATCAAGACCCATAATAGCGGCCATCGTCCCCTCACGGGCTGCCGCCATCAACTCCCCACGCCGGCGCACCAGACGAACCGCCGTCACAAAATCAAGTGCCCCTCCTGCAACCAGCGCCGTATATTCGCCCAGACTATGCCCGGCCAGCACATCGGGCTGAAACCCATCGTATCCCTCGGCACGCGGCGCGTCCAGCATACGCAACAAGGCCACACTTAGCGTCAACAGCGCTGGTTGT
>CALANA010000237.1 GCA_937925925.1 uncultured Chloroflexales bacterium | reverse complement strand
GCATAGGGGCAGTGCATGCAACACCCTCACGCCCCCTCGACATCTCTTTCCAGAGGAAGTCTCGTTAGAGTACTAGTACAAGAGGGCCGAAATACCTCCATACGTCGTATGTCATCCTGAGCGGAGGCGTAGCCGGAGCGTCTGGCATCCTGAGCGGAACGCATGTCATCCTGAGCGAAGCGAAGGATCATATACCATCAGAGGGCGAGATTCTTCGCTGCGCACGATGCTGCGCTGCGCACGATGCTGCGCTGCGCAAGATGCTTCGCTGCGCAAGATGCTGCGCTCCGCTCAGCATGACAACGCGCTGCGCAAGATGCTGCGCTCCGCTCAGCATGACAACGCGCTGCGCACGATGCTGCGCTCCGCTCAGCATGACAACACCCTGGAGCTATTTCCGTCATCGTGTACTAGCTACAGGTCGATGAGGCAATAATGTGTACCCGAGACTATCCTTGAAATCCGGTATAATACCCTGAGCTAACGCCTGGATCGACTATCCTGCTGGCGAATAGCAACAACGCCAATGCCCCCTGGCCCCACGTGGGCTCCAATCACGCCGCCCATCTGCACCACATCAATGCGCTCGCGTGGAAAATGACTCACCTGGGTCAGTTGATCAACCAGCGCCTCACCTGTTTCACGTTTTGAGGTATACAAAACAGCCAGTTTTTCGAGTGGCCCATGTGCATTTGCCAGTTCTGCCATACGTACCAGCATGCGCTTGTGGGTTCGCGCCTGTTCCAGAGGTTGATTCTCACCATCGCGCAACACAATAATCGGTTTGACATTGAGCAGGGTTCCGAGAAATGCTCGTACCTTGCCGATACGGCCGCCCTTTTCCAGATAGCGCAGGGTATCCAGTCCGACATATAACACGGATCGCTGGCGAATATCATTCACCAGTTGTACCAGTTCATCGAGGCTAGCCCCTGCCCGTGCCGCCTCACTGGCGGCTATCGCCATATAGACCATGACCATCGCAATATACTGCGAGTCGACCACTTCAATCCGCACCTGAGGCACCATAGCCGCCGCCTGACGGGCAACTTCGACTGTGCTGCTCAGCTTGCCCGACAAATGGATCGAGAGAATAGCATCGGTTTCCTGTGCCAGACGTTCATACACCTCAAGAAAGGCACCTGGTGTTGGTGTAGATGTTGCGGGCATGCTTTCACTGTCAACCAGGCGTGTATAAAATTCATCTCTGGTAATATCAACACCATCACGAAATGTTTCCTCGCCAAAACGCACAAAAAGAGGAACGATACTAATATCAAATTGTTCACACCATTCGGCAGGAATATCAGCAGTACTATCAACAACTACTTTAACCACTCTCAACTCCTCATACCAATTTGACCGAGATATTCCGCACACTTTGGTGTGGGGTACCTGTTCACCCTTGGGGTACCACGCACCCCTGGGCGCGAGAGTGGGGCGCAGTCGATCGGGCACACGAGGGCAAGATGCCCTCGCTCCCAGGAGAAATGTGAACAGGTACGGTTTGTGTTACGTTTGCTCATACGACAACGAGACTGCCCCCGGAAAGAGATGTCGCGGGGCGAGAGCTTCCTCCGAAATGCTGGAACATGTGCGGGGCCTGCGGCCCCGCACCCCCGGCGCGACACAGTCTTATTGGCGTATGCATGGCAAGAACATGCGGAAGGTTCACGTCGAAACGCTATCATATACAATCAATCATTTTGATCAATCTGTTGGCTATACAGAATGGGCAGCGTAACCAGAGCCAGAGGAGAGTGCAGAGCCAACAGAAGTTGATACTCACGCACTGCTACACGCCTGCCGGCTAGACAGCATTCTTATGTCTCCAGTCCTTCAAATACTGCCACCCCCATAGCACCTGGCCCCAGGTGCAGCGCAATACTCGGGCTAAACTGTACAACCTGTACCTTCTTAGGTGGAAAAATAGGCTCCACTTTCTCCAGTAGTTTATCCACATCCTCTGGTGTATTCGTATACAGTGCAACTACTTCTTGCACTTTAGGAAAATCCTCGATAAATGTATACAAACCCTCTATGGCCTTGGCACGGGTGCGAGTGCGCTCATAGGGCACGATATCACCCTCATCCAGAATCATAAGCGGCTTGATCCGCTGCATCGAACCTAACACTGAAGCTGCCAGGGTCAACCGCTTGCTGCGCTCCAGATACTCCATGGTATCGACAAAGAATACCACATGGGAATGGCGCATCATATCACTAATAATTTGCCGTACTGCGGCGGGTGATGCCCCATCACGAGCCGCTCGGGCCGCAGCCAGCACCACCAGGCCTAAACCCATCGAGGCCGACTTGCTATCGATCAGTTCAATCTGTGTCAATGATGCCGGGAGTTTGGCCCGCGCCTGATTCGCGGTGCGATAGACGCCGCCGAGACGACTACTGAGGTGAATAGAAAAGATATGATCATACTCCAGGGCCAGTTTACGGTACAGTTGTTCAAAGATGAGTGCATTGGGAGATGTCACCGAAAAGTGGACATGCCCCTCCTGTAGTAGCTCATAAAATTGCTCGTTCGTGATATCCAGGCCAGCACGGTACACTTGATCATTGATCCAGATTCGAAGCGGCACAACTTCAATCCCTAATTCTTGAACCAGACTCGGCGGTATATCAGCCGTGCTATCGGTCACAATTTTAATGCTGGACATCACACACTCCTCACACAATCCAACATGCCTATCGTCAGTATCGCTTATTCTGCCGACAGTATATAATCATAAAAAGGTTGTCCACCCGATCGTACTTCTATCTCTGCATCAGGGTAGCGTTGATGCAAGCGATCAGCCAGTTCCTGTCCATGGGCAGCCGATACATGCGCACCATAATAAACAGTAACAATATCGAGATTTTCAATCTGCATCCGTTCCAGCAAGGTGTCGATCACCTGTTGATGCTCATCACTGGCAGCGATGAGCATGCCATTGAGAACGGCAATAGTCTGTCCACTTCGTACCTGTACACCATCGACCAGCGCATCTCGCACGGCCGTGGTAATTTCGGCGGTGATCACCCGTTCCATCGCACGTTGCATCGCAGTGATATTCTCGGCTATATCACGCTGATAGCCAAAACCAATCAGTGCCGCAATGCCCTGCGGTACGGTTCTGGTGGGCAACACCTGCACCTGCCGGGTCGTTAATGCGGCTGCCTGCTGTGCAGCCATAATAATGTTGCTGTTGTTCGGTAGCACGATAATGTCGTGTTGGGGCAGTGATTCTATCGCTTCAAGCAGATCTTGCGTACTGGGGTTCATCGTCTGTCCACCATTCACAATCGCTCCGACGCGCAGGCTGCGAAAAATCTGCGCAAAGCCGTCTCCCGGTGCCACAGCCACCAGTCCCACGGTATTCAGGGAGTCATCCTCGGCAACAGCGGGAGTATCGACGCGCAATGCCGGTTCCACGTTGTTGGCAGTAGTTGACTCCTGACCATTTCGGGCAAGAGCGAGGTGTGCCCGCTGTTGATTCATATTGGTAATCTCAATATGCAGCAACTCACCAAACTGTACGGCATAGTTCAAAATGTCACCGGGTCGCAATGTGTGAACATGAATACGTATGAGCGAACTGTCGCCAACAACTACCACCGAGGTACCGTTGCCGGTTATATGCTGTCGAATTTCCTCAAAGGGCAGGTGGGAGCCACGCAGTAAAACATTGGTGCAGTAGCCAAAATCATCCTCACCGTGAATATCTTTGAACGCTACAGCAAAATCCTGGGTGATTGTCGCTTCGTGCGCCAATTCAACCACCTCGCCCCGTACCCAACGGAGCATACCTTCCAGGATAATGTATAGCCCTTGCCCACCGGCATCCACTACTCCGGCATCACGCAGCACTTTGAGCAGGGTTGGTGTCCGCTCAACCGAGGCACGTGCGCCATCAACGGCTGCAGCCAGGACGGATGGGAGATTAGCCTCAGGCTGATCGAGCGCAGTCTGGGCGGCTTCGCTGGCCTCGCGGATAACGGTCAGGATCGTTCCTTCACGTGGTTCGCTGGCCCCGCGATAGGCCGTGACACTGGCTTGCACCAGCGCTCCCGCCAGTTCTGCTGCACCACACTGGTCGTGATCAGCTAACCCCTGCGCCAACCCACGTAGGATCTGCGAGAGGATGACCCCTGAATTCCCGCGTGCGGACATGAGTGCTCCGCGATACACCTGCTCACTCATCTGGGCACACGAAGTTGTAGGGGTCACATTACGCACTGCAGCCGACAGGGTCATGTACATATTTGTCCCTGTGTCACCATCGGGAACCGGAAAAACATTGAGCGCGTTAATAAGAGGCACATGTTGTTTGAGCCATTGTTCGGCTGCCTGAAGTGCATGTAAAAGCCGGGTACCATCCCACTGCTCAGACCAGACATTCGTTGTGTCAAGGTTATTCACAGAAAGATCCTCTCATGGCTAACTGATGCGCACCCCCTGTACATGTACATGAACTTGTGATACCGGTAAACCTAGCGCATGTTCAACGGTATAGCGTACATTCTCCTGTACATTACGAGCCACTTCAACAATGCGTGTTCCATATTCAACAATCACATACAAATGAATGATTATTTTATCGTTGTTAATCATAACATCAATGCCGCGATACTGGTCTTCTTTGTGCAGAACATGGGCTACGCCTTCCCGCAGATTACGGGGTGCCATTCCCACTACGCCATAGCACTGTAAAACGGCGCGGGCGGTAATAGTAGCAATCGCTCGGGGCGCAACTTCAATTTTCCCTTCAGGGAGTACAACCGTGTTGGCATGGGCATCCTGTTTATGCATAGGGTTGCCAGAGATTCTTAGATATGGTATAGTCTACACAGTTTTCAAGCTTATAGACAGGCCCGGCGTGGCCCGGAGGTATGAGTCATCATGGCAAAATGTCAAATGACTGGCAAAAAGCCTTCGACTGGAAACAATGTGAGCCATTCCAAACGCCGCACCAAGCGCGTCTGGTATCCTAATATTCAGACGGTAACGATTGTTGATGCCAGTGGCAATCGGCGGCGCGTGCGTATCAGTACCAGTCACTTGCGCACACTCTACAAAACACGCTAAACGCTCCATCCTGGTATAGTGTGAACAAATAAGGCCAGTATCCCCAGATGCGGATGTTGGCCTTGTTTGTTTTTTACCCGCTATGCTGCTATCAGCGTGCGATCGAGACTCCACCACCAGCTTTGTCTGTGCCACGAAAAAACGGAGGGCACGGAGATGCCAATTCTTTTTTCTTTACTCCGTGTGCTACGTGCCTCGCTGATGGTATAGCATTCGCAAAAAGTTTGTAATCTGCAATGTCCATGTCCATTCTAAACGGGAGTTCCGGATTGTATGCGTTGTATACCCGGAGCCGACTACAGCCCGGCAACACTTCTAGAGCGTACCGAGTGAGCCGAATGCGGCAATGGAATACGTGTTATTATAGCCTATAGAGTGATGCGATGCAATACTCTGGCTACCTTTCTTCAACATATTCCAGCCAGTTGTGGCGATCTTCGCGTTCGCCGTGTACCAGCGCGAAAAACAAAGATTGCACCTCTGTCGTGAGTGGCCCGCGCTGCCCATTCCCGATCACCATCCCATCGACAGAGCGAATCGGCGTAATTTCGGCCGCTGTCCCGGTAAAGAACAGTTCATCGGCAATATAGAGCAACTCACGCGGAATCACCTGCTGTTGTACCTCGACCCCTAATTCGTGCAGCAAGTGGATCACGGTATCGCGGGTTATGCCTGCCAGGATCGAGGAAGCCATCGGTGGCGTGAGTACCTTACCATCGCGAATGATAAAAATATTCTCGCCACTCCCTTCACTGACATAATTTTGCGCATCAAGGACAATACCTTCGCTGTAGCCGTGACGTAGCGCCTCCATTTTGACCAGTTGCGAGTTAAGATAGTTACCACCGGCCTTCGATAACGCGGGCAGGGTATTGGGTGCAAAGCGATTCCACGACGAAACACATACATCGACGCCCTGCTCCTGGCTCTCCGCTCCGAGATACTTGCCCCACTCAATGGCTGCAATCGCTACCTCAACCGGGCAGGCGGACGGATCAACGCCGATAGTGCCCAGACCACGATAGACTACCGGGCGAATATAGCCCGAATGCAGCCGATTAACCCGCACCGTTTCCTTTACCGCCGCAACCAGTTGCTCACAGGTATAAGGAATCGTTGTGCGATAAATTCTGGCAGAGTCAAACAGGCGCTGCATATGCGCTGTCAGACGAAATATTGCCGTACCACGCGGTGTTTGATAACAGCGGATGCCCTCAAAAAAACTGCTGCCATAGTGGATAACATGCGCCAGCACATGCACCGTAGCCTTATCCCACTCCACCATCTGACCATTGAACCAGATATAGTCTGTCTTCTGGATCGCCATCGCGCGCTCCTTGTGTGTGATGACGCCCGCCGGCGTCCTAGCCAAACAAATCCATCTGTCGCAGTCTGGTATCGCTCTGCCAGACTATGAGTTTACCCGGAGCCAGGATCGCCTTGCGCGGTAATACAGACAGGCGCAACGCTGACACCCCGGCTTGATCCAACACGCCTTGCACCCTCTTCAGAGCGACTCGCGGCGAGTTAGCCCGTTCAGAAAGGTGCGCCAACCAGACATCACGTGTACGGCCATCGGCCCCAATCTGCGCCAGCAGTGTCCCTGCCTGCACATTATCCAGATGCCCAAGTGGGCTAAAAATGCGCCGGCGGATCGCCAGCGGATAGCCAACCGCTGTCAGCCGTGCGCGATCATGGTTGGCTTCGACCACCAGCAGATCTGCTGCACGCAGGCGTGTCACGAGATCGGGCGTCCAACTACCCAGATCAACCGCGATGCCCAGCGTCACACCCGCTACCGTCATACAGTAGCCCACTGGCGCGGCGGCATCGTGGGGCACCAAAAAACTGGTGACATCAAACGGGCCGAGACTGGCCCGCTGGCTGATCGGTAGCTCCTCAACGGTCACACCATCGAGATGATGTTCCAACGCTGCCCGGGTTGCACTATTGCACACTACGGGCAGACCATAACGCCGGGCCAGTTTGCCCGCACTCAGCGCATGATCGCCATGCTCGTGCGTCAACACAATCGCCCGCAGCGCCGTGGGTGACATACCCACAAAGCGTAGATGCTGCTCAATCGCCCGCATTGCCAACCCGCAATCAACCAGTAATGCAGTTTCAGCATAGCGCACCAGTAGCGCATTGCCACTGCTCCCGGAAGCCAGCATGGTCACGACCAGCGTCACAGCACCCCCTCGGTTTGCCAGCGCATTAGAATTGCCCGCGCTGCCTGTGCGGCTGCCGCTCGATGACTCAGTACATTCTTCTGCACTGGCGACAATTCCGCCAGTGTCTGCCCCAGTTCTGGCAGATAAAACAGCGGATCATAGCCAAACCCTGCACTCCCGCGTGGCTCATGGGTGATCATACCCGACAGAAACCCCTCAGCAAACTCGATCGGGCCACCAGGTCGGGCCAGCGCTATCACACACACAAACCGTGCCTGGCGTGCCTCTGCGGGCACACCCTCCAATTGCTGGAGCAGATATGCAAGCTGGGCCGCGCCTGTACGTCCCCCATACCGTGCGGAATAGACGCCAGGTTGTCCATGAAGCGCATCCACTTCCAGCCCGCTATCGTCCGCGAGTGTGGGCCGTCCGCTTAGTTGACAATAGGCCTGGGCCTTAAGCGCTGCATTTGCGCGGAATGTCGCGCCCGTCTCTTCGACGTCCACATCAATCCCCAGATCATCGAGCGTACAGAGTTGCAGATCAACATCGGCAAAAATGTGCGCAAACTCGCGCTGCTTACCACGATTCCGGGTTGCAATCAAGAGTTCAGACATAATCTATCTGCGTTATAGAAACCAGTGACCCACCCAGGCCACGCCAATAAACCGCACCGTTTTGCCAGCCAGACAGGCAACCATATAGTGCCAGAATGACATCCGCATCGTTCCGGCAGCAATTCCCGCCAGGTCGATCAACGGGGACGGAATCCCCGCCAGGATAAAAATGGTCAGGATGCCCCACCGGTGTACCCAGCGCTCAATAGGCGAATAGAACCGTGAGCGGGCCGCAAAGGTACTACCGCCCAACCCGGCCAGGTACCCCGTTGACTCGCCCAACCCGGCTGCAATACCTGCGACAATACCTACAATCCATGGATTGAGCGCTGCTCCACCCAGCAGGGCCGCGCCCAGTGCCGGTGAAGGCAAGACCAGGGTGGCACTCGCCAGCAGAGTCAACACAAAAACACTCAGATAGCCGAAATTCCCCAATCCTTGCACCAGATCCACGGGTATCATCACCAGTAGCACCGTCAACAGTACCGTACCGAACACCAGTAGGATTGCCCGCCAGGGATGATCAGCCGATTCTAGCGGAACCGCAACTGGCTCAACCGGCTCAATGCCGGGTTGTGTATCGAACAGCGTATTATCCATATTCATAGTTAACCGAATCATGGTCTCGCATTCCTGTAATGACAGAGGTTACATTTTTTCTGGCTCGCTGTCAAGTAGTTGACGCCTTGTACTCCGATAGAGTAGAATGCAACAGGTGATTGAAGACTGGTTCCGCCCATATGTGCAAAACAAAAGGTAACCGTTCAGGGGAACGTTCGCCAGCGGGGGTTGCGGGGGCCTGCGGCCCCC
>CALANA010000236.1 GCA_937925925.1 uncultured Chloroflexales bacterium | reverse complement strand
CTTAAAAGCTTTGCGCTTAGACCGCTTAGCCCGCTTTGCCGCGCTCAACAACCGCCACCTCCTCCGCCGTCAGCCCGTACAGCAGGTAGACCACCTGGTCGATCAGCGCGTCGGTGCGGGCCAGTTGCGCCTTGATCGGGCGCAGCACAGCGAGGCTCTTCTCGTACTCGGTGCGCAGCCGGTCTACGGTGGGGCGTTCAAGCACCTGCTTGCCCACGCCAAACTTGCCCTTGTTCTTCGCGAGGACGGCCAGCACCGCCTCCCAGGGCTGTTCATCCTCGCCCTTCTGGTAATCGCCCAGGTAGTGTTGCAGCGTGGTCTTGCCCGTCAGGGCGTCGATTCCGGTCTTGCCCTTATGCTCGATGTCGAGTTGTGCTTCCAGCCAGGCCAGGAAGCGCCGCGTCTCGGCCTGCTTCTGCTTGTTCAGGTCGATCATGCGCTGCGCCAGGTGCGCCAGCAGGTCGTGTACCACGTCGGACTGCTCCTCGGCACCGCTTGCGCCCTCGGCGAAGGCGCGGAACTGCCCGCCCACGTCCACGGGCAGCAGCGCGGCGAGGGCCTGCCCCAGCGCGCTGGCGCGGAACTGCGCCACGTCGCGCAGCGGCACCAGCGGGGCATCCGGCGCGGTCATCGCTCCGGCCTGCATGGATAGCTCGCGGGCGCGTTGTTCGCGCTCGTGCTGCGGGGTGGTGAAGTGGATGCGTGGGGCGGGGAGTTTGCCAGTATAGCTTTCATCCAAGTGCATTGTGCGTATAGCGCGGTTGTAGACGAAGCGGTACATATACCAAGACAAGAAGTGAGAATTGAACAGGGCAAGTAGTGCCTTTTGGCTCCATTTCTCATCAGTCAAGACAATATTGTTTACTGTGTCCAATGGAATAGATGTGCCATCGGACAAAGCACCTATGAGAATGATCCTATCCGTTGGATTTTCTACGTGTGCAACCACGTTCTGCGCCACTAAACATTCGATTAGATACCGATCAACAGATTCCTTGTTATCCTCTATGAAAGACTTGGGGAGATATGCGTTTGGGGTTATAGCAAAACGATCTAGTGCATCTCCACGCACTGCAATGTATTCACCAGCGTCAGTACAATGTCGCTGCCAACCTCTGCCCCTGTAATTTTCTGTTATTTGACACCACTGAATAGCGTTTGCCCATATTGCTTGAGCTACAGTCAATTCAGCAGCATGGCTTGACGTAGGTAGTATTCGGAAATTCACCCAGTCAGATTTTGGGATGCTGATTTCGGTAATCTTGCCGTTCTCGAATTGTCCCACAACAAGCTCACTTGGGGGCGAATGCTTGCTAGCAATCAGCACAGACATTTCAAGTAATACTTCTTTCCATGCTTTACTGGGATCAACGGCATGTGTTAGATCATTCCAGAGCAATTCGACACATGACCACCATCCATTACTATATGTCAAAGACTTAGGAACTATGAAACCGAATGCGTCTTTAGTGATCCCATAGCTGTTTTCAGTCATAAACAAGGCAAGGTTTTTATATCCCTTGCCCGTGATAGCAAATGCTTGTTCAAAGTAGTCTCTATTTTCTTGGGAAAAGTCAGTTGAATACGGCGGATTCCCGATCACCGCATCGAAGCCCGCCGCGTCTTCGTCTTTCCAGTCCTTGCGCTGCAGATCGACAAACACCTCCGGGAACTCCAGATCCCAATGGAACAGGCGCTTGTCGGCGGCGAGCGTCTGCGCCTGCGCGATGGCGGCGCGGTAGTTGGGGTCTATCGGCAGTGTGCCCGCGATGGCCTGCACCGTGTCGCCCTGGAAGAGCGTCAGAAACTCCTTTGCATAGCGGTTGCCGAAATGCTGGCTGACCCAGATATCGAGCATGGCCTTGTAGGGCGCAATCGTCTGCGCAAAGCTGCGGTAGAGCGTCTCGGACTGCTCCAGTTCGGCATAGGTGGCATCGGAGATATGCACCAGTTCGTCCATCTGCGTAGTCGCCGCGAGCAACCCGGCGAACGGCCCGCCGAACAGGTCGGTTTTAAGCCGGGCCTCCACCTCGGTCACGCGCGTGCCGATCAGCGAGTTGCCCCACTTGAGATGGTGGTCGAGGAAGGAGAGCGGCGCGCCGACGGTGAAGGAGTGCAGCCAGAGCGAGAGCCGCGCCAGTTCCACCGCCAGGTCGTTCAGGTCTACGCCATAGACACAGCGCTTCATCACCATACGGCGCAGCAGGTTGCGGTTGGTCAGTTGCTCATCGCGGATAAACTGCGCGTCGAGGCCCTGGTCGCGCATGCTTTCCTTGATCGACTCGCGGATGCGGCGCAACTGCGGATAGAGCGGGTTGTCGTCGCGGTACTGCTCCAGCACGGCGATCATCTGGTCGCTGAGGTAGTCCACCGTGCTGACGAGGAAATGGCCCGACCCCATCGCCGGGTCGAGGATTTTCAGGTCGAGCAGCGTCTCGCTGGCGGCACGCTCCAGCTTCTCCACCTCAGCGCGCAGATGCTTGACTATGGCGCTGCTGCTGGCGCGTTTCAGTTCGGTGCGCTTCGTGCGCAGGTCGTTCATGCGTGCTTGAAAAAGGCGTGCCCGCTCCTGCAAGACCGGCCCGACAGCATGTTCCACAATATACTTGACGATGTAGTCAGGCGTGTAGTAGGAGCCGCTGGCCTTGCGTTCACGGCGCGTATGCTCCAGGAACAGGCCGCCCGTGTCGGCGCGGCGAAGCTGAAACTCTAGCAACCCCTCGTAGATCGACCCCAGGCGACGCACGTCCAGCGCCATATAGTCAATCATGCGCAGCGCCCCATTGGGATGGGTAGCGCGGCGGGCGACGGCATCGCGAGCCAGTCCGTCCAGCCCCAGCGCCAGATAATCCGCGCCCACATTATCCAGACCTGCCAGCAGCGCGTGTGCATCGGAAGCACTGGCGGAGAACAGCCCGCCATTGTAGCGTGGCACGCCCCAGGCAGGCTGCCCCGCGTCAATCGCCGCAAAGAGCTTGCGCAGCGATTCCCATATCCAGGGTACATCGGGACCCATCGGGAGCTTGTGACCGGGTTGTTCCAGGCCATTTCGTTGCAGCGCAATCTTCTTAAGCAGGTTGCTGAGGCTGTGGGGATAGTAGCGCAGGTGGGTCGTGGGCAGCAAGCGGCGCGACTCGGCGTAGAGCAGAAACAGCAGCCGATAGAGCAAAATCAGCGTGGCGCGATAGAGCAGGTTGAGCGACTCCTCGCTCTCCACCTCATCACCGCGCCGCCGCAGCGCCTCGGCCAGTCCCGTCGCCAGATCGACAAACACCTGGGCAAAGATCGCCTGCTTGAGATTTTTGCCGACCTCTTGCGCACTGCGCTGACCATCCTGGTAGATCCGCATGGTTAAAGCCGGCTGCGACGGGTCAGGCGGCACCAGACCCGCCGCCCCGAAGAAGGCCGCAAAGAATCGCAGGTCTTCCGGCTTGCCAATATTCAGCAGGTCGGGCAGGTCAACCTCGTAGTACACGCCTGACGCAGACGAAGCAAAGCTGCCAAACAGCCGCCAGGTGGTACCATTGGTCAGGATGCCCCACAGCATGCCCTGCTTCTGCTGCTCGGTCAGCGCAGCGATCATACGCAGGTCGGGCGAGCCTGCGCCCTGGGCATCGTCGGTTAATTCCAGCGACGTACCTGCTGCCACCACATTGCAGATCGCTATCGTCTTGCCGCTCGCCTTGAGTGCCAGGTCATACTGCGCACCCTTCGCCGCTTTGTCCACCTTCCAGTCAAGCGCCTCGAGCAGCGGGCGTACCAGTTGCTGTTCGGTGGCGGCTCTATCCAGGCCGGTACCTGCGCTGCTCAGGATAGACTCAACGGCCTTGCCCAGCGGTTCCATCTTTGCCGCCAGTGTGCGCCATTCGGGGTGATCATCTTCCAGCCGCTCAAGCAGGTAGTAGTTGGAAAAAAAGCCCTGGTTGGTGTAGATCGTCTCGCGTTCTGCCCGCCGGAAGGCGCGCAGCAGGTGGAGATCAAGCTCAAGGACATCTGCCTCATGGATGTCGAGCATCGCAAGCGCCTGGAGGTCGTTAGGGCGCAGCGCCTGCACATTCATCGTCCAGGTGGGGTGCTGGTTCTCGGCGTCCTGCTGGCGCAGCAGGTAGAGCGTGAGCGTCTGCCAATCTGCCGTGCAGAAGATCAACCCGTCGCGGCCCCGGCTTTCAAGTGTCCGGCGCATCTTCGTGCGTACCTCTTTGTTGAGGTCAGCACGCGGCACGTAGAACATCATGAGCGTCGGGTCATCGCGCTCTTCGCCCGCCAGCGCAATCATACGCGCACCATCCAGCAGTAACGCCTGGTGTGGTTGCAGATCAAACATGTCGGCAGTCACCCGCGTATCTTCGGGGAAGTAGCCCGCCATATTCAAAAACGTTTTCAGGTCGTCCAGGCTGTCGAGCAAAGGCAGTTCACTGCTGGCGGGGACAGGTGTGGACGGTTTTGTCGTCATTGAATTGGAATCCTCGTTGTCAGCGGGGACACGGCGGCCCCACATGTCCTGCCCAAATTATATCGCGCCAGACCGAAACGTCAAAAGGTTGTCGCTTAAGCGGAAAGCGCAAAGCGGCAAGCGGAAAACAGATCGCTCTTCTCACACTGCGCTTGCCCTTCCTACTCGAAACCATATCACGCCTCAACACTCCCCTGTTTTGCGCTCAGACCGCTTTGCGCTCAGACCGCTTTGCGCTCAGACCGCTTTGCGCTCAGACCGCTTTGCGCTTTGCGCTTAAATGCTTTCCGCTTAGAAGCTTTCCGCTTAGATGGGTGCATTTGTACCTACGACGTTACACCAGGCGATTTATTAGAAATAGGCTTAGAAGCTTTCCGCTTAGATGGGTGCATTTGTACCCTGCCCTTTCCATATACTCAGACCAGATGCTAGGAATGAGCCAGTACGCCAGCATAATGGCGTCGGTTTCATATAACAATTCTATTCCAGTTGTACATTGGAGTCCAGGCTAAAGCCTGGACGGAGCGCTACCCAGGCTAAAGCCTGGACTCCGTTTGTTTACGACTCATTTACACGAGTTACGCGGTCACTTGAAAAAAACATCTTTTGCGCCTGCGTCCGCGTGGAACCAGAAAAAGAAAAAGTACCGCGCTGCCCCATTCGGCTTCGCTCAGAGCTTGCCCTGAGCGCAGTCGAATGGGGTAAACTTCGGCGCAAAGGCGAGTTGACCAGACCACCGCGTAACTCGTGTCATTTAGGATTGCTCTACCTGTTATCGCGGCCGATGGGGTTGCATCAGAAGTCCTGTTGGTCGTATCATACCCGTGTAGATTTTACGCTTTGATCGGAAACATAGGCAGAGCATATGCCAGTTTCAACGATGTCAGAATCGGATAATCCATCAGAACATCCACAGCAGATGGAACTCTCCTCAGATGAACTGACGCTGCATTTGATAGCCAGCGGCCTGACAATGCTTGTCCAGAGCGTAACTGATGGGCATCCTGTGAGCGTCCCATACCCACCTGCCTTGCAACGGGGGCTGGATCGGCTCGTTGTGGCGTGTCTTCGCCAATCACAGACACCACCTCGGAGTGTTGTTGAGTTGATCGATTGGTGTCGGAAGCCACTGTCATCCTGGTCTCTGGCGCTCCCTGCAGATGCGATTGGGCCAGCAGACACCTTGTTGATTAGTGATTTTCCAACACGTATCTGTGATGGATGGGCCTGTGCGAAACCAGATGTTGAGGCGGAGCTTGGTGAACAACACCTGATTCGGAGCGTGTTCCAAACCTGTATGGAATTCAACAATACCACAGCGTACACGGCATTTCGGTCACTGCTGATCCAGCATCCGGTGCTGACTGCATTTGAATTTCAGCAGCACATGATGCGGCCGGAACTAGACATTTTGCGTGAACACGTCCGTGCAGCATATGCACCGGCACCTGTCGCCACCATAGTTCAAGAACACTACCACTGCTGTGGGAACTGTGGCAATCTGCTCCTGCACACATCCGCAGGCAACCTGGAATGTGAAGATGAACGCTGTCGCGGCAATCCACGTATTGGACGCACGATACCGGCTCACGATGAAGTCGTCTGGCTCAAACGCGGCCTGCGCCGTTTTGTCGCAGCTCCGGGACGAGTTGAGATGGATCTGGCTCAAAGGTTGGAACGCCTGGGGGTGCTGGTGGAACTCTGGCCGGAATTTGATCGCTACGATGTGCGCATCACGTTTCCTCATAACGAGGTCTGGGCTATTGACGTGAAAGACTGGGCCAATCCATTTTTGCTGGCACGCAGCGTGCGTCCGATTCCCAGGCAGCCACCCTGGGATCGGGCATTTTTTGTGGTGCCAGACGAACGAAAACGGCAGCGGCAGGACTATCTGCGGGCTTTTCAAAACTATAGCCATCACCTGGATCATACGACCAGGCTGTGCTTCGTATCACAATTAGTCCGAAGTGTGCGTAAGAAATTGGAAGGAATGACCTGATGCGTGACACCCATTCCTGGCGAAACAGTCTGGTACGGCAATTGAAGGGATCGTCACTTGATACTGCAAACCTTCGCATGCTGTGTGATGTAGAGTTGGGTCTCTATCTTTTGCATGGGCTGTTTGCTGAGGCACCAGCCCATGCCCTGTGGGTGGCACTGTCGGGTTATCCATTCCCGTTTGCTGAAGCGGCATCCTGGACTGATGATCAGTACCGCATGCTGAGTAATGCTCGTCATGTGCTATCGCCATTCAAGAGTCCGTTTCCCTGGCAGCGAGCGCTTGACCAGTACCGACACCTTCCTGAGCATATACGCGGTTATGATATTGCAGAACAGCGCGACCAGTATACAACCCGCCCGGTAACCCCGGCTGCAAATCGCTGGGATGTGTATCATGAGGTGTTGACGAAGCCCCTGAAGCATACACGCCGCACGCTGGTCTGGGCAGATGCTGGTCAGTATCGGTTTATCGGGCAGCGCCACTGGGCCAGCGTCACACTTCCCACTGATCTGATTTTTCCTGTCCCGGCGCAGCGGCACAATCTGGATGGGAAAACATCTCGACATTCGTTGACCGTTTCCTGGGATGCGTTACTGGAGACGGCACACTGGATGGATGCCTACCTGACTGCGAAGCGACAAAAACCTTCGGTGCGGCAGCAAATACTTGAACGTGTGCAGTTGGAGCTGTTTGATGCTGATCATACAGCGCTCCAACCAACCCGCCAATTTCAGCTTGATGGAATAATGCATCTGATCGGGATGGTTAGTTCGGGGAAATCTACGCTGATGGATGTGCTGGCGGTCTGGATGGCACGCGAGGGGTTGCACTGCACCCTGGTTGTTGGTGATGTCATGGGCGCACTGGAGCGGGCACAACTCTTTGCTGACCTGGGATTACGTGTCGCACCTATTCTGGGATCATCCAACCGGGAGCGTCATATCAACCGATTGCACCGGATGGTGGCAGCTTCACACCCCCCTGGTGCCTTGCATCAGAATCATGTCGGGTTTCGCTGGTTGAGCAGTGCCTGCCCGCTGGATGGATTGCGTGATACGGGACACCCGCTGCCCATTGGGCAGCAGCCCTGTCTGTACCTGTATGCTGCAGGAAAGCAGAATGATGAAGAGAATGACCAGAAAGTCAGAGCCTGTCCACTCTACAGTGTATGCCCCTTTCACGAGGCACAGCGCGATCTGGTCAATGCCTCCATCTGGATCGCAACTCCTGCCAGCCTGGTCTATACCCGGGTCGCGCCACAGATAAACCCGGAACAACTGCGATTTGCTGAACTCGTCTATCGCCGCAGCGATCTGGTCATTGTCGATGAGGCTGACCAGGTTCAGATGCAACTGGACACCGTGTTCAGCCCGAACCAGACCCTGGTCAGTCGCAGTGCTGACGCCTGGCTCGGTCGATTGTCACAACACGTGCTTATGCAGTTGAATCGAGAAGGTCGCAGCCAGCTTGCCGAGGTGCGTGTGGCAATGTGGTGTCAGGCACATGATATGGCACAGGCCGCAGCCAGTCGGGTGTATGCCCTGCTGTTGCAGGAAAAACCATTACGCCGAGAAATTGAGCAGGACTACTTCACGGAATGGCTGCTCCTGGAACGGTTGGCGTTTCGGATGAGTGGAACACCTGAGCATCGTGATCAGGACTCACATTTTACGCACCTGATGGGTGGTTTTACCGAATTCCTCACCGATCCACTCGGTGAACGTAGCAAACACCCGTTCGTCAGTTGGGCGCGCCAAACGCTGACGATTACGAACTCAGACCAACTCCGCGAAGAGCTGGCTACGTGGATTGAACACCATGCTGCGCCCACTGCTCCCATTCAGACTGAGCGGGCACAGCTTGCTCTTATTCTGGAGTTTGCCTTGCTGGTTGCTATCCTCTCCAATCGGCTGGATTATCTCCAGCGTGAGTGGCGCAGTGTCGAGGGACCACTTGATCTTGAAAGTGGCAGCTCTGCGCTGTTCCACCGACCACCAGAAGACTATCGTGCGGTTATTCCTACCTCGCCAATGGGCAATGTGCTGGCCTTTCAGTATGTCCGTCCAGCCGATGACACGCAGGCAGCAGGCGATTTGCGCTTTTTCCGCTGTCTGGGAGTTGGACGGTGGTTGCTCCTGCATCTGCATGACCTGTTCGCTGGTGATGGTATTGCCGGACCGCATGTGCTGCTGCTCTCCGGCACCAGTTGGGCTGGCACCTCGCCCCGGTATCACGTCCAGGTGCCCGTATCTGGTGTCCTGCGCGCCCCAGTCGTAGAGATAGCTGCGATTAACGAGAGCGTCTTCCAGACGAAGTTTATCGCCGATCGAACCGGCAACCTGGTGCGAGTATCAGGCACGTACGGTCACGGGCGTGTCAATGCACTGAATGGTATCCTCCAAAACCTGGCAAAGCGTGCTGGGCCGAGCGGAAAAGGAGCCAGTCATCTGGAGCAAGTTCGTGATAGACTGCCGAAAGGACGACAGCGCGTTCTGCTGCTCGTGGGCAGCTATGACGAAGCACGACGCGCCCGCGAATTCCTGGAGAACACGCGCCCGGACTGGCGTGGGCGTGTCCTGCACCTGGTGCCGGATGATGATCGATTCGACAGTCAATGGCAAAGCAGTCAGGTGGGACTGCAACGAGGGATGGTCAGCCGATTTGCTGAGACAGATGCCTGGATAGTAGTCGCTCCGCTGCTGGCCGTAGAGCGTGGACACAATATCTTGAACGAAGACAATCAGGCCGCCATCGGCGCAGCCTACTTTCTGGTCAGGCCCCACCCACGTCCCGATGACATGAGCTATGCTATTCAATCCATCAACCAGTGGGCTGTTGCGCAGCATAACAACGTTGATTGGTTCGAGGAGCAGAACCGTTTGGAGAACGATGGGAGCCGGCTTTCTACCATCGGGCACACCTTTCGCAGTGCAGCGTATCGACGATGGCGTTATCTACTTCGGATGCCCATGATTTACAGCACGTTGCCGGTGCAGGAACGAAATGCCGTAACCTGGAGCCAGCTTGTCACAATCTGGCAGGTGATCGGACGACTGGTTCGCGGTGGTTCGCCGGCACAGGTGTTTTTCTGCGATGCAGCCTTCGACCCTGCTGCATATCAGAGCGAGGACGCCCCAGTTGCAGCCGGTGTTAGTCTCCTCAGGGGCATGATCGATGTCCTACACCCCTATTTCGACAAGACCAACACAACGATAGCACCAGCCGATAAACTGCTGGTTGATATACTCTATGGCCCACTATACCAGGCTCTTCAGAGAATGAAAGGAAGAAACGATGCCGAAGCAGTATAATGCTCTCCGCACGCTGGCGTTTCAATTTAACCCGGATATTTCGACGCTAGTGTCTCAATGTGAAGTGATGTCATTTCCAGAACAGTGGAAGCCATTGCTTCTCGATCTCACACGCGAGGTGACAGGTCGTTCAGATAAACCTGTCTCTATACCCATCGACTCACTCAACCGCACGCTACGTGCATTGGCTCCAGATCTCATTCATATAGCCAGAGGGTCACATAAGGAAGGCGAGCGCCCATGGTTGTACAGTGTTCGTGAACTTGATCGGGAGAGATTATGTGCGATAGTACACGCCTGGGTGCATGGAGCATTCGCCGGAGCGTCTGATGCAAGCCGCCGTCGCGTGTTAGGTGAACTCAGCGCCGATGCGTTGCAGTGGACAACCAGAACGCTTAACCTGGCAGACTGGCACGCTGGCGATAATGGCACCGCTGAGCCGGCTGACTCTGATGTATTTGTTCTGCTACCACACTACCTGGCAACATTAATCAGTGACCAGAATGCCTCTTTTGCGATTGGCAATGAAACACGGAGCTTCCGACGTGCTCCACGTGCTACTGGGCAGAATGGAGCCGAGCTTATCTCCTGGCCCCCAATAATCTATACAGACACACAGGAAAAGCAGTGGCCCTTTTCTATCGTCTTGACGGTAACGCTGCAGACCGTTCCTTTTCAGTCATTTCCCGTCGTTCACTGCGATCTTGGTGTTCGTCGTTGGGCAGGCCCAAAAACCCATATACCTTCTATGCGTAGGGGACAGACGAGTGTCTACCTATTGACCGAAACACCGTGGCTGCGCGGCTTTCAGCATACCCATAGCTTCCAGGTTGCGCCACTCGCACGGAAGAAAATCACCAATGCAGACTCACAGAATGCAGATTACCGCATTGTCTGGGGCCGAGGTGGCGAATTAGCTGCTATCCTTGATCATCTCAGCGCACATCGACAGCAAGGGTTTCCCGATCCGCAGCACATTGTTGATGATCCCCTGCGATCACTGAACATAGACGGCAGTCTGAGTGCAGCGGTCGTCTATCGCCATGGGATGACGCCGCCACACCGCGTTGGCTCTGGAATCCCACCTGCCGATCGGCGATCTATCGCAGAACAATTGAAGGATTTTCTGGCTCCGACGTTCCAACTGACAGAGCCGCCTACCCGCGTATCTGTCCCGCGTATGACATTGCAAAATCCATTTTTCCCCTCTACTGCGGCTAAAAAAAACGATGAGGAAATGTCTCGTTTCTATACGCAGCGTCGTGCAGCAGTTGGCCGAGTGTGTGGTGGCAGTCTGGCGGTGGAAATTCGCCACCAGCGTTATGATTTCGTAGAAACGGTATCCCGCGTTATTGGGGAAATGCTGGACATGCCTGTTGCGCCAGGACAGACCTGTACAACATCAGAACTGGCTATCACGATGACCGCTGCACACCTGGGATCTCTCGGCGAAGCCCTGAATATTGATACAGGCAGAAAGAGAACGCAGGATCGGCTGCTTGCTGCACACGATGAGCGCATGACTATGATCCAGGCAGCAATGCCACCGGTGGTAAATCCGACGATTACCTTGATCGAGCTGGGTGGCGAAGATGCGTTTGAAGAAGATGGACGAGATCCGAAAATGGCGTTACGGCTCGGTTTTGCTCGCACTGGAAGGCTCACGCAGTTCTTTGTTTTGTCACCAGACAATACCGAGACTGATAATCTCGAGTACCGGGCCAGAAATGGTTTTCTCGATGGACTGCGCCAATTGGGAGTGAGCATTGATCTGCCACAGATGACAGGACTACCAACGGCACTGAATGTTGTTGGTCTCTGGTTCATCCAACAGAATGCCCCGACGAATCCGGCACAGGGAAAGACGATGCTTCCAGTTGCAGTCAATCTGGCGGTGGAAACCGGCGCGATACGAGCGACAGCACCAGGGCTTGATGGATCAGGTTGGCTCGCATACCCCGACTTGCTTAAGGCCATTGCTGCAGGGAAAGCAAAGAGTGTTAAAAAATTGCATGACGCGATACCCTTTGTACAAAAGATCATCCAGGATACAACCGCTGAGGGTGATACCTTATTGCTCTGCCACGCTCAAAACTTCCGCCGGGTCTGGCCGTGGGTTGGTAATGGGAAGATAATCCGAGATCATCTTGTATTTGGCGAAGACTCCGTGCAACCGATCTCCAACTGGTCGGGTCTGCGCGTGGTACGCATCCGTGATAATCAGGGCAACGAGACACCAGAATGGTATGCAGAAAATCTTGATGAAGATGTACCCAATGAAGCACCAGGGTTTTCACAGGGTCTTTTTGCTATGGGTGAGCGTGTATTTGCGAGTACCTATCAACCACCAAAGACAACGCCCAAGAAAGCGCGCAGTATCTCCAAGTTTGAGGAGTGGGTGAACACAACGGGAACGAAAGCCCCGAATCCTTCGTATTATGCCTGGAATCCGGGTCTCTTCGAATTGACGGTTGCTGCACTTCAGCCGGATGATACCCCTGAACTATGGGCAGCATTCGTGCATAAGCTCCGGCAGGCTACATTGCAATACGATGCAGCCACCGCTTTACCGCTGCCATTGCATCTGGCACGCGGTGTACAGGAATATGTATTGCTCACTGATGAATGGTCAGATGATGATGAGGATGTTTGAATCATATGATCCAGTCTCAACTGAACTGCCTGTTTCTCGATGAGTATTACGTCCCTGGGACAAATCCTGAGTACGGGAGCAGCGAAGGACGAGCATAGCTGGTCAAACCACGCTCATACCTATAAGGTCAGCAGCAAGTACAGCGGATAGGTATGCTCATAATGAAATACCTATCCGCTTTTTTGTGTCTGGGTGCCGAAGCTCCAAAGTGGAAAGAGTTTCCTGCGATCACATAGTAGACAACTGAACACTGGCCTGCTCGCCAGTTACCAACTTGATTTTTCAGTTACCAACATAATTGTTCGTTTACACACAAAACTTCACCCATAAGCCCCTACTCCACCGTCACACTCTTCGCCAGGTTGCGCGGCTGATCGACATCGCAGCCGCGCCGGACGGCGATGTTGTAGGCCAGCAATTGCAGCGGCAGCACCGCCAGCACCGGGGTTAGCAGCGGGCTAGTTTCGGGGATGGCAATGACGTGATCGGCTTTGGTTGCCATCAGCGTGTCGCCCGCGCTGGCAATCGCAATCACATGCCCACCACGGGCCTTGACCTGCTCAATGTTGCTCAACATCTTCTCGTAGATCGCGTCGCGAGGCGCAATGCACAGCACCGGCAACGCATCGTCAATCAGCGCAATCGGCCCGTGCTTCATCTCGCCCGCCGGGTAGCCCTCGGCATGAATATAGCTGATCTCCTTCAGCTTCAAGGCGCCCTCCAGCGCAATCGGGTAGTTAATCTGCCGTCCCAGGTAGAGTGCGTCGCTGGCGTGATAATAACGCTCACTTAACTGCTCACACTGCGCTGCTGCCTGCTCCAGCGTCTGGGTAGCCTTGCCGGGCAACTCGATCAGCGCCTGGATGTGTTCGCGCACCTGCGCTGGCGTCAAGGTGCCGCGTGCCTGGCCCAGCCGCAGCGCAAAGAGATAGCAGGCCACCAGCATACTGGTAAAGCACTTGGTCGAAGCCACGCCAATCTCCGGCCCGGCGTGCAGATAGATCGGCCCGCCATCGGCCAGGCGTGCGGCCTGGCTGCCAATCGCGTTCACAATCGCCACGCTCCGCACC
>CALANA010000235.1 GCA_937925925.1 uncultured Chloroflexales bacterium | reverse complement strand
GGGGGCCTGCGGCCCCCGCACCCCCGCCGGCGCAGGTACCACCTGAACGGTTACCGGCATTATAAGTCTTTCTATTCTAACACAGATTGCCTGCCACAAAGCTGGCAATCTGGGTATAAATGGCATCGCGTTCGGGGCCGGCCGCCAACAGCTGATGGCCAGTCTGTGCCCACCAGACCAACCGCTTCTGATTGGTGCCAATACGGGTGATAATTTCTTCGGCACTCGCTAGCGGTGCCACTTCATCGTGACGGCCATGCATAACCAGCGTAGGCACGCGCACATATGGAAGTGTGGCCCGCGCCCGGCGCAAGACTCGCGTCAGTTCATCGATGGCGCTGATCGGTAGCTTGATCGAACGTCGCAGACGCCGTTGCACGATGGGATCTTCCAGGTCAAGATCCGGCGCATGAGCGAGAATGCGCTGACGTACGCCAGGATCGCTAAAACTGGCCTGCTCTAGCGGATAATACCAGGGTATAAAATGGCGGGCGACGGGTAACAGGTGTATGCGCCAGTCACCCTGGAGCCAGAGCGGAGTTGCCAGTAAAACCAGTCGTTCAACGGCAGACTGGCGGGCGAGCAAGATAGACAGCGCTCCACCCAGTGAAAGACCGATAACGATGATGGATGTACAGCGGGTACGCAAGTCGTTCAAACCAACCTGGGCCGAGGCCAGCCAGTCTTGCCAGCGTGTGGTGCGCAGGGCCTCGGGGTGACCGGTATGCCCGGCCAGTTGTACACCCAGCACAGTATAACCCTGCCGTGCCAGTGTCTCGCCCAGGTCACGCATCTCGTCCGGTGTGCCCGAGAAGCCGTGGATCAGCAGGCATCCGGTTGATCCACCGGAGAGCAAAAATGGTTGGGCATTGGATAGGGTCATCGTCAGATTACACCTGTATTTGATCAATAAAGTCTTTCAGGTTATTCACACCAATGCCCTGCACATTGAGCAACCCCTCGACCGAGGTAAACGGCCCGTTGGCCTTCCGGTAGGCCACAATACGCTGTGCCAGTGTCGGGCCAATGCCGCGCAGGGTGGTCAGTTTCGTTACGCTGGCGGTGTTGATATTGACTCGTTCGCGCTGCGCTGCGGGAGCGGTTGGAACGGGTACATCCGATGGTGGCGCAGGTTCGGGCGTGACGGATTCTGGTGCGGGTGCGTCTGCGGGCGCGGCGTCTGCGGATGTGACGACGGCAGGCGCAGGATCATTGAGAATGGTCACGACGGGTTCAGGCTGATCGGGCGTACCATTGGACATGGCGTCTGGCATAGGTGCCGGTGCCTCGAGCGGATCGGGCGTGGCGTCTGCGGATGTGACGACGGCAGGCGCGGAATTATCAGGAGCGGTCGCACGGGCGTCAGGCTGATCGAGCGTACCATCGGCAGGGGCGACATCTGACACAGGTGCCAGGCTCCCGTCCTGTTCGGGTACGGCTTCAGCAGTATCACCCGTGATCGGTTCGATGACAGATGATGTGGCAATCTCAGCCACTACTTGACCCTCAGTAGCAACCACATCCAGTGGTGGCGCTGGTGCTGCTGGTGGTGCTGGCTCGGTGTATGCTGCCCAGGGTGGCTCGTGATCAATGATGAGCGCGTCGGGAACAGTTGCACATGGGCTACCAGCCAGCGAGTCTGTAGTTGGTGGTGGTGCCGGTAGCGCCCGTAACCGGGTAGTCCATTGGCGTTGCCAGTACCAGAGGGCGATTGCAGCGCTAATCAGCGCCATCCACCATAGCTTTCGCAACTTAAACATCATAAACTCCTTATATCAGGCCAGGCAACCTGCATGCCCTCATCATGTGCCACGATGTATGGGCCAGTGCCTGATGGTGCATAAGCATAATTCTATCACTATCATGCGATCGCGCATGAGCATTGAAAAAAGCATGGATATACGCTTCCGTTGTGATCCATGAAAAAACCTGCACGTGTGAGGACTCTGGCGTCCATTGGAACGAGTATGCTGATGAGACAGCATCCGGGCTGTCGTATCATACCGTCGGTGCCATGAGCGAGCGTAGCAGGGTAAGATTTTCAATATCTTCCCGCAAATCTTTGCCCTTTGGCGTTTCGATGATCATGGGCAACCGGGAAAACCGGGTATCGTTCACCAGCAACTGGAAGGCTGGCAAGCCAATGCACCCCTGACCGATATGCGTATGCCGATCTACGCGACTGCCGAGCGGTTGTTGCGAGTCGTTCAGGTGAAAAGCCTGGATATGGTGCAACCCGATCTGCCGTTCAAACTCGGCGAAGGTTGCCTCATAGTCGGCGGCGGTGCGGATATCATAGCCAGCCGCCAGCAGATGACAGGTATCGACACAGATGCCCAGTCGTTGCGGGCAGGTCACATGCTCCAGCACATAGGCCAGGTGTTCAAAGCAACAACCGAGCGAGGTACCCTGCCCGGCGGTCGTTTCGAGTAGCACTGTAACATCTGTGCCTGTACCTGCGGCGAAGAGTCGATCCAGGGCGGCTACGATACGCTGCAGGCCGGCAGTTTCGCCGCTGCCAGTGTGGGCACCGGGGTGAATGACAATGGCTGGAATATCCAGCACTGCGCAACGCTCCAGTTCATCGGCAAATGCGGCAATCGACTTTTCCCATAGCTCGGCAGCAGGTGCCGCCAGGTTGATCAAGTAGGATGCATGCACAATGACCGGTGCGATTCCAGTGCGTTGTTGCTCGGCCTGAAATGCGGCAATTTCTTCGTCAGAATAAGGTTTTGCCTGCCATTGACGCTCGTTTTTGCTAAAAATTTGCATAACCTCACAGGCAACGTATTCCCCGCGCCCAAACGCTTTGGAGACACCGCCAGCGATGGACATATGGGCACCGAAAGGCATGCTTGCTCCTCATCAGCACAGAACAATCTCTATTATAACAAAGGTTCGGATTATTGCAGTAACAAAGCCAGATCCCTGCCACAAGTTGCGCTGGCAGGCCACCCGACCCGATCGGGGCGCAGCACGAGATCGGCACCCATCCGCCTGGCATAGTGCAGATAGCGAGTGCGAGACGGATAGTCGGGGGAACACGTGGCCTGTGCTGCGCCCCGACGAGGTTGGGGGTGTGGCATCCCATCCTCTGGCGCAGCCTGATCAAGCCGATACACGCTGGCGTTGCAGACGGTTCCTCGTAGCGGCATCCGCTCAGATTGTATGTAGACGTTGTATACTGAGTATAGAGCAAGCCTATTGTCATGGTAACCCTGGAGACCAGGCTTTAGCCTGGACTCCGACCCTTCACAACTGATTTAGGATTGCTATAGCGTCGATCAATCAGTGTCTGAATAAACGTATCAGGAGGAGCAATTATGTCGAACGAACAGACCGTGGGGATTGCGTCCGATACGCTGCTCACCTTTCTGCTCAGTCCTGATTCCTATCCGCATCATCCCCGACAGGTTGAACTTATACAGACCCATACCGCCTATATTTTGCGGGCGACGCCCTATGTCTATAAGGTGAAAAAGCCGGTCAACTTTGGGTTTCTAGACTTTACCACGCTGGAACAGCGGCATTACGCTTGTATGCGTGAGGTTGAGTTGAACCGTCGTCTCTGCCCCGATCTGTATCTGGGGGTGATACCGATCGGCCTCCAGGCCGGCCAGTTAACCTTTGACTCTGATGACTCCGATACGCAGATTGTAGAATATGCACTGAAGATGCACGAATTGCCTGCCCAGGATTTTCTTAAACAGCGACTGCTGCGTAATGCCGTTGGCAGCGCGGAGTTACGACGCATTGCTGCCCGTCTCCAGGCGTTCTATCAAAACCAGTCCCCCAGCGCCGCGATCGCTGAGTGTGGCCGGATCGACCAGTTGCGCCGTGTCACCGATGAGAATTTTGCGCAAACCCGCGACTATCTAGGCCTGACTATCTCGCCGCCCACGTTTGCGGCCATTCAGCACTACACCAACTTTTTCTATGCGCAACATACTCCGCTGTTTGCAACGCGGATTACCGAGGGGCGCATTGTCGATGGACATGGTGATCTGCATCTGGAGCATATTCATCTTACGGACGATACGATCTGCATTTATGATTGCATTGAGTTCAATGATCGCTATCGCTATGTGGACGTAGCAAACGATGTGGCGTTTCTGGCCATGGATCTGGATTACAACCAGCGTTCTGACCTGGCACGTGAATTTGTGCTGCTCATGGCCGATGCGCTGAACGACCGGACACTGCTACGCCTGATGGACTTCTACAAATGCTGGCGGGCCTATGTGCGTGGAAAGGTCGAGAGTTTGCGGGGTAGCGAGCCAGAAGTGCCGGATCAGGAGCGCCAGTCCAGCCACGAGCGGGCGCGGCGTTATTTTCGGCTGGCGCTACAGTATGCGATCAGCGGTTCAGCGCCGACGGCACTGATTATAATGGGCGGGGTAGGCAGCGGCAAGAGTACGCTTGCGGCGCAACTGGCGGCAGAATTGAGATGGCCACTCCTCAGCTCAGATCGTCTGCGCAAGGAACGGGCGGGATTGGCAGTTAATCAACGGAGCGATGTGGCCACCCGTGCCCAGCTCTACACGCCAGCGGCAAAGGAGCAAACCTATGCCGTGCTGATAGAACAGGTAGAACAACGGGCACAGGCAGGGGAGAGTGTGCTGGTTGATGCTACCTTCAGCCGTCGCTACGACCGAGAACGCCTGCGCCAGCGGCTTGCAGGGGTACGAATGGCCTGTTATTTTATTGAAGCTCAGGCCAGTGCCGCAACAGTACGCCAGCGCCTCCAGGCGCGTGAGGATAATGACCAGGCGACAAGTGGCTCCGATGCCCGTCTGGAAGATTATGAAACGTTGCACCAGACCTACGAACCACCCACCGAGTTGTCCCCATCGCAGTTGATCCAGGTCTCAACCGAGTTACCGCTGGCCGAAACGGTAACAACCATACTCACATCTCTGGCGACGCAACGTGTTCTCACGTCATCGCCTTGTGCTGACACACGGTCTCTTTTTTAACGCAAAGGGGCAAAGGCAGCGCTTCAAAAGCGCAAAGCGCAAAACAGGAGGATGCTGACGCATGCCATGGGTTCGAGCAGAAAGAGCGCACGCAGCGCTTCAAAAGCGACATGTTTTGCGCTTTGCGCTCAGACCGCTTTGCGCTCAGACCGCGCCCGCATTGCCCCGCATCGCCCTGCATTGACCGACAATGCTGTCATTGCCTGCATTGCCCCAATGCCCGCATCGCCCCAATGCCCCGCATTGTTACGCAACGACCATACATGGCGATCATGGCACTTGTTGTGGGGCAATGTGGGCACCCACAACAAGTGCCCCTACGTATCGTTGTGCTGCAATGTTCACATTGTCCTACATTGTCCCAATGCCCCGATTGTCCTACATCGTCTCACATTGCTCCGTATGGTCACGCAACGACCATACATGGCAATCTGATCTGGCTTGACTGATGCTGGTGAGAAGGAGAAGACGCGAGAGGCGAGAGGTATTGAGGCGTTGAGGCGTTGAGGCGACGAAACACATTCACAGCGGGCAGGTGGCGTACCGGTTATGGGCCGCATGCCCAGGGGTTTGAATCACTGCGGTGCAGAGGAGGCTAAAGGCGCTGAGGCGCGTGTCGGGCGGGTGGGGGGCGTGCCCGTTCTGCGCCTTATTCTCAGAGGTTTGAATCGCGGAGGCGCTGATCGGGCTGATGCCGCTGAGTCACGTGTCGGGTGGGTGGGGGCGTACCGGTTATGGGCCGCATGCCCGGGGGTTTGAGTCACTGCGGCGCAGAGGAGGCTGAAGGCGCTGAGGCGCGTGTCGGGCGGGTGGGAGGCGTGCCCATCACGCTCATCTCCCTCCGCGATTCCCCTCTGGCGCCACGCGCAGCGGCATCAGTAGGGCAGCGCGTCAGCGATTCAAACCTCTCACGCCTCGTGCAGCGGCATCAGTAGGGCAGCGCGTCAGCGGTTCTAAACCCTGGCGCACCACTGGTGTCAACCGCAGATTTTGTGTCCGCATATGGCGAAGACACCGGTTTCCAAACCCCTCCGAGCGGGCCAATGGTGTCAACCTCAGCAAAAACCGGTAGGTGACGGTCACCCCCTGCAGGTTCCAAACCCCTCCGAGCGGGCCAATGGTGTCAACCTCAGGAGGGTATCATGGAAGTGGCAGCGTTGTTATTATTTTCCAAACCCTTCATGAGGGGGAACACTTAACATAAGACTCATGTTGCTGATCGACGCCGGTTGTTGAACCGGTGTCGCTACAGCTCCCAGCACCGACACCGGTTGTCGAACCAGTGTCGGTACGTCCCCCGCACCCGGCATGGCCGGTGTGCCGCTTCCCCTGAATCCAGCGTCTCCCATGTCGGGTATCATGGTGAAAACCACACCCATCGTGGATCCGTCATGGGATACACTATCATGAATGGTACCAAATCTCATCACGACATGCAACCGCTGCTGTGCCCGCTGGTGGATGGCATGGCACGGATCGGTCGCCGCGTCGGCGGCGACCGCATGTCCGCTGACGTATCCGGATCACCCGTTGCCGGGCGGGGTCGCCCATGACCCGGTCGTGCAGACATACCAGGCCTTGTTGGGCGTTCTGCCCTGGAATACGTTTCCCGAGCGACCGACCCTGCGCCCGGATCAGCGTCCCTGGTTCGGCCCGCTGCCCGAACCGCGTGCCCCGTTCGTGGCCGCCTATCTGGTCAAACTCCATGAGGACAAGCAGTCCATGGCCCATCTGCGGGACTATCTGAATCGATCATCCGGCCCTGGTGTACTACCCTGGGTTCCCGCGGACGCCCGGCCCGACCGCCACCGGTGGCTTCAACGTGGAGGCCACGATTCCGGATCGGCGGCGGCTGGGCCACGTCCTCCACACCTTGGATCGAGCCGGGTTGGATTTCATGCGCACCGCGATGGTTCACCTACTGCGGGCCACGCTCACCTCGGATGAGCAGGCCACCTTTGGCGCGGTGATCGCCAGTGATAAGCAGGCGCTGCTTGCCTGGGTCACAGAGAACGACCCGAAACAATACATCCCCGAAGGCCAGCTCGATAAGAATCGGCAACTGATGGGCGATCCGGATTGCAAACGGGGCGTGAAGCGGCGTTCCAACGCCACACCGACGGCGGATGGGGACGAACCGCCCACGCTCACCACCGATGCGCACCCCGCCAACCGCCTGCAGGTCGGTGTGGACATCTTCTGGGGCGATGCCTCTGGGATCGTCGTCACCCGTCTGCCCGATGGTACCGAATCCGGCGCGTGCCATAGGCTTTCGTGCGCGCCGTTGCGGGCAGATTCGTTATGACCGCATGCACAACCCCTTGCCATCCGAGTCGCATTCCCACCACGCAATAATGTTGACGGGGCCATTGCACACATCCTGCACCATAGACACGGTGACACATACGTGACGGGCGAGGTACGATGCCTTCGGGTGCGCCCCCGCGCCGTTACGGCGGACAGGGGTGTCACCCACGAGGCCAGCGCCTGTCCTGGAGCATCGCGATTGTCCGGGGCGTCCCCCATGTCCGGCCATCAAGTCCCACCATAGCATCATCGCCCTGGGTGCGTAGCCACGGAACGAGCGCCAGTGAGCGGAATGCGCTCTCGCCATGCACGCAGATGCGCACGCCTGGTGGCAGCCGCGCCACTGCTGCCGGGATCATCCGATATTGTCGCTGGTGTTATGGTGAATCAGTTGAGCCGCGCCACTGCTGCCGGGATCATCCCGTGCTGCTCAGGCACGCCACGTGCGCCCCGATGCAGCAACGCCCGCCAAGCGAATGGAAGGGATCGGCGGCGAAAGCCCACGCTGATGACCAGGATGGTGTGGTGATCGCGCAGCAGCACCCGATCCCGGATGCGGTGAACCCGCTGATCGTTCAATCTATGCCATGCCTGCTGGACAATCGGATGGTCGTGATCCGTCTGGGTGGTGCGCTCATTGTCCAAAAACCGCCGCAAGCGCTGCTCTTTGGCCGATTGGGTGGTATCCAGCGGCATCGCCCGGGCGATCCGCGCCATCTGACGGGACATGCGGTGCATAGCGCCCAGCATGATAGCGCCGAGGGTCTCAAGCTGGCGGTTCAACGCAGTGGGCAATGGCTGCCGCATGGTCGTGCGTGTAGAGCGCAAAATAGTTGTTTCAATCCCCAATCGGGATAAGTACGTTTTCAAACAAAGAAGCAATTCAGTCGTTCTTCAATACGCTAAGAAGTTTCAATCCCCAATGGGGATAAATGTGTTTTCAAAGCCTGGCCCTCGCAGAAGGCATACCACCGGACTAAAATAATCTTTTTGCGATAACCTCCGATCTTGTGCGGCATATCGTTGCAATCTCCAATCAGATGCGTGTACGTCGTAGTCCCATTATACCACATTTGCTCAGGTTGTACGCTTGCTTATGCCAGATTTCCGTATGATACTGTATTCTTCCATATTGCGAGCAGCCCCGGCGATTTCACAGCAGCCGCGCTGCTCGCACGCCGTTATGCCAGAAAAATCAGCGGCTCTGTCGGTGCCGCCCCGCCAACGGTCTCGACATTGGTCGCACATCCCGCACATAACTGATACAGACGCACACTATCATCCGTCGGATCGAGCAACGGGAGCAACTTTGCCCGCAACTCCAGGATCTGCCGGCGCGTCAACCAGCACTCAAACAACGAATACTGCGTCCACTGTCCATACCCGCACAGCAGCCGATGTACTTTCGTGCGGCGTTTATCGACCGGAATATCATAGGCTATCACATACAGCCGCGCCCCGGTTGGAGCCTGTGCCATGTGCTTCTCCTGTTCTAGCGCACCGTAAACGGGACATAGGTTGCTATTTCACCCTGGGCTACCTTTGCGAACAAGCGCACCTGGATTTCGATACAACGCCGATAGCTTACGGCCTGCCCCAACACAGGATGCCGCACCTGTTCCTGCAAGCGCGCCTCAAGCTGCTTAAACAGCACCTTGCGTGGGGCATCCTTCAACCACACTCCCCCAAACTCGGCCTGAAAGTCATCGGGTTGTATCTGGCGGGTATTCAGCATGGTCAACACCACAGAATCCACCAGCAACGGTCGAAACGGCTCCATCAGATCCAGCGCCAATGTTGGCTTACCATAGCCCGGCTGATGCAACACGCCTAACCCGACATCCAGACCCACCGCTGCAATCAACGAAGCCACCTGCTTCGATAGCATCACATAGCCTAGCGACAGCAGCGCATTCACCGGATCGGGCGGTGGGCGCTTGAAGCGCCCCTCAAAGCCCCAATCATCCTTCAACATCGCTCCCAGCGCAGCATAATAGGCGACACTGCCACGTCCTTCCCAACCAAGCAAAGCCCCCAACCCGTGCATACGATCCGCCGGATCAAGCGTCGTCGGGGCGGGTAACTGCTGTACCGCCTGGATCGCCTGAGCGATATGCGCCGCTGCTGCCTGCAAGTGTTGCGCCGTGTCATCAGGACGATTGCGTGCGGCTCGCAAGACCATGGCGCGCATATTGACCAGTTTGCCACGCACACACTGCCGGGCCACCGCAAAGCGACGTTCAACATCCTGCCAGAGCTGCACCTGCGCCAACCGCAGCAGACTATTTTTGCCAGGATCGGCCTGAGCCGACCCATACGATTGTCCATAGATCGAAAGATAATGCACGGGAATACGCCGCTCAAAGAGCGCATGCAACGCGGGCGTAGTGAGCGTTATATCGCCAAACACCAGCACGTGTTCAATCGCTGTCAGTGGCACGCGCACCATTGCCGACGGCGAACGGCGCTCGGCCCCTTTTGGGCGCGGTGGCTCCACCCGCAGGGCATCACCTTCCACCTTGACCACACTGTATTGCTCCAACAAATATAAGGTTGCCATTTGCAGTTCCACTCCTATGGTAGACTCAAACTCACTGATTGGCTCGACCGTCATCGTGCATCCTCCTCGTGTTGCCAATACCGATCCATCTGTTCAGCCAGACGGGGCATGCATAATGGCTCCAACGAACACTCGCGACATTTTGCCCGCTGCTCAATTGGCGGTGGCAGCACCCCACGCGCTACCAGGGCATGCGCTGCAGCGATCACCTCTTCGGTCGTCGCTCGTAATACCGACGTAAATTGCACCACCTCGCGCCGCCGGGCGGCAAAATAGAAGATCGCCCCCTGCGCAATCGACAACCCTGTGCGCTCCTCCAGACAGAGCGCCTGGGCGCACAGTTGCACATGATCAGCCTGCCATTGTCCGGGCCGGCCCTTCTTGTACTCCGTGGGCTGGATCACCCCCGCCTGCTCCTCTACCAGATCACAGAACCCGCCAATACGTAGCCGATCACTCCAGACATACACCCGCCGATGCTGAACCGTGGTACCGCGCCACGCCACCCCGCCCGCGTCAATCTCAGCGTGGCGCAACAGCCCTTCCACCACGTGCGCATTCACAAGCATTTCGCCCTGCACGTATTCATAGGCAAAGCGCCGCGGGCAATACGCCATAGCATTGAGCATCGCCAGCGGGATCAAATCAGGTTCAAGCAGTAGCGTCGTCATCGTTTGCTCCTTCGGCATCAGTCGCAGCATGATCACCATCAACCCGACGGCACAAGCCCTGGCCGCGTGTCGTCTTGGCCCCCACCCCCAGATAGACGGCGGCATCGGCCAGCAGCGTGATCACCCGCCGCTGCTGCGGGTCACGCGGCAACTCATAGCTGCACCAGCCCACAAACCCGCGTTGCGGCGGTGTGCCGGGCAACGAGCGCACATGCAGCCGATGCTCGGCCACCAGCGTCGCATTGCAGGCTGCCGCCAGCAACTCATCGTCGAGAAACTGGTCGGGCGGAGCAAGCTGGTTCCAGCGCCGTGCCAGACTCCCAAACACGGCTGCTGGCGAGGGCAACAGTTCCAGCCGCTTGCGACCATCCGGCAGAGGCCCCTGCGCCACAGCCGTGGGCGTGGCAAACTGCAGCCGCACCCAGTTCGTGGGCTGCACCTGGGCCGCCAGCGTGGTATAGGTGGTATAGCCGGCCCAGGGGTGGCTTCCCGGCGTGCCCCACACATTCCCCACCTGCATCGGCACTCGCCCCAGGCGTAGCGCCGGACGCTGAAACTGGCTCAACAGGGCGCGGATAAAGGTCGGAAACAGCCCGGCCTGCAGCAGCGTCACCCGTATCTGCATCACCGCACTCGGCGTAGCATACGAGCGCTGAGGCGGCACCACCGCCACCGTAAAGGGCTTGCCCGGCAGATCGGCGTGTAACAGATTCGCCAGCTCAGGATCGCTCTGGCGCACCAGTTCAAAAAAGAGACCCTGCACCTGCGCTCCCGAAACCGACAGGCGCTCCGTTCCATTGGGTGGATGGAGTTCGATCACCAGTGCATACAAATCAGGATCGAGCATATTCTTGTCACCTTTCTTATCTCATACCAATCTGGTTTCACTCCCGCCAAAACGACGGTTCGAACCTGGGCTGACCTGCGCTGGAACCACGAATACCACAATTTTTTGCGCCCGGACGCTGAAGCGTCGGGCTACCCGTGCCAAGGCCACCGGCGTGGCCTCTGTGTCAGCGCCCGGACGCAGAAGCGTCGGGCGACCGTGCACAGGCCACCTGCGTGGCCTGGGTGTCAGCCCGCGTAGGCGGGCTTTGCTCCCCCGTTGCCCGCCCGTTCACGGGCTGGGCGACGCGGCCCGCCCGTGCCGCCCGGACGCGGAAGCGTCGGGCGACCGTGCAAAGGCCACCTGCGTGGCCTCTGTGTCAGCGCCC
Organism: uncultured Chloroflexales bacterium; assembly: GCA_937925925.1. Taxonomy (GTDB): domain Bacteria; phylum Chloroflexota; class Chloroflexia; order Chloroflexales; family Chloroflexaceae; genus CAKZQX01. Next base: position 851 of record CALANA010000235.1, on the reverse strand, counting down.
GGACGCTGAAGCGTCGGGCGACCGTGCACAGGCCACCGGCGTGGCCTGGGTGTCAGCCCGCGCAGGCGGGCTTCGCTCCCCCGTTGCCCGCCCGTTCACGGGCCGGGCAACGCGGCCCGCCCGTGCCGCCCGGACGCTGAAGCGTCGGGCTACCCGTGCCAAGGCCACCGGCGTGGCCTCTGTGCCAGCCCGCCCAGACGCGGAAGCGTCGGCCACCGGCGATGCAAAGGCCACCAGTGCCGCCGGCGCGTCAGCCCGCGCCGGCGGGCTTCGCTCCCGTGTTGCCCGCCCGTTCACGGGCTGGGCGACGCGGCCCGCACATGCCGCCCGGACGCGGAAGCGTCGGGCTACCCGCGCCAAGGCCACCTGCGTGGCCTGGGTGTCAGCCCGCGTAGGCGGGCTTCGCTCCCGTGTTGCCCGCCCGTTCACGGGCTGGGCAACGCGGCCCGCCCGTGCCGCCCGGACGCTGAAGCGTCGAGCTACCCCGCAAAGGCCATCGGCGTGGCCTGGGTGTCAGCCCGCGCAGGCGGGCTTCGCTCCCGTGTTGCCCGCCCGTTCACGGGCCGGGCAACGCGGCCCGCCCGTGCCGCTCGGACGCTGAAGCGTCAGGCGACCCGTGCACAGGCCACCGGCGTGGCCTCTGTGTCAGCCCGCGCCGGCGGGCTTCGCTCCCCCGTTGCCCGCCCGTTCACGGGCCGGGCGGTGCGGCGGCTAACAAAAGATCGGTGCATCATCACTCAATGTGCGCTGATGTGCGCGTAACATCCCGTGCAATTCTGCGGCCATATGAAACGCTGCCGTACCGGTAACGATTTCGTATACACCCATGCTGCTATCTGGAAATACAACCT
>CALANA010000234.1 GCA_937925925.1 uncultured Chloroflexales bacterium | reverse complement strand
ACGCCCACCGGAATCGCCTGGATCGTGAGCGCCCGTGACACCGAATCTGTTTGACCGTATCCCCACCACGCTCTTCAACCCGCTCGCCGCGCCGAGTGCGCCCGTGTATGCGGCGGTGCTGCTGCGCCTGTTCGCCGAAACTCAGCGCCACCAGCAACCGCTCTCGCGCGAACTGGCGCTGACACTGGTAATCGATACGCTGGCCGAAACGTCGGCTGACCTGTCGGATATCGAGATTGACAGTGTGCTGGACGCAGCAGCAGATGACGAGAGTGACGCGCTGGCGGCGCGTGCCAGTGCCATGCTGCGCTACCTCGCCACCTGTGGCTGGCTGCGGATCGAAACCCAGAGCGATTTTACGGTGGCCTACACCCTGCCCGCGCACGCCTTCCGCCTGCTCAGCGTGCTGCACGAACTGGCCGCCAACGAGCCACCCCGTCTGCGCGGCATGATCTGCGCGATTCACGACCTGTTGCAGGCGGCACGACAGGAGCAGGGCGATTACGTCCGCCTGCGCGAGGCGCACTACCAGACGCGCTATCTGCTCCAGAGCCTGAAGGAGCTGCAACACAATATTGGCGAGCATATTCAGCACGTGCTGGAACAACTCCAGGCGCGTGATGTGCTGGAGCAGATCTTTACCCACTACCGCGACCAGATCGTTGATAGCGCCTACCACCAGTTGCGCACCACCGATCACGTCTCGCGCTTCCGCCCCGGCATTCTCAACGCGCTGGCTACACTGGCGGACGAGGCGCAGATTGAGGTGCTGGCGGGCCAGATGCGTCTGCGCGGCGAGGTGGCTAGCGTGGAGGAGGCGGTGGCGCTGTTGACCAGCAGTATCGACGAGATCCGCAAACATTTTGCCTGGCTCGACCGGCTGTTAACCAGCATTGACCTGCGGCACAGCCAGTTTGTCGACTCGGCGGTGCGCACTATCGAGCATCAGCTTACCGCCAGCAGCACCACCAGCGGGCAGTTGTACGCGCTATTGCAGCATTTGCTGACCGAGGTGCCGGGACGCGGCAACACACCGCTACCAGACGACTATGCCCCGCTGACAGCACTGTTTGCGCTGGAGCTATACGACGAGCAAGCGCTGGCCCCGCCCACCCGCGCCGCCGTGCCCTTTACGCCCGAACCGGTCGCCGCGCCGCAACCCTCGGCAGCCGAAATCCAGGCCACACGTGAGTATGCCGTGCAGCAGATGTACCGCGCCATTAGCCGCGAGCGGGTACGCCGCTACGCCGCCAGTCTGCTCGGCGACCGCGACGAAGTACACGCCAGCGACCTGCCGCTCACCGGCACCGACGAGCTGCCGCTGCTGATCTACCTGCGCGCCTATGGCGACGGCTCACTCGGCTACCGGATCGAGGAGCAGGCCGACGGGGACTGGATCGAGCAGGCCGGGATGGGCTTCCGTGCCTTTGTGCTGCGGCGGGTGTGATGCGTATACCCATTCAATGCACAGGAGCCTACCGCTCTCCCACCGCATCAGCGCATTACATGCGCTTGTATTGCTGACCCGCCGACCCGCTCTCCGGGCGCTGAGCGCGTGGTCGTCCATCCGCCTCATATCAGCGTCCTCAGCGCCCTCAGCGCCTCAGCGACTCAATCCCTTCACCTCCCGCTCAGCGTGTCAGCGCATCAGCGATTCAATCCCTTCATATCCCCTCAGCGCCGCAGCAATTCAACAGATACCGCGCCTCACCGCCGCACATCCCCGCGCCGTAAGGCCCAGACGGTCAGCGCCAGGCATACGAGTGTATACGCGGCCATGATGAGCCAGCGCCCGACCAAGTGTTCCACACTGTGCGTATACTCGTCATACGCCTCCATACCCCTTGGTCGCGGCAGGCTATTCAGATCGATAATCGCACCATAGGCGTCCATCGCCCAGCGCCCGATGGCAAACCACGACAGCACCTGCGCACTGCCTTCCAACTTGAAAATCACCCCACTGAGCAGGATCTGCGGGATGAGCGCCAGCGGCACAATACTGATCGCCCGATCCGGCGTAGCGGCGGTGGTGGAGATCAGCAAGCCCAGCGCCAAACCTGCCAGCGATGCTAAAAAGGTCGTGATAAACATATCGGCATACACCCCCGCGACCAACCCTGTTTCCGGCATCTGCACCTTCCAGCCCACAATCGCCAGCAGCAACACACTCTGCACAATCACCAGCAGCGTCAGCACCACCACCTTCGATAGCACATAGGGCAGAATGCGCAGGTTCGCCAGCCGCTCGCGGCGATAGATCGGTGCCTCCTTCGTTATCTCGCGCGCCGCATTGATAATCCCAAACCAGACCGCAATCGTCGCCAGCATAAACATCACCGGGCGCGCCGAGGCAAAGGTCGCATCGCTGCCCGCCACCGCATCAGACGCGATGACTAGCGCCATCAGCGCGGCGATGATCGGTGCTTGCAGCAGCAGAATCAGCAAGTTGCGCCGATCCTGCAACACCAGATCAAAGTAGCGGCGCGTCAGCAGCCAGAACTGACGCAGCGGATGGCTCGGCGGCTTTGCGGTCGCTGGTGCCACCACCTGATGCGCCCCCGTCCCGCCGCGTGCCCGCGCCTGATGCAAGCGATCATCAACATACTGCTGGTAATAGGGCGACTGCTTAAAGCGCACTTCCCACAACTCGGCCAGCCAGGGCGCTTGCTTTGCCCGCGGGTGCGCCTGCTGCCAGTCCTGATACACCTGCTGCATCGCTGTATCCTGGGCAAACACCGGATCCTGCGGATCAAAGCGGCCATCAATGCGGGTGTAGATGTCGGCAAAGTCATTCGAGGTAATGCCAAAGAAGTGGTGCGCCTCGGCTGGCGGCCCATAGTACACCAGCCGTCCCGCCGACATAAAAGCCACCAGATCGCACTGGTCAATGTTCGCCGTCGCATGCGTCACCAGCGCCACCGTGCGCCCACTATCGGCCAACCGGCGCAGCGTGTACATCATCTTCTTCTCCAGGCCGGGGTCGAGGCCCGATGTCGGCTCGTCCAGGAAGAAGAGCGTCGGATCGGCCAGTAGCTCCAGGCTGATCGAGACCCGCTTGCGCTGCCCACCGGAGAGGTTGTCAACCAGCTTGAAGCGATGCTCAGTCATCTCCACATCCTGCAACACTTGCGTAATCCGCTCCTCAATTTCCTGGCGGCTGGTATCATCGGGCAAGCGCAGACGAGCGGTATAGGCCAGCGCCCGCTCCACCGAGAGCATACGGTGGGCAATATCGTCCTGCGGCACATAGCCCAGCACAGCGCGGTAGGCATCAAAGTTCTGGTAGAAATCGTCGCCATTGACCCGCACGCTGCCGCTGGTGGCACCGGTCACGCCTGCCAGGGCACCCATCAGCGTACTCTTGCCCGCGCCGCTACCGCCCACCAGCGCCACAAACTCGCCTGGTTCGACACACAGCGAGACATGCTGTAGGATCAGCTTCTGCGGCCCCGGTTTGCGCTGTACACTGGCAACAATTTGCCGCACCAGCGTCGCCTGCGGATCAGGCCGTGCCACCACCAGATCGCGCGCCTCGATACGCATCGCCCGCCGCTGATCCTGGTGTACCAACGCTGTGCCGCTACAGTTGAGCTTGAACGGCCCGATCTGTACAATATCGCCCGCCTGCAGCATATGCGTGTGAATCGCATGCCCATTCACATACGTACCATTGGTGCTACCCAGATCGTGCAAGACCCAGCGTCCATCGGCCTGGCCCTCGATAGCCGCATGCTGCCGCGAGACCTGGGGATGGTTCAGCGTCACCTGACATTGATCGCGCCCGATCAGCAGCTTCACACCGGGTGTCGGCAGTTGAATCTTCGGTACCGGTGGCGGAGTGGCCATGGCCGGGTTAACGTAGGTGAGCGAGACAAAGTTGCCACTGATCGGATCGCCAATCCGAATCAGATCGCCATCAACCAGCGTATAGGGCGTATGCGCGGGCAGACGCCTTCCTTGATAGAGCAGGCCGTTGGTCGAGCCAATGTCGGTGATCGCATGCCCAACCCCATCCGGCTCAATGCGCGCATGGTTGGCCGAGACAAAAGGCGACTGCAGCACAATATGATGGTTTGGCGCACGACCGAGCGTAATCGGTACATTGGACAGCGGCTGTTCGCTCCTGTGCCCGCTATCTTCGATCACCAGCTTCGCCGCGAAACTGGTCGTCCCAAAGCGCAGCGTGCGCTGATTGACCTGACCGGCTGATGCGGGATTGGCGGCGGGAACAGGGCTGCCGCTGAGTGGTTTGCCACAACGACTACAGAACCGTTGACCGGGCTTTTTTTGTGGTGCCTGGCAATGTGGACAGACTGATAGCATAGTCTCCTCCAGTATGAACACGGAACGCTGTTCTTTGGTGTTGTTATATCCTTTATGTATGGTTCAGAGCAACATTTTGTAGATCCGACTCAGACCGACCGGTGTCCCGGCTTGAGCCGGGCGCGTGTCTCTTCGTAGTAACGACTTATGGTTTTTGCCTACATATTCCGCTCTGCGCCTCCCCGCTGAAGCCGCGGGCTACGGGATGCGAAGCCCGCCTGCGCGGGCTGGAGCGGGGCATACCGGATTCATGACGCAAACTCCATTAGTCGTTTCCGACGCTTGCCATTTGTAGTAACGACCTGAGTCCTTGCTTGCCATTCGTAGTAATGACGTATGAACGTTAAAAAAATTTGAGTATGGAATGCGACAGCCCTGCGGCCACCTGCAGCCCCGGCTAAAGCCGTGACTCCGGATGCTGGCGTAGCCAGGTTCCATGTTCAATGTTCATGAGTCCTTTCCCACACCCTTCACCACCTGAAAGCGGTACTACGAACAGATATGCGCTCCATATGTTGCGCTGAACTATGTTTGGGCCTTCAGATATGCTCCCCTTTAGTATAGCATCCTTGTAAAACAGTACTATTACCAGTGCATTCACACCTGTCATCACTCCCTGGGTTGTTCCTGGATAGCTCCTGGTCAACTGACCAGGGAGAAATCTAGCCATGCGGCCGATACTCAATCATAAATAATCGGCTAGAATAGGGTCGTGTGGCAGTCTAGTAGTTCACATTGACCTCCGCACAAGGGCCGCTTCCGTGAGCGGCCTTTGTGATTCCTGGAACGAGTATCACTTGCAGAGAAGAGCTATCTACGAATACAGCCACGAATACACGAATGCTGCCTTCCGTGCGGTTCCCCATCCGCTTGCAGATGTCCCCACATATGAGTATGATATAGCCAGTAGCCACATACCCAACGCCATCCGGTGATCACTGATGAGTCTTGTCAATTTTGCCGAGAGTTATAGCCAGCTTACCGCCAGCGAGCAGCAGCAGTTCGGGGATACCGTGCGCCGCCTGCTCAGTGACGGCCTGATCTGGCGCGAAGACGAGGCTGAACGGCGCGCCTATAACTTCCTGGTGCGCCGCCGCGAACTGGTCGCCGATTACCTGGCGGTGGCCGGCTGGGATCTGCGCTACGACGAGCGCATCGGCGTGTTTCAGGTCGTTCACCGCGAGGGTGCCCACCGCCGCCGGCTCAACCGCGATACGACGATCTGGCTGCTGCTGCTGCGACTGATCTACGCCGAAAAATACGAGCGCGTCGAGGTGAGCCTGACTCGCTTTCCCACCGTCAGCATCGAAGAGCTGTACCAGCGCTATACCGAGTTCCTGCCCCGACAGGCGGTGAAGAAAAAGACCAGCCTGGATGAGGCGCTGCGCACGCTGCAAAGCCTGAAGCTCATTCGCGCTGGCGGGGGCGGCACGCTGCGCGCCAGCGACGGCGAACGGCTGATCGAACTGCTGCCCACGCTCGAAGTGGCTGTCCCCGCCAGCACGATCGACGCCATCGCTGAGCGGCTCCAGGAGTACCGGCGTAACCGCCCCGACCGTGATGCGGAGGACGCGGAGGAGGCGTGAGAACGTTGGAACGTTGGAATACCTGTCTGGACGTAGGAGGGGCGCACAGCCGTGCGCCCCTACCGCGCTCCCGGCGCTCTTCACCGCCGCAACCCGTTCCGACCGCGGTACGCCGAGTCAAGGAGACTTGAGCCATGGCTTCGTTACAGGACGTATGTAGTAACGACTTCAGTCGTTCTACAGCGTTACAAACGACGAACGTCGTTACGACGTGTCACCCAACGGTAACGTCGCTACGAACCTTGTCTTATTGTAAGGATAACCGATGCTCACCCTCACCCATATCTTGCTGCACAACTGGCACCGCTTCACCCATCACGTAATCGCCGTGCAGGACGGGCTGTACCTGGCGGGACACAATGGGTCGGGCAAGTCATCGATCCTCGATGCCATTCAGACCGTGCTGATTGCCAACCAGAGTCGTGTGCGCTTCAACAGTTCTGCGCAGGAACGCTCGCAACGTGACCTGGACAGCTACGTGCGCGGCAAGATTGGCGAGGGTCGCTGGCTGCGTCCCGGCAACACCGTGGCCTATGTTGCGCTTGAATTCACCAACACCGATACCGACACATGCCTCACCATCGGCACCTGCATCGAGGCCGGTGAAGGTCGCCACCCCGACCGCAGTTTCTTCATTATTGACGATGCCCTGCAAACCATCATCGACCTGGCGATCCCCGACGGACGGCCCCTGCCGCGCCGCGAACTCAAACAGGCGCTGCGCAATCGCCGCAAGGCGCGTCTCTTCGAGCAAGTGCAGGAGTATCAGACCGAATTGCTCAACAGCCTGGGCGGGCTAAACGAGCGCTTCTTCGACCTCTTCATCCGCGCCCTGACCTTCCAGCCCATCCGCGACATCCGCGAATTTGTCGAACGCTGGCTGCTCGAAGAAAAGGCGCTCCAGGTGGAAACGTTGCAGCAGGTGGTGCAGCGCCTGGAAGAACTGCGCGTCACCGCTACTGGCGTGAAAGAGAAGATCATTCGGCTAGAAGCGATTGAGCGGCATCGTCAGGAAGCGCGGCGCTGGCAGGCCCATCATGCGACCTACTCGCTCCTCGCCATCCTCTTACAGGCAGAAGCTGCACAGCGCCATGTGGCCACGCTGGAACAACAAATGAACGACACCCGCCAGCAGCTTGCCACCTGCCAGGATGAACTGACGACCGTGCAGACCGCGCTGAAGGGCGCGAACGAGGCACTGCTGGAGGTGCAGGTGCAGTTGCGCCAGTCCAGCGTTATGCAGCGCCGCGCCGACCTGGAGCGCCAGATTGACGCCGCCCGCCGTGAGGCCGACGCCATCCACGCCCGCTGGCAGCAACTTCTGGATGCGCTCCAACAGACCATCCGCGATCTGCAGCCAGTGCTGGCACCGAATGCCGAGCAGTTCATGCTGGACGCAGAGGAAGAGCCAGCGCTACGCACGCTGCAATTCACGCTGGTGGCGTTAACCATAGACATCCCGCCGTCGCCCATGCTCACCGCCGAGCTTGAAGCGGCGATCCGGGCGCTTGACAGCGCTACCGCCCGCCATCAGCAGACGCTCTTTGAACTTGGCAGCAGACTGAACGAGCTACAGCAGCGGCAGACCGAGCTAGAGCAACGTCTGGCCCAATTGCGGAAAGGCCACAAGCCCTTCCCGGCCCATGTCGAGCGCCTGCGCGAGTTGCTCGCACCACTTATCGGCCAGCGCCCGCGGCTGCTCTGCGATCTGATCGAAGTCCCGGACGAACACTGGCAGAACGCGGTCGAAGCCATGCTCGGCCCGCGCCGCTTCTACCTGATCGTGGCACCGCGCAACTTCGTGGCCGCGATGCGCGAACTGGATCGCGCCCGCGCTGCCGAAGGTCTATACGATGTCGGGCTGATCGACCTGGAGCGTGCCCATCAAGAGGGGCACAAGGCCCAACCCGGCTCGCTGGCCGAGCAGGTGCAGCCTAAGCCTAAGTTTGAGGTGCTACGGCCCTACCTCAACACCGTTCTGGGGAATATTATCTGCTGTGCCAGCGTCGCGGAACTGCGCCAGTATCACCGCGCCATCACCGCCGATGTGGTGCTGTACAGCGAGTGGGCAGTGCGTGCGCTGCGCCCCGATACCTACACCCCGCGCTACATTGGCCGCCGCGCCGCGCAATCTCAGATTCAACTGGCGCAGGACGAACTGCACCAGATCACGGAGGCGATCACTGCTGACACACCCCGGATGCGTGATCAGCAGAGGCTGGTAAAGCTGCTCCAGAATGCAGCGCGCAACTTCTCCAACCTGCGCCAGCGGTTCGACGCCAAGCTGGACGAGCGCCCACTGCGCCAACAAATCGCCGCCTGGCAAGATGAACTGGCCGCGCTTGACCTGAGTGGCCTGGCCGAACTGGAGCGCGAAGCGCAGCGCCTGCAGGCCATTGTTGAGCAGGAAATGCAGCACGAACGGCAGCTTACCAGACGCATTGGGCAGCTTGAACATGCGCAAGAAACGCTGGCTGCGCAGCAGATCCAGGCCGAGCGCCAGCGCATCGAGTGTGAACAGCAGGCGCAGGCCGAGCGCGAACGGCTGGCGACCGCCGTCGCCGAGGCCGAGGCGCTCCTGTCAAAAAACCTGGATGCTCCCGACCTGAGCGGGCCGATCCGCAATGCCGAGAGTGCCGCCCAGAACTTTCATACGCGCATGCAGCGCGAACTGGATCAGATGCGCGACGCGGCCACTGCTTACAACTTCAGCTACCAGTTCACTGCACTGCCGCAGAGTCTGGACGAAACCCGCTACCAAGCGGAATACGAACGCTTGCAGGCCACCGAGTTGCCGCGCTATGAAGAGCAGATCGCCCAGGCCCAGCGCGAAGCCGAAGAGGAGTTGCGCGAACACGTGCTGCACCGCCTGCGCGAGCAGATGCTGCTGGCCCGCCAGGAACTGGAACGCATCAACGACGCATTGAGCCGGCTGCACTTTCGCCACGAGCGCTACCGCTTCAAGTCTCAGCCCGCTGATGATGTGCGCGAATATTACGACCTGATCAACGATGCGCAACTCATCGGTACTTCCGGATCACTCTTTCAGAGCGATTTTTACGCCACACACAAGGCCAGTTTCGATCAGTTCTATGCGCTGCTCACCCGCACGCCCAGAACCGACGCCGAACGCGAGCAGCAGCGCCGCATGACCGACTACCGTAGCTACCTGAGCTACGACATTGAGGTGACGCACGCCGACGGCAGCACCTCGCGCCTGAGCCGCATCATGGGCCAGACATCCGGCGGCGAGACGCAGACGCCGTTCTATGTCACTATCGCCGCCTCGTTTGCGCAGTTGTACCACATCAACGAGCGTCACCAGCGACCCACCATCCGCCTCGTCGCCTTCGATGAGGCTTTCTCCAAGATGGATCAGGATCGGATTGGGGCCACGCTGGAACTGCTGCAAGGCTTTGGTCTGCAAATCATTACTGCTACACCGCTCGAACGCTGTGAATATCTGGTGCCGAAGATCTGCACCAGCCTGGTGTTGTCCACCGTAGGCGACACGGTGTTGATCGAGCCATACCGCAATTATGCTGCGCTGCTGGAAAAGCTGGCCGCTGCTCCGCCCGGCAATAGCACGGTCGCCCCGAACGATCTGCCCGACTCGGTTCCATGAACGTCTATCTGCCAGAACTGGCCCGCACCATCCTGCATACACTGCTGGATCGCTACGAGCAACCGCAGCGGCAGACGGTGGTGCGTGTGCGGCTGACTGCAAAGACGCATCCGGCCTATTTTGCGCCCGACAACGCCGCTCCGCGCAGCGAGACCAACGCCGCGCTGCACCACCTGGCGAGCCAGGGTATCGTCCAGCTACACTGGCAGAAGTGGGAACAGGGCAACTGGCTGGAAGCCGTTGATCTACTGCCAGCCCACGCCGCCACGCTATACACGCTGCTGAACCGCACGCCGCGCCAGCAGCAGGAAGCCGAATTGCACACGCTGCTGGCGGCACAGGTACCACACACCGACTGGAACGCGGCATTCCTGGCCTGGGCGCAACAACAACTGGCACGGCAACGCGCGCTCCACCCGCTCAACCTGGATCATCCGCAGTGGAATGCCGATCTGTTGACAGCACTGGACGCAATCGCTCGGCTACGCGCCCCCCTCAGCGAGCGGGCGTTGAGCGTGCGCCTGTTTGCCAATAGCAAGCGCATCGCCGAACTGCGCAGTGCGATTATCGCCGTGCTACGCCGTCACGATGCGCAGTCGGCGGCGTTCGGCGACGATGACCGTGCCCTGCTGCGCGCGCACATGGTCGAGCGCATTCCCGAATATGTACCGCTGGCGGGGCCGCTGGTGTTGCGCACGAACGCGACGACGCTCGATCTAAGCGGGTTTGAGGCAGGATTGGCGCTACCGACCAGCCTGTTGCAGCATAGCCAGATCGTGGCCTGTCGCGCCGAGGCGGTTGTCACGGTTGAGAATGCCACCAGCTTTCACGAACTGCTGCCCGTGCGACACCCATCCGTACTGGCGGTGTACCTTGGTGGCTTCGCCAGCCCGGCCGTGCTGACCTTGCTGCACAACCTGCGCCAGGCCGTGCCAGCCATTACCTTCTATCACTGGGGCGACCTCGACCCCGATGGGCTGCGCATCCTGCTGCACCTGCGCGGCACGCTGGCCACGGTGCAACCGCTGGCGATGGACGCCGAAACGTTCCTCTGCCAGCGCCCGTATGCCCAGCCGCTGACTACCCGCGACCGGGCGGCATTGAAGAGCCTGCAATCGCACCCACAACTGGCCGACTGCCACCCCCTGATCGCCGCCCTGCTGCACGCGGATCGTAAGCTGGAGCAAGAGGCCATCGCCCCCCCGCCCGTGTTGTGCCGGCCCTGATGCTGAGGTAATACGAGGCGACGAGGCGACGAGGCGACGAGGCGACGAGGCGCGAAGGACGAGGCGCGAGGCATAGAGTAAGATGTTCCTACCGCAGACGTGAGACGTGAGGCGACAGATTTTAACGCAAAGACGCAAAGGCGCAAGGATTTTGGTGTTTGTATTGTGAAGGGCGTGTGGCGTGTGGCGTGTGGCGTGGAGTGAGATGTTCCTACCGCAGAGGACACAGAGGATAGGGACGTTGCTTTTAGCTGAGGTGATGCGTGGCGCGAGGTGTGTGGCGACGACACGTGCGACGCGAGGCGGCACACACAGCATCTCTCTGCGTCTTTGCCCCTCTGCGCCTTTGCGTTAAACAACCGGGCCGCGCGGCGGCGATACGTGTGGCGGCACACACAGCATCTCTCTGCGTCTTTGCCCCTCTGCGCCTTTGCGTTAAACAACCGGGCCGCGCGGCGGCAACGACTTCATCTTCACCCAGGTGAAGTAGACCATGCTATACTAAAGCCAATAAGTGCAGATGCAGAAAGAGGGTAAACTATGGACGAGACTTTTGAAGGACTAACACAGCGCCAGAAGCTTATACTTAATTATCTTCAAAACTTCTACCATATTAAACGTTCCAACACTCCCACGCTCCAACGTTCCAACGTTCCAACGTTCCAACGCTCCAACGTTCCAATGTTCCAACGCTCCCACGTTCCAACGCTCCAACGTTCCAACGCTCCCACGCTCTAACGCTCTAACGTCCCAACGTTCCAACGCTTCAGCGCTCCCACGCTTCAGCGCTCCCACGCTTCAGCGCTCCAACGCTCCAAACGCCTACCGGATACCCGACCATCTTGGCACAGTCGCCCACCAGCCGAATGAGCGGCACCAGCGCCAGCACGAAGCAGCGCTGACCCCAGGGCAGTGGAGCTATCTGCGGCCATATGCGACGATACGGCCCGTGGGTGTAGGCCGCTGCACCCGATAGCAGCAGCAGCGCGAGCGGCAGGCGCACAGCGGGCGAGCGCTTGCCCAGCACCAGCAACGCCAGCAGCATCCCATACACCCCATAGCGCAGGCGATGACGGCGCGGCCATAAACCGGCCATCCCATCGCCACGGGCATACAGGAAATACTGACGCGCAAATGCACGAAATGAGGAACGCGGGCGAAAAAAGACCAGCGCAGCAGGGGCAAACGCACGGCGATAGCCCGCCCGCTCAATAGCCAGATCAAACAGCAAATCCTCGCAGTGGCTGGCCCATTCGGGGAACCCACCCACCGCCGCCCATACCGCTTTGCGGAAGGCCATGGACTTGCCAAACGGCAAAAACCGCGCCGGGTCAATCTCCGACACATCGCGATAGTTCGTCGCGCCCAGCGCCAGTTCAAACAGACTCTGCGGCGCAGGGCGAAAAAAACCGCCCACCAGGTCAGCATCACCCGCTTCGAGTGGAGCCACAATCTGTGCCAGCCAGTGCGGATCAAGCGTCAACCCGGCATCGGTGCAGGCAATCAGCGGCCCGGTGGCCGACGCGATCGCGTGGTTACGTCCGGAGGGGATATTATGTCCACCTGCCACCAGACGGATACGTGAATCACGCTCGGCATAGCGCCGCACAATCGCCGCCGTTGCATCACGGCTGCCGCAATCGTTGATCACGATCTCGTCAGGCAAACGACACTGGGCCAGCATCGAGTCGAGCAGCGGCGCGATATTGTCGGCCTCATCGCGGACAGTGCAGATCAGCGAGACACCAGTATGCGTCGATGGCACATCAACCCCAGTGAATACCGCTGCGCATCTCTTCCAGCACTTGCCCTTGCCGATCCAACAACAGGCGCAGCGAGTGGCGCAATTGACACTCCAGGATCGGGCAGTCACCCGCCGCTGCCGTTGCTGGAGACACACCATATGGGCAGACCGCAGCGCCACACGCTTCAGCAGTGACGGTATAGCGCGGTGAACCCGGTGGGCCGTCCAGTGAGCGCACCCGCAACGGCACATCCTTAAATTCGGGTATATGCAGACTTACATACTTCTGAGCAACACGCAACATTGGATTCACTCGCTTGGGCCGCGCCATCGTTTCTGCCTTTCTCGTTCAATCACAGTTCTGTCAGTAACCGTTCAGGTGGTACCTGCGCCGGCGCGGGGGCCTGTGGCCCCCGCACAACCGAAGAGACTCCAGGAGGGGCAACGCCCCTCCTGACCACCCCACCTGAACGGTTACGTTGTGTCATCCTGTTCACCCACCAACGCTGCCAGAGAGTCAGCAGGTCTTGCAAACAGGGATGATTGGCTTGTATCCTAGCGTACCAATTATGTGATGGATAGTGCAAGAAAAGATCACAACTGGCTGTTGCATCATGACAACTGTTGTTCTGCTGCGGCGGGTAGCAGTGGCAGATCAGCAGCAAAACTCTCGCGTATCTTCGTGCGTAGCTCGTCCAGCGTGAACGGCTTATGCAGCACACCTGCCAGTTGTCGCCCGGCAAAGCGCTTCAGCACGTCTTCCTCAGCATAGCCACTCATCACCACGACCCGAACCTCCGCACGCAAGCGCTGCAGTTCGTACAATGCCTGTTCGCCGCTCAACCCCGGCATGGTCAGATCGAGCAACACCCCCGCAATCGTATCGGCTTGCTGGCGGAAGCAGTCGATGCCCGCCTGACCATCAGCCGCAGACATCACCGAAAAACCCATCCGTTTGAGCATCCGCTCGATCATCACCCGCACCTCGGCCTCATCGTCAATGATCAGTATCGTTCCCTGCCCACGCCACGCTTGAGCGCCATTCTGCTGCGTTCCCGTAACGGTAGCAAGCGACGGCGCTGCTGGTCGAGGGCTATAGGGAAACAGGATCTGAAAAGTCGTACCCTGACCGGGTGAACTGGTACAGGTTAATGCCCCATGATGATTACGCACGATGCCCAGAACAGCGGCTAGCCCCAATCCACGCCCGGTAAACTTGGTGGTAAAAAAGGGGTCAAACATACGCGCCTGTGTCTCAGCATCCATTCCACACCCCGTATCAGCGATTTCGAGCGAGATATAGGTACCAGAGGGCAAATCAGGAGCCAGGTAGGTAGTTGCCAGATAGTCACGATCCACATGACGCATCCCGGTCGTGATACGAATATCGCCCGGCTTGTTTTCCAGGGCCTCGGCTGCGTTGATTAACAGATTAAGGATAACCTGTCGGATCTGGGTCGAGTCGGCTTCAAGCAGGGATAACGCGGGATCCAGATCATAGTGCAACCGGGTATGTCTGGGCAGAGACGGCTTCAGGAGGCCGATAATCTCGCGCAAAGCCTCATTCAGATCGAGATTCTGACGGGTGATCCGCCCCTTGCCGACATAAGCCAGCATATGTTGCGTCAAGTCAGCCGCCTGCCGGGTTGCGTTCTCAATATGGCCCAAAAATGGGCGCACTGCTGATTCGGGCGGCAGTTCTTCTAGCGCCAACGTAACGTTCCCCAGAATAGCCCCCAGGAGGTTGTTAAAATCATGCGCAATCCCTCCTGCCAGCACACCCAGGCTCTCAAACTTTTGCACCTCCTGCAAGCGCCGCTCCAGTTCGCGGCGTTGTTCTTCGGCGTGCTTCCGCTCGGTGATGTCTTCAACCGTTCCCTCGTAGTAATAGGGCATATCGGGGGCTTTACGCACCACCCGCACACTCTGGGAGATCCAGATCACCTGTCCATCCTTACGATAGACCTGAGCCTCAAAGCCCGTTATCGAGCCTTCTTGCAAGAGGCGCGCTACAAACTGTGTACGGATATCAGGGTCAACATACATCTGATGCCCAATATGTTTCACGCTCTCAATCAACTCTTCAGGCGAACTATACCCGTAGATCCGCGCCAGGGCTGGATTGGCACTCAAATAACGACCCTCCGGCGTAGACTGAAAAATACCTTCCACCGCCTGCTCCACAATCGAACGGTATTTCTCCTCGGCTGCCCGTAACGCCGCGTGCGCCTGATCATGCTGAATAGCCGCTCCCAGAATACCAGCCGCCGCTCGTAATGCTTCTTTCTCAGCCAATGACCAGGCATGTTCCGCGTGACAGTGATCAAACCCAATAAAACCCCACCAGGTATTGTCAACAAAGATGGGCACGATCACTATCGAGAGAATGTCCTGCTGCAACAACACCCGCTGCTCTGATGGTGGAAACGTACGGATCGCGCCACAGATCAGCTTATTCTGGCGTAACGTTCTGGCCCAGCGCCCAAAACCTTCGGCTTGATAATCCAGTTCCTGCAACTGCGCGTTGTTTAATTGCGATGAAATACCGGCGGCCACCCATTCATAGCGCTGGCGCATAACCAGCGCTCCACTATCGTAGTGATGGTTCTGAAACACATACACCCGACTCACTCCCGCCGCAAGCCCGATCCGTTCCAATACCGACTGGATCGCTTGCTGGTAGTCGGGAGTCTTCAGAAACTCCTGCGCCGCAAAACTGACTGCCGCCAGAATCGCATCGCGGCGCTGCAACGCCTCTTCGGTGTTTTTCACCCTGTCCAGAAATGCCTGTTCCTGTTCCTGCACACTTGCCTGCGCCGACCGCACCTTAGCCAGCAATTCCAGGAGACTGCAACGATACTGCCATAACAGCCATACCGTCAGGCTGGTTGTCACCGCAGTTATAAGGATTAGAAATAGATGAACAGGCAGCGGCTGCGCAGCCAATGGGATATGCCAGACAAACAGGATCACCACCAGTACCATACTCAACCAGACGGTCGAGACCAGATAGCGTGCATTGCGAGTGTTGGCATAGAGGAGACTGACGGCAATTCCTCCGATCGGTAAGAAGATCAACACAGGGGCCATAAAAGGCAACAAGGCCGCAATGACTACAGCAATAACACATGTACTAAGACCAAGGATTATACTGGTATTTTCTGCACCATACTGATAAAGTTTCCAGCGTGCCCACACTAAAATCGCCACATACACGAGCGTAAACCCCAGTGCAATATTGAGCGTTGCTGAAGAGAATACTATCGCCAGAACAACCAGAATACCAGCCGACACCACCGTAATTGGTATCTTCCAGGCTAGATAACGTTCCAGGTGACGCTGGCTCAACAATGGGCTATCAGATAGCGGAGTAGATGAAGGCATAGTATCCTCCAGACGATACGTAAATTACTAGAAGTATGTATACTAATATACTATTGAATGGGTCAAGCGTTAATTTCTTTCAATAACAACAAGTTGTAGTTTGAAAAAAAGAATCTTGCACTCTAAAAGCTGTAACCTGCAATATTATGGCATTATAACAAATATTTTACCAAAAACCCTTCTGTGCCATGGTGCAACATATGGGTTGTGGGATAGCAGGGTGGACAGTCTGCTGAATGCTGATAGGACAACCGTGGCCTGTAACGGTTCACACCCGGAAGAACGTACCCGCGCGACTAGGCGGCGAGACGCCCTCCTGGGAGCGCGGGCATCTTGCCCTCGACGAAGAGGCAAGGCGAGCGGGTCGCCCGCCCAGGCGGCGCGACGCCCGCACGCCCAGAAAAACCAGGGCGGGGCGCCCGCGCGCCCAGGAGCAAAGGGAACGCGTACGACAGCGCTTCCTCCTAGATGTTAACAGTTACAGTGGCTTATGCTATTGACAGCGCTGGCTGCAGAGCGTATGCTATACCCGTATGGAATAAACATTCTACCAGAAGTGTATCAGTCTGGCTAACACTAGCAGACCATGCAGGTCTGACACAACCGAAAGGAGTTATCTAGCAATGGCAGCTAAGAACATCCTCATGATCGTTGGTGACTATGTAGAAGACTACGAAGTCATGGTACCGTTCCAGGCATTGCAAGCGGTTGGACACCAGGTACACGCGGTGTGTCCCGATAAGGCGAGCGGGCAGACCGTACGCACCGCTATTCACGATTTTGAAGGCGATCAAACCTATAGTGAAAAACCGGGACACAATTTTGCGCTCAACGCCACGTTCGCAGAAGTCCGGGCCGAAGACTATGACGCGCTGGTGATCCCGGGTGGCCGCGCCCCGGAGTATATCCGTCTGAATCCAAAAGTTTTGGAAATCACGCGCTACTTTGCCGCCAGTGGCAAACCGATTGCCGCGATCTGCCATGGTGCTCAGGTGCTGGCAGCGGCCGGTGTGCTGGAAGGCAAAGCGTGCTCGGCGTATCCCGCCTGTGGCCCGGATGTACAGCGTGCTGGTGGGACATATATGGATATTGCAGTTGACCAGGCGCATACGGATGGCAATCTGGTGACAGCCCCGGCCTGGCCGGCGCATCCGGCCTGGATTGCACAGTTCCTGCAGGTGCTTGGCACGCGCATTGAGTTGTAGCTGCTCTTTGAAGAGGCATTGGCCGCAGCATGGCTGCCGCACTCTATCTCGATTTCTGCCTGTCCGTCGTATTGCATAGCAGCGAGCAGTAGCTCTGAGCCATCTACAATCCCAGTAAGGGTGGGTTTGAAACCCGCCCCAACGTGGCTCAGTGGTTTTGGTCTCTTATAGGTGGTGAACAGCGCCAGAAGTGACGAAGGAACGAGCATTCCGTATCGACCTTGAACCATGCCTGAGCATGGACAATGCCCGCCACTCGTGAGTGGCGGGCATTGTCGTGATCGGGTTGGAAATCTGGGGTGATTACGCCGTCATTGCTCGCTTGATGGGATAGAGCGACTGGAAGTCGGCAATCAGGTCATTTGCGGGCACTGGCAGATCACCATACAACGCTTGTACGTCAACAATAATGTCGCCAATGCCGATCGGCATCTCCGAAGCGGCATACAGTACTCGTATATCAGAAACAAAATCGGTAACGCTGATTGGCAAATCCGTGCCACCATACAGCGCCTGCATGTCCACAAGCATATCTGCAAACGTAATGTCCGTCGTTTCGTCTTCTAGCACCCAAACATCCTGATCATAGTCCATCAAAGTGGTTCCCATATCCTGTATATCTCCTTGAGCGGGATTGCTTGATGTTCCCGCGTTAACCAGACCGTATCACTGCTTACCTGGCCCCGGTTTGTATACTACATCCATATATGTACCAGGCTTTCTTGTACATATTGTACAAGAAAATAGAAAAAATGCAAGTCCTATTTACCAATAGTACCTGCACGGGCAAAAGTTGCAATTTTGTCTATTTACGCTAGACTCATGGCGCGATGCTGCGACCGGCTTGTGAGCAGCAACCGCCGATCGCCATCAGCAAGCCAGATGATCACCGTTTACGATCACCTCTGGCTCGTAGTATCGCTAGAACAAAAGCGCAGGATACGAACGGTATCCTTCACGAAAGGACGATGCATGCGTTACTTCTTGTTGATCCTCCTCACACTGGGTGTCAGCGGGTGTGGCACACCGACCGGATTCTCTGCGGCTAGCTTTGAACCGGCTGTGGCTCAGGTGCAACCAGCTCCGGTAGCAATGGCGACGGTTGTTCCGGCTGGACGTGTCGCCCAGCCACGGCCCGTTACACCTGTGGCATCAGCGGTACCGACCGAGGCACCGCTGCCACTTGTGGAAGAACCACCGCCGCCGACCGAGGTGCCCCCCCCGACCGAGGTGCCGCCGCCCACCGAGACTCCGGCCCCACCGCCGCTCCTACCGGGTGTCCCGGCCCCGATTTTGACCGGCGAACTGGCAATGCGCACCTACAGCATCGACTTCTATCGACTTCCCGGCGGCCTGAGCGCGTCAACCATTCAGGCTCTGGCCATCCCGGCCGAATATGCGATCATTAGCGGCACACTGAAAATGAACTCCGGGCTGAAGGGGCGCATCGCTATTCGCTTCGAGCCACCGCAAACCGGCCCCTGTGCCATTCGCGGCTTAACCCTTTCCGGTGAACGCACGATTCGTATGTTCTATGAACCCGATGTTGATCCGAACCGGGTGCTGGCCATCCTGGCACACGAGTTTATCCACCAGTTGCAGCACGATTACTATGGCGTGCCCGAGCATTTTCGCTCCGACATCATCCTGCTGGAAGGTATGGCAGTGTGGGCCAGCTATCCCTATTTCCTGGCCGAGGATGGCCGCCCGCTCTATCACGTGCGCACGCAACAGGCGCGGCGCGATGGCACGCTCTTGCCGCTCACGACCAGCCTGGACGCAGACTGCCGCACAACGACGCGCGTGAACATTTATGATCAATGGGGATCGTTTGTGGAATACTTGCTGCTGACCTATGGGCGCGAAAAGCTGGACGCTGCTTACCGCGACTCACGTGGTCGGCCTGCTGGCTCGGCGAACTATCGCGGCGTCTATGGCAAGCCGCTGTCGCAACTCGAAGCCGAGTGGATCGAGTGGCTGGCGACCGAGGATTGAGTGTTTAGCCCAAACAGTGAATGCTGAGACATGATTCAGCGCATCTATGGAGCGCATGTCTGTTTGTCGTAACGATGTTCGCAATTTCCGGTGCTGTCAAAGCCACAAGACGTTCCTATTGCGTATACACGAGAACGTTCACGTTCTTAGGGTCTTTTTCGCCCACTTTTCGACCTCCCCCTACTCCCGGAGGGGGTGGGGGCAGGGTGGAACTCCTATGCGCATCAACGTAAGCCTTCGGTTGGGGTTTTGGGGGGCCGTAGGCCCCCAAGAATCTCTGCTTGCTGCATCGCCCCGGCCAGCACCACAAAGACAACGAGCCGCCCATGCCGCATACTAACTCTATGCGCCGTATCAATATCGGGCGACAGATGCACGTGATGGCGCGACATTTTGCGCAGCCCTTCCCGTAACACCACTTCGCCAGTGGTCGTGCTGGTGCCGTGGTACAGCACATCCGGGGGCACAGTCGGCTCCAGCTGCAGATCAACCGCAACGCTGTGGCCCTGATTCGCACGGATCATGCTCCCCGTAGCATCAAACGCAAACCGCTGCTTGTCGTTCTGCGCCACAATTGCTTCCAACTCGGTGCGACTTATGGCAAAAACCATGCTGCACACATGCGGCCAGCAAATCGTTAACCACGACCCATCCACCAGGTGCCAGGGTCAACCCCAGGATCTCAGGTTAATGACGTACATGTTAGCTGAGAAACGTGCTTATTTTGATCCACTTTTCTGTTATTCCTATGAATTTGATCTGCTGTTTTTTGCATATACAGTCGACCTGGCCCCATGGTAGCCTTGAAACGCTGGTACCGTTTCTGATTCTGTGCGCCAAACGGTACATACATCGTTACCTCATACTCTTGTGGAAACTGAAAGGTCATGTGCATGACCAGATAGTCGATCATACCATAGGGACTATCGTGCATTACAACGGTTGCGCCCATATCCAGCGGCGACAATTTTGCGTCAACTGCATATGCGCTCTGGGCCTCGTTCCACTTGCGAATAAAGGTCTCTCCATGGCGGCGACACAGGTGATCTAGAAGGTGGCGGAGCGTTGGATCGTTCGCAATACGGAAGGTTTTATTATAAAATACTTTCAATGCTTGTGAAACATACTGCTCCCAACGTATTCCCAGGAGCTGGCGGATGCGCTCTGAAAACAACTCGTCAATGATATGCACCTGCTTATTTTCCGACAGAGACAGAGACCAGATGGCCTCAATCTCTTGATTCCAGGCCAGAATATAGCCTGGCACATTCATGATAAACGCTGGAAAGGGGATATGTGGTAATAGTGTTTCCGCCAGTTCGTACAAATCATAGTTTCGAGCTACTGGGAGCGTTGGTTCGGGAATAAACCCGGATGCTATCCACAACTCATACGCTTCCCAGGGCGACAACTGATACACCGTAATTGCAGCACGTATATCGATCCGCTTAATTTCATCTTGCCCGCGCTCCTTGCGTGAGAGTACGGGTGTTGAGGTACCAAGCTGTCTGGCGGCCTGGGTTAAGGTCAGGTTGCGCTGCTTGCGCAACCTGCGCAGCACCTGCCCGGCGGTTGTACTATAGTCCAGCATATACATCTCCTCGGCCTGCTATCTAATCATTTTCTCGTAACCGTTCAGGTGGGTTGGTTTGGAGGAGCAATGCCGCTCCAGGAGGTTCCCGGGGGTTGCGGGGGCCTGCGACCCCCGCAACCCCCGCTGGCGAACGTTCCCCTGAACGGGTACCCCTTATCCTATGCTACACTATTATTACAACGAGACTTCGTCTCGGC
>CALANA010000233.1 GCA_937925925.1 uncultured Chloroflexales bacterium | reverse complement strand
GCGTTGCATGCAACGCCCCGCCGCCCCGCGACATCCCTTTCCAGGGGCAGTCTTGTGGTCATAGGAGCAAGCGGAAGACAGACCAACGGATGCGGAAGGTCGAAGTTAAATTGGTATTATACGAATGTGCCCTGAACGCGGCCAAAAATGGGCAGATGGTACCTGGAACGAAGCGCAGCGCTCGGAAGCGTCTCAGGCTCTGAGGCGGGAGATTCTTCGCTCCACTGCGTTCCGCTCAGCATGACATGGGCAGGGGAACCGTTGCCACGTTGAATCCAGACTGGTATTAGCCCTGATACACCTGTCGAAAGCGCTGGCGCGCCCGAAAGAGGCGGGTTTTAACAGCACTATTGGAACATCCCAACCTCTGGGCAATTTCGTGGGTACTACGGCCTTCACAGGTATGTAGCATCAGCGGAATACGGTAGATCGGTGGAATTTGCTCCAGCGCCATATGCACTGGTTCATGCGCATCCAGGCGTGCCTCCATTGATAGGCTATCATCTGGCAACGGATCGCTCGCCAGGAGGGGAAGAAAGCAGATGCGTTGTCGTCGCCGCAAATGATCG
This sequence comes from uncultured Chloroflexales bacterium, assembly GCA_937925925.1. GTDB lineage: Bacteria > Chloroflexota > Chloroflexia > Chloroflexales > Chloroflexaceae > CAKZQX01. The sequence continues at coordinate 8,229 of CALANA010000233.1, read as the reverse complement.
TAGGCGGTGTTGGTGGCAATGCGATAAAGCCAGGCCGCTGCGCTGGATTCAGGATTATGCTGCGCCCAGTGGCGCATGGCTTTGACAAATGTTTCCTGGCAGAGATCTTCGGCTGTTTCGTGATCATTGACCATGCGGGTCAGATAGGCCAGAATTGGTCGTTGATAATCCTGGTATAGGGTTTCGATACTGCTGTGCTGGTGCGGTATGTGATGTGGGATCGACATAGCTCGTTCTCCCTTGCAGATAACACGTGACATACTATTCCTGGGTCTTGTCTATATTGTAACAACAGGTATCTTGTTCGACATCAGCCCCCAGATGGTATCGCTGACAGGCAGGTGGTAAGATTACTTCCCAACTCTAGATCGAGGATAGATCGGCCTTCAGATGGAGCGAGACACGCTGGTTGACGCCGAAGACTGTTTGTGTATATACTGTCGGATATGTTTTTTACCCCTGATCGTGTTTTTGAACACGATGATCGTATATAAGGAATGTGTTTATGACCACTCCGTTGCGGGAACGTCGACGTCAGATGCTGCGCGATGAGATTGTCGGTGCCGCGCAGATGCTCCTGGCCGAGAAGGGGCATAAGTCGATGTCGATGGATGATCTCGCAGCGCAGGTTGGAGTCTCGAAGCCAACCCTGTATAGCTACTTTGGTACGAAAGATGAGATTGTCGTGGCGGTGGCGATGCGGCTGATCAATCCGCTGTTGCTGGTGCTTGAAGCTGACCTGATCGATCAAACACCGCTGGAGCGTCTGACGGTATTTTTGGCAACGGCGGTGCAACTTCAGATCGATGCTGGCTACTCTGCCTTGCAGATCTGGGTGCCGGAGGTGCTTGAGTTGTTGCATGCCTACGAGGAGTCGGCGGAGTGTTTACAACGGATCGATAATGCGGTGGTCAAGCTGGTGCAGGCAGCGTTTGACCAGGGTGAGATCGATCCCGATCTGGATCGGGCGACAGTGGTGCGCTCGTTGTATGCGCTGGTACATAGCATGCATCTGGCACCGCATAGCCAGAGTGGTCTGCCTGACCCGGCGACGACGGCTGTGAGGTTGGCGCACATCTTTAGGCACGGGGTGCGGCGGGAAGGGTAGCCCCATAAACCTGACACACACAATTGTCCCCTATCCACTAGCCTTTGAAGACGGCTCGCGCCTGCTCTGTAGTGCATAGGCAATGCCAGCCTGGAGCGTACTGCGAGTGACAATACGTCCGAGATCGATGCCCAGGCCCACCAGCGTCTGCGCTATTTCCGGGCGAATTCCGGTCAGGATGACGGTGGCTCCCAACAGATTGACAGACTGGGCCGCGTGGATCAATGTATTTGCCACCTGCGTGTCTACGACTGCCACACCAGTAATATCCAGAATCACCATCGTGGCGCTGGCTTCAGCCACACCGGTCAATAATGTGTCGATAATTTGCTGGGCACGGCGTGAGTCGATCGTCCCAATTAGTGGCATAACCATCACCTGGGTACTGATAGTCAGCAACGGCGTCGAGAGTTCATTAAGTGTGGTTGATTGCTGGGCGATAATTGCTTCGCGCTTTTCGATTTCTGCTAGATTCCGTTGCTTTCGCTCTGTAATATCAATGGCGGTACCAACTACGCGGTAGATACGTCCCGTTTGATCCCGAATGGGACTGTAGATCGATTGTGTCCAGACCTTGCCTGACGGAAACGATAGCTCTTCCTCAAAATGAATGGGGTTTCCCTGCGCAACACAGCTAGTCAGGCGCTGTCGGATCGCGGCTGCGTCATCCGGTGGGTGGATTTGCTCGGGGGTTTTGCCTGTCCAATGTTCCACGGGCAGACCGGTCAGTTGCGATCCGGTCTGGTTCATGCGCACGGCGCGAAAATCGCCATTATCCAACACTTCGTAGACAAAAACGACGTATGGTACGCCATCGTAAACATCACGTAAAAATTGTGTTTGCTGATCCAGGCGTTGTTCGACGTCTTCAAGGGTAGTAATCCGCTGGCGCAATCGCATAACTTCGATGGACAGATCGTTCTCTCCAACTTGTTGTTCTGTATCTGTATTCATAAGCTGTTGATCTTCGGCTTAATTCCCTTTACGCCAATAGGCTGTTTGCCAATCTACCTCAATCAGTTCTTCAGTGATTCCGTGTGTTGCGCGATATTCTAATATCGCCTGTTTTTCACCACAAATCGGAAGACCCCAGTCGTCGAGGATTATATAACCACCAGACACAAGTTTGGGGTAAAGATTGGTTAAAATATCCATTGTAGATTGATAATAATCGCCATCGACTCGCAGTACTGCAATTTGTTCAATCGATGCATGCGGCAACGTATCTGCAAACCAGCCAGGTAAAAACTGTACTTGCTCGTCCAGCAAACCATATCGCCGAAAGTTGGCCTGCACCGTATCTTGATCTACTGCATAATGATTGGCTTCCACCAGTACGGGCAACTGGTGCATCACGGCATCCTGGGAATTGGGCGGTGGAGTAGGTAGTCCCTGAAATGAGTCAGCAACCCACACGACCCGATCAGTGATGCCATGCGCAGCGAGAATGGCGCGCATAAAGATGGATACCCCACCCCGCCAGACACCACATTCGATCAGATCGCCTGGTATATTTCGTCTCAGACAGTCTTCTACACAGAACTGGACATTGTCCAGTTTCTTCAAGCCACACATAGTAAGGGCGTTACCAAACCAAAAATGGTTAAACCACTCTGGTTGTGTTCCTTCTTCAAACGAACGAGGATCGATAATCGTCTCAGGCACATCACGGTTATGGATGTCGATCAAGCTACGTTTGATATTTTCAATGTACAGAGACACCAGATCAGGCATAATACACTCCTTTGGATGTGGAACTCCTCGGTCAATTCGTACTTAAGGCGCAGTACCAGTTGATTATCAATTCCACGCTCTAGGAAAAACCGAACGTTGTGGGCAGTTCGTCAAGGGGATGACCTTGCATACTAATCAGCAGGCAACAACAATTCTGGGAACCACTGAGCCAGTCTGCAAACGCAGACATGAGTTTTCGCCCGCTGTGCAGATTAAAAGAGCCTGGGCAGACATTGGCGTGTATTGCTGTTAATAGCGTTCATTGCAATGTTGCAAGCAGCGCCTGGTTAATGGTATCAACGATGTATAATACCGTTTCGACATGAACCTTCCGCATGGTCGTGCCATGCGTCCTCCCACGTGCCAGCGTCGCGGCGGGGGGCGGGGGCCGCAGGCCCCCGCCCATGTGTGGATGTCGGCGGAGGGGCGTTGCATACAACGCCCCTCCGCCCCGCGACATCCCTTTCCATGGGCAGTCTCGTTGGCGTATGCGCAAGCGTAAAACGAACCAACGGATGCGGAAGGGCGACGTCACATTGGTATAACATAGACAACGACTCCGCAAGGGGTAGAGCTATTGGCATATTTGTTATCATTGTAACGCAAAAACGTAAGAATGCAACCGGTTGTTGTGGGCCGCTCCGTGGCGCGTCCCCCTGGGGCGTGGGCAGGTGTGTCCGTGCCGCCGCTCACCTGGCATGGGGGCGCGGATGCACGGGGTGTAGCGCGTCCCTCTGGGGTGCGGGCGGGCAGGCGGTCGTATGACTGCGGCACTCCATATCGCCTCACGCGAGCCAGGGAACAGGAAGGCGCACGACCAGTCTGGTCAACTATAAACTGAGTAGAGCAATCCTCAATTAGTGGTGAAGACCCGGAGTCCCGGCTAGAGCCTGGGGTCTCGCTTCGTCTCGGCTGAAGCCGGGACTCCAATGTACCACTGAGATAGTAGAGCAATCCTCAATTAGTGGTGAAGACCCGGAGTCGCGGCTTCAGCCGGGGTCTCGCTTCGTCCCGGCTGAAGCCGGGACTTCAATGTACCACTGAGATAGACGTGCTGTAACCTGAAGGTGCCTCTTCGTCTCGCCCCTGATAGTCTTGCTCAGGTAGGCAAACTATCACGCTCATAGTCTGCTGACTATCACCTGTACTATCCCTGTACTATTCCCTGTGAGGCTGACTATCATCTGCACTATCACCTGTGAGAGTGTGTTTTGCTGCCAGAATCCCTAGAATGCGATGAGAGCCGTTACGTATGCACTGACGGCTCAGTGCTACCATATCATACCTGGTGATGGGGTGGTGGAGGAGTGAATTGTGAACATTACCTATCATCGGGCATAACGCAAGAAAGGGGTCTGTATGCGTCAGAGTAAGATCAGTCGTATCGTTGCCAGCATTGCCGTCTTTACGCTCTTGCTGACAACGGTCTTCGCTGGAACAATTCAGCAGTCCATCCAGTCCATCCACGCCCAGCCCAATCCAACCCAATTTACCGTCCGTATCGAGAATATCTCCAACCATAGTGCGTTACCTGGCCCACTGTCGCCCGGCATCTGGGTAGTACATAACCAGCCGGCACCGCTTTTTACGGTGGGTGAAGCTGATCGTGGTCAGGGTCTGGCTGCTATTGCCGAAGACGGTAATCCTGCGCAACTGGCAGCTGCTTTGCCAGGACAACCGGGAATCCAATCCAGTGGTGTCTTCAACACACCGTCTGGAGGCACACAACCGGCGCCCGCATTACCGGGCGAGGCCTACGAGGTTACCTTCAGTGCGGTACCCGGTGACAACCTCTCGCTGGCGACGATGCTCGTGCAGAGTAACGATATCTTCGCCGCGCCGGGCGAGGCGGGCATCCCGCTGTTTGATGCAAACGGCAACCCATTGCCCGCCCGCGACATCACGACTGCATTGCCCTTCTGGGATGCGGGCACCGAGGTTAACGAGGCACCGGGGATGGGGCCGAACCAGGCTCCGCGTCAGCCTGGCCCCAATACCGGCACGGCGGAAGGTGTTGTGGATTTCTTCCGCAACAGCACACGTGCCTTGCCGCTGCCAGCGGGTATAGTCGATGTCAGCGTTAGCGAGACCGACGGCACATTTACAATCAGCATTGAGAATGTATCGGCAGAGCGTGGCGCAATCACCACGCCGATCTCACCCGTGTTTTATGCGACACACAATGCTAACTGGCAACTGTTTGGCGTCGGTGAACCGGCTCCCACCAATGGCCTGGAAGCTCTGGCCGAAGATGGTGATGCAGGGCCATTGGTCACAGCTGTTACGGGTGCGACCGGCACGGGAATGGTTGGTACGGCGACAACGCCGGTCGGTGGCAGCCCTGGCCCGGCAGCACCTGGTCAGCGCTATGAATTCAGTGTCACGCCCACGTCAGCCTATCCCTATCTGACTATCGCTACGATGATTGTCGAGTCCAACGACGCATTCCTGGCGTTTGATGCGATGGGGTTGGCCCTGCTCAATGCGCGAGGGGTGCCACGTTCCAGTGCCGATATTGCTGCCGACATTCGTCGCGAGCTGGCTGTCTGGGACGCGGGTACCGAAGCCAATGAAGTACCAGGAGCCGGGCCAAATCAGCCGCTGCGCCAGGCGGCACCCAACAGCGGCCCGGCTGACCCGGATAACTCTGTGCGTCGCTATGCGGATGCCACCAACGATCTGGCTGGATCGGGCCTGGGGGGATTTGCCGAGGTTGATATTGCCTACGTGCCAGACACGACACCACCGCAGTTCAACGTTACGCTGCGCAATACTAGCGGCAGCACGGCCTACAACGGCGGCCTGACTCCGGTAGTCTGGGCGGTTCACACTGAGGATATTAGCCTGTTTGAGATTGGTGAACCGGCGTCGCCAGAACTCGAACGTCTGGCCGAAGATGGCGCAACCCAGCCTTTGCTCGATTTGCTCAGTACCGCGCCACAAGTCGCCAGTGCCGGTGTAGTCAGCCAGCCTGATGGCGCGACTGATGCTGGCCCGATCTTCGACGGTCAGACTTACTCGTTCACGATTACTGTCCCGGATGGGGATTTCCGCTACCTGAGCATCGGCTCGATGGTTATTCCCTCGAACGATACCTTCCTGGCCTTCTTTCCATTGGGCGTCAGTCTGGTTCATGCGGCTGATGGTACTCCGCGCACCCAGACGGACATTGATGAGCAGATTGCGCAACAACTGGTGGCCTGGGACGCCGGTACTGAGCGCAATCAAGCCGGGGCGGCCGGGCCAGATCAGGCTCCGCGCCAATCCGGGCCAGATACGGGCGCTAACGAGGGCGATGGCACGGTGCGCATTCTCGACGAGGCCAACCCTGATCCGGTCTGGCACTATCCGCCGATCACCGATGTGCTGCGTGCCACGCTTATTCCGATGGTCACCTCAACTGGCCCCGGTGCGGTCTTCACCGCAACGAATGGTGCGGATGGCAATGCGGTGGTTATGTATGATCGGGCCGAGGATGGCCGTATCACTTATATTGGTGCCTATGACACTGGTGGGCGTGGCGTCGGGCCAGGATTGACGTCAGCGGTTGATCCGCTCGGTTCACAGAATTCGCTGATTGTGCATCAGGACTGGCTGTTTGTGGTCAACGCCGGTAGCAACGAGATCTCGTCCTTCCGCATCAGGCGTGATGGACTGGAACTGGTTGACCGTGTGGCATCTGGGGGCAACTTCCCCGTTAGCCTGACGGCCTATGGTAACTGGCTGTATGTCCTCAATGTGGGCGGTGAGGGCAATATCAGCGGCTTTAGCATTGGCGAGGATGGCAAATTGGCAGCGCTGCCCAACTCAACCCGCACGCTGGATACGGGCAACACCGATCCGCCTGACACGATTGTCGCGCCTTCGCAGATTGGCTTCAGCCCGAACGGCGAGCGATTGGTGATCACCAACGGTGGGGCAAATGCGATCCACGTTTTCGTGGTCGCTAATAACGGTCTACCCGCACCGCAACCGGTGACAACACCGGCGGCGGGAGATCTGCCCTTCTCGTTCGTGTTTACTCCGAACGGCGAACTGATCGTGCCTGAAGCACCCGGCAGTGCGGTTTCTTCGTATCGGGTCAACGCTGATCATACGTTGAGCGTGATCAGTGCCTCGGTAGCAAACGGGCAGGGTGCCAGTTGCTGGATTGTTGGCGTGGGCGATTATGTCTATGTTTCCAACACTGCCACGCACAACGTCTCCAGCTATCGTGTCGGGCCAGGTGGCAATCTGATGTTGCTTGAAGGCGTGGCCTTTGACTCGGCAGCCGGTGCATTCCCAACCGATATGGCCGTCACCGGTAATTACATCTACGTTTTGAATCCGGGCATTGGCACGATAAATTCATATGTCATTGACCCGGACGACGGCAGTGTCCAGTCGTTGCGCAACGCTGTCAATGTGCTGGGTACTATTCCTGGCACACAGGGCCTGGCGACGTATAACTTCCCGACAACTCAGGCACCCGGCCAGAGCATCTATCTGCCGTTGATCTTGCGCTAACAGAGGCGTGCGGGCGGGCAGGCGGTGGGTACTCCGTGCCGCCGCTCACCCGGTACGCGGCGGGGATGCGCGGGATGTAGTCCCGCCAGAGTGCGGGCGGGCAGACGGTGGGTAGAGCTATGCCGCCGCTCACCTGGCATGGGGATGCGCGAGGCGGGGATGCGTGCGGTCGGTGCTGCCCATCACTGACGGATCGCGTCTCAGCGGATCAGGCGGACGTGCGGGATGGCGCACCAGGTCAACGCGTCAGCGGATCAGCGATTCGCACCCACGGCGGGTCGGTATGGGCGGGATCGGTTGAATCACTGATCCGCTGATGGGGCGGGAAGCTATCGGTGTGTGGCGAGCGCTTGGTATGGTCAGGCCGTGCCGTGACGGTGCGCTTTGCTCGTTTCTCTATCCTCACTTTTTTCCTGTTCCCTGTCCCCTACAAACACCTCCGCCTCCATTATCGTCGGCCATACGTGGGACGGCCACAGACCGCGCCCCGGAGGGACGCGCTACAGGGACATGCCGGGGCGCGGTCTACGCTTTGTGCTTCGAAGCGCCTCTCTCCTGATAGTCCCCTCACATGCCGGAACTATCACGATTCAGAGCCGCTGACTATCACATGCGAGAGTGTGTTTTGTGACAGGATGGGCTAGGATGCACGCATGGTAATTGGTTATGCCATGAGCGGCAGGCGGAAGGATGTGGTATGTGGCATAGCTCACGTACTATATCGTTTACAGCATATATGATCACAATACATTGCATCGAATGCAGGATACCGTAACCGTTCAGGTGGGTTGGTTTGCCCCTCCAGGAGGTTCTTATTCGGCCCGTTATGGCAGTTTTGCCGCCACAACGGGCCGAATAAGGGTTGTGGGGGCCGCAGGCCC
>CALANA010000232.1 GCA_937925925.1 uncultured Chloroflexales bacterium | reverse complement strand
GCTGTCGCGGGGCGGAGCGGCGTTGCATGCAACGCCGCTCCACCGACATCCACACATGGGCGGGGGCCTGCGGCCCCCGCCCCCCGCCGCGACGCAGGCGCGTGGGAGGACGCATGGCAAGCACATGCGGAAGAGTCACGTCGAAACGGTATTACTATGGACATGGATAAAGCGTTGTAGAGGTATAGTATACCGCTTGTACCGTACACACGGTGCATGGTGGACGCTCAGTGATCGGACTTCACTAGCTTTTTTACCATGCTGCTTGCAATAGCAGCAACAGATCTTCACGTGCTAGCGGGCGCGGGTTGTTAAAAATAGCCGCATCGGTCAGCGCAATATCGGCCAATTCTTCAAGCGCTGTCTCTGGTACGCCAACATCACGCAGGCGTGTGGGTAACCCACAGTCGATCATCAACGTGCGTACGGCGTTAATGCAATCGACAATAACCTCAACCTGACTGCGCCCCCCAGCATTGACACCCAGTGCATGGCCGATACGTACATAGCGATCAGGCACGAGAACGCTGTTGAACTGCATGCCCGGCAGTAAAAAGATCGCATTGGCAATCCCATGATGTATCGGAAACCTACCGCCTGTCGCATGGGCCAGGGCATGCACGACACCGAGAAAGCTATTGGAAAATGCCATGCCTGCCATACACGCGGCGATTAGCAACTGTCCGCGAGCAATAATATTGGTGCCGTTGTTCATTGCATCGCGCAGATGATTAGATATACTCTCAATGGCATGCAATGCCAGACTATCGCTAATTGGATTATTATCTGTTGATACAAATGTTTCAATTGCATGCGTCAATGCATCCATAGCCGTCGCTGCCGTCAATTGAGGTGGGAGAGTACAGGTCAACTGTGGATCGAGTACAGCCAGCTCTGGCACCAGAAACGGACTGACAAAGGTGAGCTTGATCCGTTCTTGCTCGTCGTGAATAACTGCAAAAGGTGTTACTTCACTGCCGGTACCAGCGGTCGTAGGTATCGCAACCATGGGTACCAGAGGTTGATCTAATACATTGTAGCCCTGATAATCAAGCAACCGCCCACCACAGGTGATCAAAATACGCATACATTTTGCCGTATCCAGACAACTGCCACCACCAATAGCAACGACCAGATCGGCATTGCACTCCTGTGCCAGAGCGGCCCCGGCTTCCACGGCCTGCACTGAAGAGTTGGCGGGTACATCCGCAAATACCCCGACACACTCGATGCTCGTGCTGAGATTCTCCTGCACAGGTGCCAGTAATCCTGCCTCAATGACACCACGATCCGCGACTATCAGCGCCCGCTTCTGTCGCAGGCGTTCAACCTCATATCCAATTTCCTGGGCCAGGCCTATTTTATAGAGTACCCGTGCCCCAAGACGAAATTCAAAGAAATCTTGCATGATGGCTCCTTGACTTGTTGCGTCATGCTTCTATTATAAGTGGTCTGTAAAGCATTGGGAATTGTACCAACCGAACACCGATTCTGGGCAGTACGACGGTACTACGCAGGCTCGACATTACACCACAATGACATCTGATCTGCCATAAATCGTGCGTATATGCTATACTCCCACTCAATAGTTGCCATCAGCTACCAGTATGGTGAGCGATAAACAGGTGGAAGAGATATAACGATACAGTAACACAGCCGTATGCACTAGATCAGGACGTACGCAGGGGTCTGGTCACCTGGCCTTTTCGCCTGCGGCAGAGCGGTACTTTTTTGTTTTTCTCTCTCCCTTTTCGCCTTCAGCGAAAAGGGAGAGAGAAAAAAAGAGTCTTTTCCACGCTGCCGCAGGCGAAATCCAACCATCTGTTCTCAAGAGCATGTTTTCACGTCTTTTCCACGCTGCCGCAGGCGAAAAAGATGTTCGGTTCAAACGACGGCGTAAGTCCTGTAGATGTTAGGAGATCGGGCTTGCGCAAGAAGGAGTGGCGCGGCGAAGTTCAAGCGACGGCGTAAGTCCTGTAGATGTTAGGAGGTAGTTCGTATGCAAACCCGACTCCACCAGTGGTTGCACAATGTTACCCTTCACGATCCCCTTGAGCAGCGTCAGGCTATACTGGTGCAGATCATGTTCCTCGCTTTGATCGGTTTGTTGCTGGGTGGAGCGATTGTGGTTTTTCTAGGAAACTTAACACTTACCCTGAAAATGATGCTTGTGTTTATCATTTTGTTCAACATTCCGTTTATCATTGTTGCCCTGATCTTATTACGACATGATCAGTTTCATAATGCGATATTGGTGGCAACAGTGAGCCTGATCGGTATGCTATCAGTGCTATTATTGCTCGTCGGCGTCACTTCCAGTAGCACACTGTTGTTTGGGTTTGCTATCCCGATCATAATGGCCGGATTACTTACAGGACGGCAGGGAATAGGCATTGCACTCGGCTTGAGTTTATTAAGTGTAGTGGTTGTATCGCTACTCGAAAAGGTCAACATCCCATTGGTAGGCATGCTTACGACTGATGGTGATCGAACGTTGAGTACTGTTAGTAGCTTCACAATCATTGTAATAGTTATCAGTTTCTTTATTGATCGCTTCCATTGGACATTTCGCCAGACCCTACTTGAGTCCCGCTTTCGCGAGCGGGAATTGGCAGAAATGCGCGAGTCGCTGGAGTATACGGTTGCCCGACGTACGCGGGAATTACAACGTGTGCTGGACGAGGTACAGGCGCAGGCGGCTGAACAGCAGCGGCTCCTGTTTGAGAATGCCCAACAGCGCGAGGCCATTCGTGAACTGAGTGTGCCCGTGCTACCGATTGCGGCCACGACTCTGGTTATGCCCCTGGTCGGTGCGCTGGATAGCACGCGCCTGCTGCTCCTGCAAGAACGCGCCTTGCACGCCATCCAACGTTCCACTGCCCGATATGTCCTGCTGGACATTACCGGTGTGCTGACTATAGATAGCAAGGTGGCGCGGGGCTTACTACAGGTTGTGCAGTCTGCACGGTTGTTAGGAGCCGAGGTGGTGCTGGTCGGTGTGCGGCCCGAAGTGGCCCAGGCCATTGTGCGCCTGGGGATCAATCTCGGCCCCATACGCGCCTATAGTGACCTGCAAACGGCGCTGCGCTGGTTGCGCTGATTGTGCTACAATAGACACCTATGGATACGAAATTTTTGCCGATCAGCCCTACGGACGCAACCCTGATGGCTATTGAGCGAACAAGCCACAGCCCGGCCCAGACGATGGCGATTGGGCAACAACTGGGGGCTATGTTGCGTACGGGTGATGTCCTGTTGCTGCTGGGCGATCTGGGCGCGGGAAAAACGCATCTGGTCAAGGGCATTGCGCAGGGATTAGGATCGGTCGATCTGGTGACCAGTCCGAGTTTTGTATTGATCAACGAATATGTGGCCGGGGCAGCACATGCCAATATGCGTATTTATCATGTTGATCTGTATCGTATCACCGACCCGGCCGAACTAACGAGCATCGGGTTGGAAGAGATCTGGAACGACCAGGGGATATGCGTGATTGAGTGGGCGGAACGGGCGCAGCACTGGCTACCAGAGGCACATCTGGTGGTGCAGATCCGTTATGTGGACGAAATGACGCGTGCATTGCGCTTTGTACCGCAGGGGGCGCGCTATCAACACCTGATGGCGGAGTTCAAAGATGCTGCTGGCGATTGATACTGCAACGGCGTTGACCGGTCTGGCATACTACGATCAGGATGGTTTGCAGGCTGAATGCATCTGGCAGTCGGCACGCAACCATACCCGGCAGCTTTTGCCGCAAATCCAGATACTGATGCAACACCTCGGTCGCCAACCCGCCGATTTGCAGATCGTTGCTGTGGCGCTTGGCCCTGGCAGTTGGAGCGGTTTGCGGGTGGGAATGAGTGTGGCCAAGGGGATGGCACTGGCGGGCGATCTTCAGATACTCGGCGTAAACACGTTGGATGCGCTAGCCTATCAGCACCAGTATGCTACCACGCTGATCTGTCCCTTGATTCGGCTGGGACGCTATCGCTTTGCCACTGCTGTGTTTCAACCGCTTGCGCGTGGACAAGGCGTCAATACGTATCATAACCTGTCACTGACCGAACTGTGTGCCCGGCTGCATGTGCCCGTGCTTTTTTGCGGAGACATTGACGCGGATGTCCAGGCCGAGTTACAGCATTACCTGGGTGCAAACGCACATTTTCCCTCAGCAGCCGCTAACTTGCGGCGGCCAGGCTACCTGGCAGAACTGGCCTGGCAGCGCTTTGTGGCTGGTGAACGGGACGATCTGGCCTGCCTGGAGCCGCTCTATCTGGGTGAGCCAGTCAAGGTGTAGGTGTCAGATGGTTTAGGTGACAGATAACAGGCGACCGGTGGTGCCCCTATATCCTGTAATCTGTTACCCGTTACCTGATAGTAATAAGAACTCGGTGCGTTGGAATATGAGAGGGAGGGCGCAGACATGTCAGCGCTCAGTCGTTTTGAACAATTTATGGAGAGTATGGTCGAAGGATCGGTGGCGCGGCTGTTCCGTAATCCGGTGCAACCAGCCGAAATTGCCCGACGTCTGGAGCGGGCAATGGAAAGTCAGCAAACGATCAGTGTGCGCCGGGTGCTGGTGCCGAATGTCTATCGCGCCTTTCTCAATCCCCAGGATTTCAGTGCGTTTCAGCCGATACAGGCGGAGATGGAACGCGAGATGGCGGCCTATCTCAGCGAACTGGCAAGTGAGCGCAATTTTACGTTGCTGGAGCATCCACGTGTTGAACTGGCCGCAGACCCGGCTGTTCCTCGACACAGCATCCAGGTGGTCGCCGAAACGGTAAGTGCCCAACCAGGTGCTACGGTAGGTACACAGATTATGTCGGTAACAACCCAGCAGAAGGTTCGCCCCGCCACTCAGAAGAGCGCGCTGCTCCTGCTTCACACGCCGGCCGGCCTGCAAACCATTCCGCTCGACAGTACCCAGTTCACGCTGGGACGTGGCCTGAATAATGACATTATTGTCGAAGATACACGTGTTTCACGGCATCATGCACAACTGCGCTACAAAGCCCGGCGCTTCTGGCTGAACGATCTGGGCAGCACCAATGGCACGTTTATCAATGGCGAGCGTGTGCAGGGAGAGACGGCATTACACGACACAGATGTTATCTCGCTGGGTGGACTGGAGTTAACGTTTCGGGAGCAGTAACAAGTATATGTTCGACATTGCCAATGTTTCACTCAACGTGATTATCCTGCTGTTACGTATAGCAGTGGTTTTTCTGCTCTATTTCTTTCTGTGGCAAATCATGCGCGTGATCAGAGACGATTTGCGGCGCAGTGCGAATCTCCCGGCCACTCCAGCCACGCCTTATGGGCAACTGGTACTCATAAACGCCGGGCCAACTGGATTACCAGTAGGCAAGGTGTTTCCCCTTGGGCCGATTATCACCATCGGGCGCAGCACCAGCAGCGATGTGACGCTCAATGACACATTTCTGTCTGGCGAACATGCGCGTCTGGAGCGACGTGGCGACGAGTGGATTCTCGAAGATTTACGCAGCACCAACGGCACATTTCTCAACGGCTTTGAGGTACGCAACACAACGAACGTTAATGATGGTGACATCATTCGCATCGGGCGCGTGGAATTGAAGCTGGTGACGGGGTAGAACTGATATACGGATATCCTGGGACTATATAAACCGCTATATATCGTGATTGTTTTTCAATAGTTCAGAAGCAAGAGCAGCCCAACTACTTAGTAGTTGGGTGACGAGAGGGTAGGACTTTGACGAAAACCACTATCAGATTAAAGGAGCTTTATGCAATGAACTATCAAGACTACATCACCATTGAACCGGATAAACGTGGTTGCAAACCGTGCATCCGCGGGATGCGCATTACGGTGTATGATGTTTTGGATTACTTAGCCTCTGATATGACAGAAGCGGAAATCCTGGCTGACTTTCCCGATCTCACGCATGAGGACATCCGGGCTTGTCTGGCCTTTGCTGCCGATCGCGAGCGCAAGCTATTTATGGTTGCGGCATGAAACTGTTGTTCGATCAGAATTTGTCGCATCGGTTGGTGCGGGCACAAGCTGACGTATATCCAGACTGTCAACACGTACGCGATGTTGGCTTGAGAGAGGCTTCCGATACACAGATATGGGCCTATGCCCGGAGCAACGGCTATACGATTGTTGCCAAAGATTCTGACTTCTATCAGCGGAGTCTGGTGCCTGGCTTTCCGCCAAAGGTTATCTGGGTAAGATTGGGGAACTGCTCCACCAAAGCTATCGAGCAACTCCTGCGCACCCATGTGGCAGATGTCGAGCGGTTCGAGGCAGATGCCACAGCGACTTTCTTTATCTTGCCCTAAATGAGGTTACGCAGCATTGCCTCTGCTGTTAGTGCTGGTTTGGCCAGCAGTTTTCGCTCCTGGTGTTCATCGCCCCTGGTGTTCATCGCCGCCCAACCAGGGGTTGCAGCGGACGCGCTCCCTACGGTCATGCGCTTGGTAATCGGCACACCTTTCGGCTTTCCGATCGAGGAGTGCGCCACCGTTGAAGCCAGGCCGTTAGGTTGTGTACTAAGTTGTGCCATTGGTTCCGACGCTCGGAGATACGGAAAATGTCAGATGTGAAACAACGATATCTCTCACTCATACCAGATTTGCCGGTATGGGTAGAGACGTGTGACTTGCTGTTGTGGGAGGGATCCGTTGTACTTGAGAATCCGAACAAAAGTGGCTTCGTGGTCTGGAGCCAACCCGATGGCCTGGGTTCGGTGGTAGGCGACCCGGAGCCACTTGCTCTTGATCGAGCAGCTAGTAATGTCTCGGAACGTATTGTCTTCACTGACAATGTCGAACGAGTTAGATCTCTTCTTCCAGACTTCTCAGTAGAACCTGCCACCGTCTTTTCCGCCCCAAAACAATTGCCGCCTTCTCCACAACATCGATGTTGCGAAATCAGCCAGAGCAAGATTGCCGCGCTGAATGACCTGCCCGCTGATCTGTTGGCTCAGCTTTCAGAGGTGGCCGAAGATGGAGTATCTGTGGTAGCCGCGTTCGATGGCACACGGCCTGTGTCATTTGCCTACGTTGCTTCGGAGACAGAATCGCTGTGGGATGTATCCATAGACACGAGCGAGAGCCATCGTCGTAAGGGGTACGCGGCAGCGGCCGTTCTTCATCTGATGGATGGTACGTTGGAGAAAGGCAAGTCCGCCGTATGGGGAGCCTTGGAAAGCAATCGAGCGTCCGCGAACCTGGCTCACCGCCTGGGTTTTGTTGAGAACGACAGGCTATGGGTACTTGCTCGAAGCACCACCTAACAACGGGTTGCAGCGGTCGGCCCGCTGCGCGGCCCGTCGCTGAACCGGTGCGTTAGACCACATTGTTACTGCAATCACCTTGGAGAAATTGTATGCAAAAAGAACATACTAATGTTCAGCAGCCTAAGCGAAACCCTTCTTTAGGATATTGGCGTTCTCCTACAGGTCAGAACGCTTATGAGAAATCGTATGCTGAAGCGATGAAGCAGCTTCCCACTCCTAGCAAAACCCTCGACATTTCCACAGACTATGGCACGGTGCGAGTTTATGAGTGGGCAACAAAGCAGACAAGCTCCGCCACACCTATCGTATTGGTTCCAGGCTACACCTCTGGAGTGCCAATGTGGGAGAGCAATCTTTCAGATTTGATGACTAAGCATCCAGTCTATGCTCTGGATGCTCTGGGAGATTGCGGCATGAGTGTGCAGACCGCCGCGATCAAAAGTGCTGCTGATCAGGCAGCCTGGCTAGATCAGGTTATTGCGCATTTGGGTGTAGAGGCAATTCATCTGGTAGGGCATTCCTTTGGTGGATGGTCAGCCGCTAACTACGCCTCACGCTATCCAGATAAGATCGCTTCTTTATCTCTTTTAGAGCCAGTTTTTGTCTTCCAGCGATTGAGTGTATGGATTATTTTGAAAAGCATACCTGCGGCTATTCCTTTTCTACCAAAAAAATGGCGCGACAATCTGATAAAGGATATTGGAGGCGTTACCGACATCAATCTAGACGACCCAATCGCACGTATGATAGTCGAAGGTTCCGAATACTATGAGCGAAAGATTCCTTATCCTGAACAGATCACGCCTAAACACTTGCAGAAGTGGAAAATGCCGGTCTATGTGGCAATGGCAGCAGATAGCTCATTACACGATTCGGCCAAGGCGGTAGCAGTCGCTCAAGCACATATTCAGAACCTTCAAGCCAAAAATTGGCCTGATGCCACACACTCACTGCCAATGCAATTTCCCAAGGAAATCAATGCGGAGTTACTTGCCTTTATGGATAAATGTGACTATTCTAATGCCAATTTGACTTCGACCTTCCGCATCCTTTGATCCGTCTTACGCTTGCTCATACGACAATGAGACTTCCCCTGGAAAGAGCTGTCGTGGGGCGTAGAGGCGTTGCATGCAACGCCTCTACGCCGAAATCCCCTTTCTGGTGCGGCGCGGCTTCGCCGCGCCGCACCAGAAAAGGAACATGGGCGGGGGCCTGCGGCCCACACCCCCCCCCGCGACGCAGTCTCGTTGGAGGACGAATG
Source organism: uncultured Chloroflexales bacterium (assembly GCA_937925925.1). GTDB lineage: Bacteria > Chloroflexota > Chloroflexia > Chloroflexales > Chloroflexaceae > CAKZQX01. Next base: position 5,480 of record CALANA010000232.1, on the reverse strand, counting down.
GCAAGAACATGCGGAATATGCAAGTCGAAACGGTATAAGTAGCTGTTTCTTTATACGGAAGACTCACAGATGGATTACTCAGACCCAGTCAACACACGCGAACTTACACAACCGCGCTTTGATGCGCGAACTTGTGGGACATTACGAGCCTGCACGCAGAGATTTCGAGGATATACTGAAACGAAGCGATCTTGAGTGGCCGGCATATCGTGAGGCCGCACTGATTGGGCGTGCGCGAACATTTCTCGGTGAAGGGCAAGAAAGAAGAACACGAGAAGACTTGGAGCAATCGTGATACAGCTCTGGAAATAGTTATCGTCGAAATGCGTTAAAGCATATCGTGAGTCCCCAACAATGAGACGCACCCCTTCGCTGCCCAGGCCAGTGGTATAATGGGTTATGTCCCAAGCGAACGCTGTCGCTGCAACCAGGAGGTAGACAAGATCGGTGACCTATACGATTGAGTACTCACCGGAGACGGATAGACATCTTCGTGTCTTGACCGCCCGCCAGCGCACCCTGGTCTTTGATACAGTGGACCGGCAATTAGCCTATCAGCCACTGCTCGAAACGCGCAATCGTAAACCAATGCGCCCAAACCCAATCGCGCCGTGGGAGTTACGAATCGGCAATCTCCGGGTGTACTACGATGTGGCAGAAATGCCGGAACCAATCGTCTTCATTCGAGCGGTTGGAATTAAATATCGCAACCGTGTGATGATTGGCGATGAGGAGATCGACTTATGAGTACACGAACGGTCGAACTGACTGAAGCGACCCAATCGTTAGCTGAGTACGCACAGCAAGTGGACGACGGCGTGATTATCGTTACACGCAATGGCCGCCCGATTGCTGCGGTGGTGGCCCTTCCAAATACTGATACGGAAACGGTTACGCTTAGTCAGCACCCGCAATTTTTAGCGATCATCGAGCGATCGCGGGCGCGCCAAGCCCAGGAGGGCGGCATATCGAATGCCGAGATGCGTCGGCGCTTTAGCGATACGCCGACACTTGACGAAACACGCCCGTAACCTCACCAGCGCGCAACCCAACGCCCGTTCCAGCCGACCGCGCCCGCGGCGTCGAGGCGGATGTGGGTGCCGATAGGCGCGGCGGTTGACGCTGGTCGTTGGACGGCCTTAGTCCCAAACACGTCAGGCCACGACCTTACCTCTAAGCTTCTTGGGGCTTGACAAACACCTGGTTTGGCTTTCTCATGAGGTACTGGCTTATCCGGCTTTATCCTCGTGCTTGGCGTCGGCGCTGTGGTGAGGAATTCACAACTTTTACCTTCCCGCAACTGAATCGGGTTTACCACAAGACTCGGTCATGAATGTCGCTCAGATTATCACACTCAACAAGTCAATGCTCGACGAATACGTTGACCGTATTTCCGCAACAACATTGACCCAGGTTGAAAAAGGAATACGCCTGGTACTCGACGTGTGACAGGCTATATAAAGGAGCTACCGTGCCACCGTACGCTTCGCTCCACAACGCTGCCAGTGGATCGTTGGGCCGCATCAAAAGCTTTGCTCAATATTTCACATAAGTGCTATAATTTCAGTCGTGCTTGTATAGGTGCCCGAAATAGGTTTGTTCACTTCGTATGGAGGAGTACGATGGGTGTATGGCTGATCCTGTGCGGCGTTATCTCCATCTTTCTCCATCTTGTACGGGCTGTTCTCCGTGCTGGCACCGGAGACAGCGTGGCTGCTTTCGGAGGGGTGGAAGTACAAAAACGTCAAGCCGTCCGAGATGAACCTGTTCATGCATCGCGTCGGCGGCGTGGTCGCAATCCTCGTAGGCATCGGGCTGTGCATCGCGCAATACATCTCGGCCGGGCAGTAGTCCCCGCATCGGGTAGCAGCCCGGACGCCGAACTAAGGGCTGCACCTGACCGGGGCCGCATGACGGCTTTTCAAGATTCGTAGCTCACCGAGCTTCCCTGACAGGTGAGCTAGGTTGTTAGGCGAAGGGAGGCTGGAGCATTGGAGTTTCTTGCAATCTTTGCCTTTTACGCTGCATGCGTCGCCGGTCTCATCGCGGTGCATGAGACCGGCCACTACCTCGCTGGTCTCGCCGCTTGAATCCCGAAACGCGACATGCGCATCCGCTTGTTGCGATTCCCGCAGCACGTTGAGTTGCAAGATGGCGGCGAATGGGTCTCAACGGATGCCGACATCCAGCAGTACACCGACGTCGTGTGGCAGCATCTAAAGACTAACCCCCAGGTCTACACGTACCTGTGCGGCGGCCTTGTATTCGAGACGATGTTCACGGTCTGTGTCAGCGTAGTGCTGATCACGAGTGGTCGCCCAAGAATGGCCCTTGCGGTCGCCGGCCTATCGCTGGTGATGATCCTCCCGTGGCTGGTAGTCGATGGGATCAGCATTTGCCGTGGCAGGATCTCCGGCGACCTTTCGGGCTTGTGGCTTCTTGCCCGGATGCCAACGTTAGTACTCCTGATAGTCATCCTGGCGGCACGGGGAACGATCATCTGGTACACTCTCGGTTAACGGTGTGGCACGTGGCCGCAGACATCGCCGAACAAGCCGATGCACGGGAGCGGCGATGTCGAGCGGGTTTCCAATTGGTATAACACGGAGTTGCTTCAAACGAACGCCTGATAGTATGGTGTATACTGGTGGCGGATGAACTGTCCGCGCAATCAATACCATGCTCGTTCAAATCTTGATCGCCGTTAACTGATCCACGGTCATCCGGCGGCGGTCAGCGGTCAAGCATCCACTACTAGAACCTGATTCATTACGTTTATGACCAAGGAGGAAACCCGAATGACTCATGTACGCCGTTGGATGCGCCTGTGGATACTGCTGATGCTGTTCGTATCCCTGACTGCCTGTGGTGGTACGCCTGTCGCGTTCGCCGACATTCCGGTGCATCCCGACGCAGCACCGTTGCAGGCCGGTGGTCATCTACTGGCCGACACAGTGGGCAACACCTTCCGCGAAGCAGTCAGCCAGGAGAATGTGCAGGTCGATATGCAGATGTACACGCTGCCCCTCGACACCGACTGGGAGGCGGTCAAAGCCTTCTACGAGGAGCAGATTGCGAACGATTGGAAAGCAAATGACCGTCTCGCGCAGGACACGGAGGCATTCAAGACGATTGGCTGGACGTGCGGCAGCTTCGTCAGCAAGCAGGGGTTGGCGATTGGCTATGGCCCGCCCCTACTGGGGAACCCGCCCTACTTGATGGTCGCACTCTTCTCGAAATAGCTCGCACTGTTCGCACCAGGGCAGATCAGCATGGTCTGCCACACCCCTCCTCTATCTGCACCCGCTCCCAGCGACCACAGGACATTGGACGCACACACGCCCGGAGTCCCGGCTTGAGCCGGGCCGGTGGTGCCTCACCCCTCCTCCATCTGCACCCGCTCACGGCAGGCAGGCGTGAAACTGCTATCCTAAAGTTCGATCACCAGGATTTATGTACTAGTGGATGCGTTCCTAGCAATCGGTCGAATTGAGGTGCGGTGGTGACAAGATGTCCGGTCAAATGAGCAAATCGCGTGATAGGGTTCATATGACCGCCACTACTTCCAGCATTGGGCTTGCAGCTAACCGAGCAGGAATAGACACCAGAGCAACGTCTTATACCGTTTTGACTTGACCCTTCCGCATGGTCGTGCCATTCGTCCTCCAACGAGACTGCGTTGCGGTGGGGGGGCGGGGGCCTGCGGCCCCCGCCCATGTTCCTTTTCTGGTGCGGCGCGGCTTCGCCGCGCCGCACCAGAAAGGGGATTTTGACGGAGAGGCGTTGCATGCAACGCCTCTCTGCCCCGCGAAATCTTTTTCGAGGGGAAGGCTCGTGGTCGTATGAGCAAGCGGAAGACAGACCACAGGATGCGGAAGGTCGAAGTCACATTGGTATTACGCCGCAGTCAGATTAGTTGCTCGCCTGCTTAGAAGTATCATAGCCCGACCATAGCCGATAATCCAGGGCAGCGATCAAGGCCTCGCCCATAGAGCCAAAGCTGTCGCTGGAGTGAACACCCAGGTGTGTCCACTGCCAGTACCATTGGTCTTCTTGCAGATACACTTCCAGACCGCTCTCCACCAGATATTGAAAGATTTGGGATAAAGCCAGCAAAAACGAAGGAAAGAGTGCCACAACATCATAGGGATGTCCCCGGTTAGAACAGTGATTCATGCCATTTTTCCTTAACTTTAACTATGCCTCGCATCTATCCGACTTGATTTTACCATAATAACCTGGATATCTATATAGTTCTTTACTACTATACCGGAATAGTACCATAGCCCTCTATAATTACCACATAGAACAGAAGCTCAGAAAGGAAGCAGCATGCTACAGCTACGAGTGCGACAGGTTGCCGAGGAAAAGGGGTTCAACATCCAGAGGCTCCACGAGCAGTCGGGGATCTCCTATGACACCGTGCTGAAATACTGGCATAATCAGGTACGACGCATCGACACCGCCACTTTAGCAGCACTGGCAAAAGCGTTGGGCACGACGAGTAAGGATTTGCTGGAAGAGGGGTGAGGTTAGAGCAGGCGTGGTGGTATATCTGCACGGAAGATATTTTCTAGATGCCAGCGTAAAGCGACCTTTGCGGGCCAGATAAGTTGTTGGGTTGGTAATTGAAGCGTGCGTTCTACCAGTTGCCACACTGGTGCGGTGTAACCGTCGCTACAGTATCAGCTTGAAGGACGCAGCGGTGCATCACTTACACCATGTATCCCAATTGGGAAAGCAGGCAAGACTACAGTATCAGCTTGAAGGACGCAGCGGTGCATCACTTACACCCCCCACCATGCCATGCCTAACGCAGAATGCCCCTCACCGCTCCGCAATGCAGAGCCAGTGATTCGTCAACACATAGGGCCACGCATACACCTGTAGACCGCGCCCCAGATGAGCAGCATCTCTCGCCGTTCGACATACGGTGGGGTTGGAGATCTTTTTTCCTGACGTTCCGCGTCTGCTATCGTTTCGACGTGAACCTTCCGCATGGTCTTGCCGTGCGTCCTCTAACGAGACTGCGTTGTGGCGGGGGTGCGGGGGCCTGCGGCCCCTGCCCATGTGGGGATTTCGGCGTATATGGAATGTTTAAGTCAAATTGGTATAAGCGACAGAACGGCCAGCGTTTAGCCGCATCGTATGCAGGATGCCGGATGGGCCTTTCACGCCCAGATTCATCGACAACAGCGCTGTCCACAGTCACCCGGCCCGGCTCATCCACACAGAAAACGCAAGGGGCTGGGAACGATGGGACACTCGAACGCTCCAACGCTTCACCACTCATACCAACTTGTTATGAATACGGCACCAAAGCGGGCAGCGGTCACCCGGAACGGAGCGCCGTACCGTAAAGGGGGTCTCCGGCGGTGCCGAGCGAGATTCTTCGCTCCACTGCGTTTCGCTCAGAATGACATGAGGCATGGTGAACGGTACCGCTTTGCATCCAGACTGGTAGCAACCGCTCCCCCGCT
>CALANA010000231.1 GCA_937925925.1 uncultured Chloroflexales bacterium | reverse complement strand
CCGCAACCCCCACTGGCGAAAGCCCCCCTGAACGGTTACTGATCTTGTGTGCAAAGTAGAGAACTCCTCGCCCGACATGACTAGAAGGCCATGGTATAATAGCGGCGAACAAGCGTTATGTTTGAAGGAGGCGTTCTGCATGGAGCGGCGGGTCGTCATTACTGGTATGGGAGCAGTCAGTCCGTTAGGGCTTGATGTGCCACAACTATGGGCTGCAATCACGGAGGCACGCAGCGGCGTGGGGCCAATTACCCTGTTTGACCCCGCTGGCCTTGACACACGCTTTGCGGGCGAAGTGAAAGGTTTTGAAGCTACCAACTATATGGATCGCAAAGAAGTGCGTCGGAATGACCGCTTCATTCACTTTGCCATTGCTGCGACACAAGAAGCGTTACGCACCGCAGAACTCAAGATTACGCCAGAAAATAGCGCCGATGTTGGGGTGTTTATTGGCAGTGGTATCGGCGGCATTGGTACCATTGCCGAGCAACATGAAATATTGCGTACCCGTGGGGCTGGCCGTATCAGTCCTTTTCTGGTACCAGCGATGATTACCAATATGGCTGCTGGACAAATCTCGATTATGACTGGTGCCCGTGGTCCCAATCTATGTACCACATCGGCCTGTGCCAGCGGGGCCCATGCTCTGGGTGAAGCGGCTGAGACGATTAAGCGCGGCTGGGCCAGTGTCATTATTGCCGGTGGCGCCGAAGCATCCATTACACCACTGGGTGTGGCTGCCTTTAATAGCGCCCGCGCCATCTCCACCCGTAACGACGAACCTGCCAGTGCGTCACGTCCGTTTGATGTTACCCGCGATGGTTTTGTCCTGAGCGAAGGTGCCGGGATTCTGATCCTCGAAGAGCTGGAGCATGCCCGGCGTCGCGATGCCCACATCCTGGCTGAACTGGTCGGTTATGGTGCAACCGCTGATGCCTATCATATCACGCAACCTCCCGAAGGGGGCGAGGGAGCCGCACGTGCAATGCGTATGGCGCTCAAGCGAGCGGGCATTGCTCCCGCAGATGTTGATTATGTCAATGCCCACGGTACCAGCACACCAGCGGGTGATGTGGCCGAAATTGAGGCAATCAGGGCGGTGTTTGGTGCCCACGCAACCCACATTCCCGTCAGTTCCACTAAATCGCAATTTGGGCATCTGCTCGGTGCAGCCGGGGCAGTCGAGTCGATTGTCAGCATCCTGGCGATCCAGAACAACATATTACCACCAACGATTAATTTGCGTCAGCCTGATCCGCGTTGTCACCTTAATCTGGTCGCAAATACTGCACAGCCTGCTGCTATTAACGTGGTAATCAAAAACTCGTTTGGTTTTGGTGGGCATAATGTGGCCCTGGTCTACCGCCGCTTTACAGCGTAGCAGTGGCCTGTGCCCTATAGACTACGCTGACGGGCTACCAGCCTGATTGTATAACGTGCTATGATCTCTGTCTTGATGAAAACTCTGGGTGTTACCTTTGCCGACCAGCGCTTGCTTGAGAATGCGCTAATCCACCGCTCATTTCTCCATGAACATCCTGAACGCATTCCTGGATTATCTTCCAACGAACGCTTAGAATTTCTCGGTGATGCGATCCTGAATTTTCTCACAGCGGCATGGTTGTATACACGCTTTCCAGAACGTGGCGAAGGCGAGTTAACAGCGTTACGAGCAGCGCTGGTCAAAACGACGACCCTGGCCCGCTTTGCGCGCGAGTTGCAGCTTGGGAGTTTCATTCGTATCAGTCGGGGCGAGAACACCAGCGCTGCTCGAGATCGCGCGCCGTTACTGGCGGATGTATTTGAGGCAGTGCTAGGCGCTATTTATCTGGATCAAGGCCTGGATGCGGCCCGCTCGTTTGTCTTGCCTTTTCTCGAACGCGAAGTGGAACTCATTCTAGCCGGAAATGCCGAAATTGACTATCGTACCCGGTTGCAAGAAAAAGTACAGGCAGAATATGGCATGACGCCTGTCTATCGTACTGTAAACGCGACTGGCCCCGACCACTGTCGGCAATTCACGGTTGAAGTTCTGGTCGGTCAGGATTTTGTCGGTCTCGGCCATGGCCCGAGTAAACAGGCAGCCGCTCAACATGCCGCTCAGGTGGCGCTGGAAGCAATGAATAAACCGCCAGAGCAATGACTCACGATTATTCTGGCAAACGTATGCAACGTCTTTTTATTACCGGTGGCACAGGCTATCTTGGTCGAACGCTTATTCGCCTGGCGGAAGGACAGGGCTGGCAGGTGGCGGCCAGTTATTTCAGTCAGACACCGCCAGTTGATCCGACCACGCGCTGGTTTGCGCTTGATGTGGGTAATGTTGCATCAGTGGCGCAAGTTCTGGGCACGTTTCAGCCTGATGTCGTTATTCACACTGCATTTCGACAGCATGATCCCGATCTGTGGGCAGTGACTGCTACGGGTGCGTGCCATGTGGCGACCGTGGTTCAGCAGCTAGGGGCGCGTTTGATCCATCTGTCCAGCGACGTTATTTTTGATGGTGAGCGTAGCGATGCCTACACTGAACGTGATCCTCCCAATCCGATTACGGCTTATGGCCGGGCCAAGGCGTATGCCGAGCAGTGTATCCAGGAAGTGTGTTCTACGGCGATCATTGTCCGCACGTCGCTTACCTATGGTTTTGAACCCCTGGATCGGCATACACAGTTCGTGTTAAATCTGGTACAGGGAACGTTGCAGGGACAATTGTTTCAGGATGAATATCGTTGTCCAATTTTTGTGGCTGACCTGGCCCTGGCTTTGCTGGAGTTAGCCCAAACCAGCTATCAAGGTGTGTTGCATGTGGCCGGTGCTGAACGGATGAGTCGCTTCGAGTTTGGGGCACAGTTGGCGCGAGCGCATGGCTATAATCCCGCATATCTACAAAGTGGTTTAAGTACCGCGTATGCTGAACGACGGCCACGCAACTGCACCCTTGACATTCGTTTAGCACAAAGCTTGTTACAGACCCCTTTACGTGGCGTTAGCGCTGTGCTTAGGGCTTATGCTCCCCACCCTGACAGCTTCAACATAACCTGACGGTGTTGTGCTGATTGGCAGGAGGTACGTGGTGGAATGGTCAGCCCAATGTGTTTCGCCTTTGACCGAGCGGAAGGCAACAACCAGGAACTACGGGTTGAGGCGATGCGTGTACCGGGTGTTATTGGTGAAGCACGATCCTTGAATCGCATTCTGGTAGCACTTGCCGATCTGGAATGAGTGATCATAGTTTCTAGTACAGGAGGTAGTAACCGTTCAGGTGGTACCGACGCCGGCGGGGGCGCGGGGGCCTGCGGCCTCCGCAAAACCAGGAGACTCCCGGAGGGGCAACGCCCCTCCTGACCACCCCACCTGAACGGTTAGAGGTACGCAGTTGTCTCGCTCCACGCTCTCTTACGCCTTCGGTAGAGTGGAAGATGCAAAGGCCGATTGACCAGGCTATTACATCCATCCCATTATGGTGGCACTGACCTTCATGATATAATGGGGCGTTGAATAGAGACAGTATATTTTTAAGAGGAACCAATCGTGAGTCAAACCAAACGTACACCCAGAACCGCCGAGGCATCAAATACCATCGTCAGTACTATTACTAAACTTGTTGTGTTCGCTGTGTTCGCTGTCCTGGCCGGCATACTCATCAATCGTACTGAGTTGCCATCCAGTAGACAGACCGCTGATCATATGAATGGTGTACCTGCTGAGACATTACCTGCCGCCCCTTTCGGTCAACGGCAAATGTATAGCACACCACCACCCATGCTGATCAATCCTGCCAATACCTATGTTGCTACTATTGTTACGCCGCGCGGCGATATTCGGGTGCGATTGCTGCCAGATATTGCCCCGCAAACTGTGAATAATTTTGTGTTTCTTGCTCGCGAAGGATTCTATGATGGTGTCACCTGGCATCGCGTGATTGAAAATTTTATGGCTCAGGCAGGCGATCCGACCGGCACTGGCATGGGCGGGCCAGGTTATAGTATCCCCGCTGAGTTTACCAGCAAAATCCGCTTTGATCGTCCTGGTCTGCTGGCAATGGCTCGATCAAGTGATCCAGACAGCGGCGGATCGCAGTTTTTCATTACCACTGGTCCGGCACGCTGGCTTGACAATCAGTATACGATTTTTGGTGAGGTGATTGAGGGCCAGGAACTTGTGAATAGCATTCCCCCACGCGACCCGGATACTGCTGTAGAGCCTGGCGAACGGATTCTAACGATTTCTATCAGCGAGGAGTAACGAAAGGATCTCGATGTATGATACCGAATCAGACGATGGAGCAGCACCTGCGCGACCAGATCTATCTATCGATCAAGACGGCTGAAGTTGTGCTAATCACCGGGTACGATTTCTGGCAGCAGACAACTGTGATGAGTTTGCGTCTGGCCGCGCATAGCCTTCGTTCCACAGTTGATCTGGTACAAACCAGTACATCTTTCTTTCAGACACTGCTGGGCATGCCCAATCAGGCATTGGTACAAGATCACCTCACATCTCCAGCAATTCAGAACGGTATGCAGGAAGCGACTCCTTTGTCTGACGCATACCGTGATGGGCAGCATGATCGCCTGAGGAACAATCGTACACCTGTACCGGAAGTAATGCCCCCTTCAGTTCGCAAACCAGATATAGCTGCAGTCGAGCCAGCCTATAGTTTTTACTTTCGTGGGCCGAACGGGTGGTATGACCTGATGGCAAACACGCTCACCAGTTTCATTCAGCATAGTGATGAGGTTGACGATACAACCTGGCTCTACCATTTGCAGCAAGGCGATTATAGCAACTGGTTCCGCTATGTCATTCAGGATGATGAATTGGCAAATGAGGCATTGCAGATCGAACAATGGATCGAGGCAAAACCAGCCGACAAGCGCAAACGCCTACAGGCCGCGATCAAAGCCCGGTATGTTGTGGGTGACTAAAGCAAAGCATGGTTGATTTGATGCAGGTCTGAAAGCCAATCCAGCTATTTTTTACGTCCAAACCAGCCACCCCTTTTAGGCTCAGAAACTGACTGGCGTAGTTTTGCCAGATCGCTTTGAATGGTATCTGGTTCGTGTTCATCCGAACCGGAGGAAGATACCGACTTTGATGACTGCGCCAGTTCCTGCGCCGCCAGGTCGCTCAAGGAAATGCGTGAACCGGGTTTGACTGCTGGTGCCCGTGCTGCTGGCGGTTCTCCACCCTGCGCCGCCAGGTCGCTCAAGGAAATGCGTGAACCCGGTTTGACTACCGGTGCTGCTGCTGGCGGTTCTCCACCCTGCGCCGCCAGGTCGCTCAAGGAAATGCGTGAACCTGGTTTGACTGCCGGTGCCGCTGCCGGTGCCCCTGCTGGCGGTTCTTCGGTCTGAGCGACCAGGTCGCTCAAGGAAATGCGTGAACCCGGTTTGACTGCCGGTGCCGCTGCTGGCGGTTCTTCGGTCTGAGCGACCAGGTCGCTCAAGGAAATGCGTGAACCCGGTTTGACTGCCGGTACTGCTGGAGGCTCTACGACTGGTACCGGTTCAACCGTGCTAACCAGTTCGCTCTGGAGCGTAGGTGTATCAGGAATCGGTGGTATACCGCTGACCGTTGCCCGCTCTGATGGTACTGCCGACTCTACGCTGGCTGGCTGTGTTGCGATAGATGGTTTGGGTGGCGTAGCATCGGTATCTGGAGTTCTGGCCCGTCTGCCCCACCGCCGCGTCGCTTTAGACGTCTGGTTAGAACGGCCAGGTTCCGTATCAGTGACCGGTGTATCTGCAACATGGTCAACATCAATAACCTCTGGTGTTGACAGCGGCATGTTGACATAGGGACTTCGATCATATTCCGCCCCTAAAGCTACCAACCATTCCCAGATCTGCGCACAGCGGTGTATCTCATCAACTGGTAGACGCAACGGACGGCCACGGGCATCAATAATAATGCCCAGGGCACTACCCTTCAGGGCGCCTAGATCCGAGCGTACCTCTGCGCCTGGCTCGTTGTGCCCAATATGCACCCCCGGTGCCGGGCGGAGTATCAGTTGTCCCCGACTACCAGGATCAAGCCGCAACCGCGCTATCTGTCCATGTCGCACAGATACGCGCTGCGCTCGCCCACGTCCTACCAGTTCTGCCTCAACCGCTATGGTATCAGACGCTCCCTCACCAGCAAGTACCACACATGTTGCCAGCGGAGTATTGTGCCACAGATCGCTTTCAAACACCGTCACCGCAGCATCGGGATCAAACCGGGCCAGTGCACCGCAGGCTGGCAACAGACCGAGGGCATCCAGATGGAGATCCAACGCCAGAATGTTTTGCTCCACAGCCGGTAGAACATCGAGCAACATCAAGGCTGCCATACCGGGGTGCGGTACATGCGAGAGAACGCCCCCACTTGCCAACACCAGATCATAGCCTGGTGCTGGGCACTCATCGTGCAGCGCATCTAACACGAGCGTTAATGCTTCACGCGTAACAGCCTGTTCAATATAGACATCCTCACGCGAAGCTGGTATCAGGTGAGGACGTAACAGTTTGTTCAGCAACCACTGGATGAGTTCTTCCTCACTGATTGGGAAAGGGAGCCAGCGCGCAATATGAGCAACACCCCGTTCTTTTAAAAGCGTGGTCAAGCCATAACTCGTGCCACAATTCCCTAGCACTACAGGATGATAGTGTCCCGGGCCAGCCAGAAACGCACTACTACTAGTTGCACCGACATCCAATGTCAGCACCTGGCGTTTATATTGCTCGGCCACAAAGCGCGTGATCAGGCCCTCGACATTACATACAGTGGTGATCGACGCACTCTTGCTACTGAGTCGACGCAATGTTGGTAACCCCGGCAACCGATCCAGAATGCGTTCATCGTATAACCGTACTATTTCCTGGCGAGCCGGTTCTAACCGCTCCACTTCGAGTGTCGGGCGCACATTATCGACAATAAGTATCTCGGCTCGATCTGACAGTACTTCCGCGACGTGCCCACTGGCAGCACTGTTGCCAGCAAAAATAACCGGGCGTAGGGCCACGTCCTGGCGTTGTTGACCACTGGCATCAACGGCAGTCCGCAGGTTCGTCAAGCCAACAATATGGGCCAGACGGCCCAGCGCCTCGCTTGCGCCGCCTTCCAGACCACCTGCCATCAGCACCAGATCTGGTCTCTGGGCCAGCATAGATTGGATCTGCCGCACAATCCACGAATCGCCCCCATCACCACTGGTACGCATCATTGCATCATCGAGTGTGATGATCTGGAGCAGACTGGTATAGGTACAACGACTGGCGTGGAGTGCACTGCGAGCCGAGACATCACTGGCGATCGCGGTAATCACCAGAGCCAGATTACCGGCAGCACTGCTCACAAAAACAACTTGATCAATCCCATCACGCTCCCGGTTCTGGGGCATCAGCAACTGACCTTCGTGCAACAACTGCCGACCAGTCGCCTCAGCTATTTGCACGGCACCCTCCAGTACTGCCACAAGTGCATGCTGATGCGGTGGCTCAATACTGCTAAACACCTCAGCACGGCCAATCAGTCGGCGCTCACCATCAACCTCATCCACAAGAGTAACGCGGGTGGTGAGACTGCCGATCTCGGCAACAAGTATAGAACAGGGCGTATCAGGCATCATGTTTTTGTCGTGGATAGGCCAGCAATCAGACATCAGTCAGGTAGCGCGCGAAAAAATCGGCAAGCGAGACCAATCTGATTCCTGATAGCGAGCGTTTACACATTCCAATCAATAAGATAATTTAACCGTTCGATCAATGCTGCCAGATAGGTACGTAGTGCCCCGGCAAAAAAGAAACCAAAGGCCACCATCAATAACCAGTAGCCAGCGCGGGCGGTTACCGCCAGAAGACGCCCCGTACCAGTATCGGAACGAACTGTAAAAAAGAAGTAGCTCAAGGTCAGAATAACCCCGATTGCCAGAACCACTGCCCCCAACACCTGCGATAGGGGGCCATCAGGAACCCGTATCGTATCCAGTACCTGTGGGAGCAACGTTCCGACAAGCACCCCGCCCAACGCTAACGCAGCTCCGACCCCAAAAAGCAGTGCCAGCGGAATATTTGCCAACCATGACAATTGTTGTTGTCCAGCAATACGCGGTAGGAGCAACAGTCCCAGGACAAATGGTACCAGGTAGAATCCCACAATTCCAGTGTTATTCAGATGAACTGACACCTGAAACACGGCTGGCCAGAGTACCTGATGATAGAGGACAACGAATGCATAGCCCAGTGAGACACCAACAAACAGGTATTGAGCGAAGCGAAACAAAGGATTATGCTGCACCCAGATAATGCGACTTAATACACACAGGGTCAACACAACACCGATAATTTTGATGATCAACTCAATCATGCGTTGTTTTCCCTCACAGGTCTGGAATGCAGCAAGGCACTGGCAATACCGCCAATAAAAATCAGAATCACAAACACCAGTACCGCAAAATGTTGCTGACCACTGGCATAGGTCATTGCCACATTGGGCTGATCGTTGGTGCGCATACCCTCATAATAAACCGCACCTTGCTTGCCTACTAGTTGAAAGACCTGCGGATGGCGCAGATAGGGTTGCACCACGGGAGCCGTTTCAAACGGTAATAGGAAGACCAGCGGCACATCTCCTGCGTTGGTATGAATCTGTTCGATCCAACCCTGTACGTCCTGTGGCTGATCGGCCATAACCACAATCAATGACAGATCAGCGAGCGTATTCAAAAACCACTCACGTGTATCGGGGTCAACTGCCAGACCACCGCGAGTTGCATCCAATCCCTGAAAATCAGATCGGAGGGTCTCATAAAAATCCTGAGCCATACTGCGCAGTGCCATTTCGCCACCCGGGCGGTATCCCAGCAAAACATAGTCGAACCCGCGACCTTGATAACCGCCAGCTTGCAAGGTGTCTCGCAGATCAAACGAGAGCAAGGTACCTTGTGGATTGGTACTGAGTACCACCATGCGCACTCGATTATCAATCAGATGTTGGATCAGCGCATGTTCTAGCGGGCGGAGTTCACTGCTACGTTGCGCATTCCATTCATAGGCCACCAGTGCTATATCATGTTCGGTCAACTGATCAATCGTAGACACGAGTTGGGCAATCTCGGGCGTCGCAGGATTGATCGCCCCCAGAAAAGCAGTTATAGAAGGCATGATCAAACTGAACAGCAATGCTAACGCCAGTAAGATATAGAGTATCCGTTCAACACCAAGCCGCTGCCAGAGCGATAGTTCGGGCATAGCTGTCACTGGCACTGCTTCTGGAAAGGGATTCTGTGCTAGACGTTGCAGCAAAGCGGCCGCTTCCAACCGGGCCGGGCTACGAGTAAAGGTTGGTGGTACCAATACCGCCGGAACCGGAGCCGTCGCAATGGCTACGCTGTCGCTCTCTTCTTCGTGAACACCCAACTGCGACAACCAGCCTATATCACGAGATTCTTCCGATGCGCTCGCGGCTTTGTTCTCAGATTGGCGTAACCAGTCAGGCAGATCGGTACCCCAAAAAAAGTCGCTACTCTCGTTGGAAAGCGGTTGCGCTGCACGTTCGGCTGTCGCGGGTGGTTCGGCGGTTGATGACTCGGGTTGAAGCCACGGCGGAGCATCTGGATCAACGACATCAGTAACTAACCAGGGCGGAACATCCTCAGCGACGGGAACATCATTGACGGGAGGCGTCGTGGGTACAGCAGATTCAGGATCTTTATCAGCACCACGTAACCATGCTGGTAACCCGCTATCACCCGCCGTGGTTGCTGGTGCCATCGGACTGTCTGTATCATCGATCATCCACGGTGGCAGATCAGAAGCACCAGGAGAGTCCAGCACTTCCGGTTCGCCCCGCAGCCAGGATGGCACGTCGGCGTCAAACGTTTCAGGCGTTTCAGGCGTGATTGGATCAGCGTGAGCCACGCGGGTCTCTGGCGCTGATGTATCGTCGCGCATCCATTCAGGCAGTTCCTCTGCCGGTTCAACGGCTGGCGGTTGATCGGTGCGTAACCACTCCGGTATCGTTTCACCAGGCGTTGTTACTGGCAAAGACGAACCTGTTTCAAGATCGGCAGGATCCATCAACCACGCTGGCAACGCTTCCGGTGTACCAACATCAGTATGCTTCGCCTGCGTTGAAGATGATTCGTCAGGTGCATCACCACGCAACCATCCGGGCAAAGCCGCTTGATGATCGTCCACGACTGATGACTGATCTGGTACGGATGGCGCAGATGGTGCCGCATCAAATGACTGTAACCAATCTGGCACATCACTAACCGTTCCCGCCGCTGCGAGATCAGTCATCGGTGCCGATCCCGATGCATCATCATTATGTTCAGGGTCGGCACTTTGTAACCACGGTGGAATGTCTACAGCAGGTGATGACTCATCCGCTTCAGATCGTGCCATCGGTGGTGACTGTAACCATTCAGGCACAGAAGGTTCAGATCGGCTCGCTGACGCATCTTGTAGCCATTCAGGAACAGATGCGGTGGGATCAGGCGGTTGTGCATCCGACGGTGTCACCAACCAGTCTGGTAGTTGTGCAGATCGCGCATTGCGATCATCAACCCGGGCAGAACTGTCTGCGATACCTGAATCACGCTCGTCTTCTCCTGAGGATATATCGCGCAGCCAGTTGGGTAATCCGGGTGCCAGATCTGGCGACACAGGTGATGGCTCTGACTGCACCGACGCAATATCACGCTCCAGTTCATCCGGGCTTACATCACGCAACCAGTCCGGCAGTGCTGGTTCAGCAAGCGCATCTAGATCTGATGATTGTGCCATTGCTGACAGTGCCGTTGCCGAGTCGACTAACCAGTCCGCTGATTGCACAGAGTCTGGCGGGAGATCAGCGTTTTGTTGCTGGTCATAGGCTGACCGTTCTGGCTCGGCGGCAGCAATATCGCGGGCCAGTTCATCTGGGGAAACATTACGCAACCAATCGGGAATGCCCTGCTCTGGCATATCCTCGGCGATTGGCTCCTCGGCTATATCTGGCCGATCTTTGTCGGTATCCGATTCTTCACCGAGGCTACGTAGCCAATCAGTTGCTCCGACTGGCATACGTACCCGTGGTGTTGTCTGCTCATCCGCTGATACTGACGGTGACTGGAAAGGATCGGATGTAGTTGCCGATTCTGATGGCGTCGATCGGAGCCAATCCGGCAGGTCGTCACGGCTGGCTTGAGCTGGTATGTCTGGTGGAGCAGGACTGGCATCGCCCCATAACCAGTCGGGCAGATCGGTACCAGTGGTATCAGCAGGTATATCGTCCGGGACGGGACTCGCATCAGTTCGCAACCAGTCCGGCAAGTCATCGCTGCTCGATCGGGCTGATGCGTCGTCCAGGACGGAACTCGCGCCAGTTCGCAACCAGCCCGGCAGATCGGTGCCGCTATCAGGCGGAGGCGCAGCAGGGAAAGCCGCCGCCTCATCCGGTACACTCAACGCCTCATCAGCCGCCAGACTTGCCAGCCAGTCTGGTTCGTCATCAGCCGCAACTGGCTCTTCTTCAATATCCCCAACTTCACTTTGCAGATCGCGCAACCAGTCGGGTATCGTGGTATCTTCTGCCTTGTCGGCTACGATAGGGCCAGGTGTGGTCAGGCTCAAGCCACCCTCCACATCGGGTACCTGTCGTGAAGGTGGGCACGGCGGTAGTGGAACACCTTGCAACCAGGGTGGCAGGTGCTGATCTGCGTTCGTATGGACAGACGATCTGCGCGATTTTTGATCCATTACATTTTTCGCTGTCGTAGAATATGTACAAACACGACCTGTGCGCACATTCTCAACACTAAACAGCTTGAAATTAACTAACGATCAAGGTAGGGTTGATCGAATCCCAACAACACACGTACACTGGCAACCAGGGTGCCAATGGCTGTACCCAGGAGTAGACCGCGTGTACCAGCCAGGGTAATATAATCACTAAACCACTGCAACGAGTCAGTCACAAATAACAGTGCCTGGACAGGTGGTAGTTGCATAAGTAATACCAGCAGTGCTACCATCACAATCACCACCGCCTGGAGATGACGCTCACGGAACACCCGGAGAATTGCGCTCAAGCTGAAGAACGCCAGGAGCGCCAGCAGACTACTCGCCAGGGGTTCATAGACCGCACGAAAGACCCAGCGAATTGGTTCTTCGGCCAGGTTTAGGCCAGGGGTACCAGCAACACCGACCACAATCACTCCCAGCATGCCGATCAATAGCACCAGGCTATAGCCCCAATCCGCGTCACGTGTCAGAACACGGCGTAGGTGTGCAATAGCAACACTGATGACCCCTACCAGGAGCGCCAGTGCCGTCAGAGTCGCTGCCCAACTGACCAGCAACCGCGCTACCTGATCGACGGTCGGGGTTGCGCTCGCAAAATCAATCAGCACAATCGCGCCGACTACTCCCGCGATCAAGGTTGCAATCAGACGTTTTGGATCACGCACAAAAGACATTAAACACCTTCTCGGTTAGATTCCTGGTAATGGTGGTAAGCCCACAACAGGCTGGAGCAGACTGTAGATGATACCCAGCACAATTACCAGGATCAGTATCGTGCGCAAGAAATCCTGAGTCATTAACCGTGCCTGTGGATCAGGCACAGTTGCAAGATACGCATCGGCGGCGAATACTTCTTCGCCAATCAATACCGAACGGGTACTCAAGAACATCAGTGGCAAACCAACTGGCGTAGTCGTGCCCATCATCTGGGGGAGATCACGTTGCGCCCCGGTTTCACCCACTAGCAGTAGCTCTTGACCAAAACTACCGATCAACTGGCTGGCTTCTAACCGTTGGCGTTCATAGAGTGTAGAAACGCCACTGGCATAGGCCATGGGATCTTGATGAGCCAGCAATTGCACGCTGGCGGCGTTGAAGATCTGGCTTTGTCCTGAGCGATAATAGGCCTGACGGACAATACCACGGAGGGCTAGATGTGATACGGCATCGCCGCTGCTGACCAGAATTGCTGCCCCGTTGAACGCAGCTTCGGTGGCAATGCGCTCGGCCGCCAGTAACCCGATCATTGTTTCGGCTGTGGTAACGCGATTGCCCACCGTACCAGCACCAGGCGAGAGGTGTATCACACGACCGGTTTCTGCACCACGGCCAAGGGCAGCCCAGATGACATCGAATGCCGCCAGTGGTCGCCGGAATGGTCGATGACCAGCACGGACACGGGTGTCATACCACACTGTGAGTATAAATACAATCAGGGTGACAATCAGTACAAGTATTGTTTCTTCGGGGAGACCACGGAGAGGCATAGTCACTCCTAAGAAGGCCAGACGCAATTGTGTGGTTTAAGCAATTCTGGTGGGAGATATACTTCGCACCGGGCTACCTATACACACTATACAATGTGTTCCAACGCTATCCGGCAACGCACTTTTGAGTGTAACGCAAAAAACTAGCTTTGTCAACATTCTGAACGACTTAAATAGCAACGTAATTCGGCCCAACTTGCCTCATCTGCCAAAACCAGCACATAGCGCTCAAAACTACTACCCATCGTAAATGGCTTACAAAAGAGGGCCACATGGCTACTCAGGACATCAAAGGGTTGTACTATATCCAGAGCAATTCCAACCGGCACATGCATTCCGCTCTGCCTGATGATCGCCGCCAGACGTTGCAAGGTTTTACTCTGTTGTTCCCGATTGAGCATGGGTTACTCGCTGTTCTACGGTGCGCTTCAGTGATAAGAGAAAGTTGGCAGCCAGTTGTTCCAATCGCTGGCGCTGGGTGGCGTTTAGAAATCTGGCGATCGGGCCAGGCATGTTAATCCAGTCCTTGCGCTCCAGGCGATAGCTGCCCTTTTCCAACGGCGTAAGCACACACTGATTGGCCCCGGTCAGTGGTGGCAGATTCAGGCGAAACCGGGTGGCGCGCTCTAGCCTGGTACAGGTGGTGACTTCCAGGTCGGCATACGCCAGTTTACTGCGCAGACGGAAGCGATACCCCGGCTCGAGTTGCCCCGGTGTAAGCAACTCCACACGCAAATGCTGCATTTCTGGCATCCAATCAGGCCAGCCACTAAAATTATCGAGAACTGCCCACACATCGTCTGGCTCGGCTTGAATGGTGGTGACAGCCGTGATTTCGTATTTTGCCATAGTCTGTTCTATTGTAGCATAAAGAACGATATTGTTGGTGATACTTACTCATCCTGACCGAGACGCCAGCGTGTCCAACGCTGCCGCAACTGTTCCGTATGCCAGCGTGCTGGCAAATATTGGCCGCAAGCGGTCACAACCACCGAGCATACACCAATTGGCACACTACCATAAGTGCGCACAATCTGGGGGTCGAGCGCCGAGCGATAAAAGAGTATGGCAACTACTTCGCCATAGGGAACATTGAGTCCACTATAACCGAGCCAGAGCCTATCCACGTGCCATATCCTAACTCGCCCCCTCTGCCTGCTCCCAGAATTCACGGACTCGGGCGCGCAGGAGCGCATGCTCTGGTCGTGCCAGTTGCGGATCATCTTCCAGGATCTTGTGCGCTTCCAGTTGCGCACGATGGAGCAGGCCTGTGTCGGTCAACCGTGCGACCTTCAGGTCAGGTGTGCCGCTCTGCCGTTTGCCCAGAAACTCGCCAGGGCCACGCAGTTCCAGGTCGATTTCAGCCAGTTTAAAGCCGTCGTGGGTCAGTTCCATGGCTTCTAACCGTTGTTGTGTCACTTCGTTATCGAGGTCGCTAATCAGAATGCAGTAGCTCTGGTGGCTCCCACGTCCAACTCGCCCACGAAACTGGTGCAACTGGGCCAACCCAAACCGCTCGGCACCATCGATAATTATCGTCGTTGCGTTTGGTACGTCAATTCCTACCTCAACCACAGCAGTTGCCACCAGAATGTCAAATTCATGATCACGGAAGGCACACATCACCAGATCTTTTTCACGCGGCAATAAGCGTCCGTGTATCAACCCGATGCGGAGATCAGGAAAGACCTCGTGTTGCAGATAGGTATGCATCTCCTCCGCTGATGGCAGATCAATTTTTTCGCTCTCTTCTACTAACGGGCAGATCACAAATGCCTGGCGACCTTTCTCAATTTCGCGCCGTACATGCCGATAGGCTTTGTCACGCTCGGCACGGGTGATCCAGCGCGTTTTGATTTCCTGGCGACCGGGGGGCCGTTCGTCGAGTACCGAGACATCCAGATCGCCATACAGGGTCAATGTGAGTGTGCGCGGTATGGGTGTAGCGGTCATCACCAGCATATGCGGGTTAAAGCCTTTTTGTTTTAAGCGTTGACGTTGCTCAACTCCAAAACGATGCTGCTCGTCAATGCACACCAGACCCAGGCTGTGATACTGGACACTCTCGGTAATCAGGGCATGGGTACCGATCACCAGGTCAACATCGCCGTTCGCAATCGCCTCAAGTACACGCCGCCGGTCTCTGGTACCTAGACTGCCGGTGAGCAAGGCCACCCGCACGCCCGCACCATCGAGATCATCTTCGGGCACTATGCCGAGCAAGCGCTTGATCGCATCCAGGCGTGCCAGATGGTCGGCATCGGTAGTTCCTTTCCAATCAGTATCATCTGTGTCGGCTGTGCGCCGCATATCACGTGGCACACGCACCCGGCTGAGTAGCTGTCGTAGCGCTTTGTAATGCTGCTCGGCCAGAATTTCAGTCGGTGCCATCAACGCTCCCTGCAAGCCATTGGCAATCGCCTGCAAGAGAACCGCCGCTGCCACAACGGTCTTACCACTGCCGACATCACCCTGGAGCAGACGTGCCATGGGCACCGGGCGTTGTACATCAGCAAAAATCTCGGTCAACGCTCGCTGCTGGGCACCAGTGAGCGCAAACGGGAGTTGCTGGAGCAGATCGGCGTGAACCTCGGCGTGCCAGGTAAAGGCATAGCCCATTTCACCCTGCCAGAGCTGCCGTCGTTGGATGACACCGAGTTGAATAAACAGAAACTCATCGAAGCCGAGCCGCTCGCGTGCCCGCGCTAGCATTTCCTGATTATCCGGGAAGTGCATCTGTGCAATCGCTGTTCCCAGTGGCAATAATCCTGTCCGCTCGCGCACCACCGGCGGTAAATACTCCGGTACCAGTGGTGCAGCTTGATCAACGACCTGTTTCAGGATTTTGCGGGCATTGCGCTCGTGTAATCCCTTTGTCAGCGGGTGAACGGGCACCAGGCGTCCAGTATGAATCAGTTCATCAGCCGCATACGGTTCCCAGTCAGGGCCAGTCATTTGACAGAGACCTTGATACGACGTAACTTTGCCGCTTAATACCAACTTACGCCCAATCTTAAACTGCTGTGCCAGCCAGCGTGCGCCAAAAAAGACCACCCGTAAGCGCCCACTTGGATCTTCCACCTGAATTTCCACACCATCACGCCCGGTTTTGGTACGAAACGTACGCACATCACATACGGTGCCGACAATGGTCTCTACGGCCCCCACTCTCAGGTTCGCAATGCACTGTTGCGAGGTGTAATCATCATAACGATGTGGAAAATGGTACAGCAGATCGGCAACCGTGTGCAACTTGAGCCGCTTAAAGGCCTGCGCCGCGCTGCGATTGATACCGGGTACCTTTTCTACGGGTAGATCCAGGGGGAGATCAGACGTAATCACGTCCGCTGGATCGGGTTGCGATACCGGCCTGGGAGTGAGCGGCAAGGGCGGTGTAACTGTCGTATTCGCTGTTGCAGTGGTTGGTTCTAACGACTTGAAAAGCGCACGGAGCAACTCCAGCGCCCGCGCCAGATGTGCCTGACGTACATCAACGGGCTGGTGAGCATAGTTTGCCAGCAGTGCCAGTGCCTCTTGCACGGCCGGTATTTCTCGCACCCCGTTGGACTCGGTGCGCCATGCGGCAATGAAGCTGTCCAGACCATCGATCACGGCCCGATCATCGCCGCCACGCCGTTGTTCCTCGGCCAGCACTTTGCCTAATGTAACAATTTGCTCACGGGATTGCATACGCTGATTTCAAATCACTATATTCTCAAATCATCCAGAAACCAGTCCAATCGGTATCCTGGTGTTCGTCAACTAATACTCCAACGAGACCTGGTCTGGTGCGGCGCGGCTTCGCCGCACCGCACCAGACAGAGGATTCCGGCATAGGGGCATTGCATGCAACACCCTTACGCCCCCTCGACATCTCTTTCCAGAGGAAGTCTCGTTAGAGTACTAGTACAAGAGGGCCGAAATACCTCCATACGTCGTATGTCATCCTGAGCGGAGGCGTAGCCGGAGCGTCTGGCATCCTGAGCGGCGCGAAGGATCGTGATCCCATCAGAAGGAAGATGCTTCGCTGCGCACGATGCTGCGCTGCGCACGATGCTGCGCTGCGCAAGATGCTTCGCTCCGCTCAGCATGACAACGCGCTGCGCACGATGCTGCGCGGCGAAGATGCTTCGCTCCGCAAGATGCTTCGCTGCGCTCAGCATGACAACGCGCTGCGCACGATGCTGCGCTCCGTTCAGCATGACCACACGCGGCGCACGATGCTTCGCGGCGCTCAGCATGACAACGCGCTGCGCACGATGCTGCGCGGCGCACGATGCTGCGCTGCGCACGATGCTGCGCTGCGCTCAGCATGACAAAATCCTGGAGCTATTTCCGTCATCGTGTACTAGAGCTATTTGCGCCGCAGTGTACTAGTCTACCATCATACTGATTTCCAGAGCATCAACATCGGCATTCGCTAGCCCCTGTCCACGTCCGATATG
>CALANA010000230.1 GCA_937925925.1 uncultured Chloroflexales bacterium | reverse complement strand
GGACACGGGGACAGCTTTTAAGATACTGCTGGTTCCTTCTTCATGGCTTTGACCACAAGGAACTGCGGTTTTTCTCTCCAAACCGGATGCCACCCGTGCCACTGCGGATGATGTACCAGCGGCACGGGAGAGAAACACAATGTATGCAGAAATACGCTACCAGTCTGCGTTTCTTCCGCTGGCCAATTCTCTGACACCGCTCCCGTCCGCATTCATCGTGTAGAGGGTTGAGTAGAACCTGTCATCACTCGCAGGATCGAAATCGAGTTGATCAAAGACAATCTGCGCACCATCCGGAGACCAGGCAGGACTCCCGCCTCGTATCAATCTTGTCAGGTTGCTACCGTCAATGTTAGCGACGGACACGCTACCACTGCCGGGATCATTGCCTAAAGAGTAGAATGTCAGCCGCGTACCATCGGGCGACACGTCCGGGCCGAATGCATTGGCGGGTTCGGTGATCAAAGGCGTTACGTTAGAACCATCGCTGTTCATGACAAACAGATCACTCACAAAAATAGTGACGCGCTCTACTGGCGGGTTGCGATCCGATGCAAAAATGATTCGTCCATCGGGAGTCCAGGTCGGATGCGTGTCATTGCCAGGGGTATTGGTCAGACCTACTTCCCCACTGCCATCTGCGTTGATAACAAGAATATTGCCTGTATCCCTAAAGTCATCACGAACAAACGCAATCTGGCTGCCATTCGGCGACCAGGCAGGCATATAATCGTTGCCGGTGCTGCTAGTGATTTGGGTCTGTCCCGAACCATCGGCATTCATCACATAGATATCCATATTGAGGATATTGTTTTGTCCCCGGAAACCACCGCGAGCGAAAGCAATACGGCTTTTGTCAGGTGACCATACTGGAAATGCATTATCACCGGTGTTCGTCAGTTGGGTCAGTCCACTGCCATCGGGATTGATGGTATAAATATCGCCCAGTATGCCAACTTCAGTGCTTGCCGTGTAGACAATACGGTTGTTTCCTCCTGCAGGCTCCGTCGGTGTTCCCGGTTGCGCTTGCGGCTCACCCACTTCTGTCACTCCCAGGCGCGTAAGCAACACATTGTAGGGTGGGTCATTCTCAGGATGCAATTCGAAGCGTGCCCGCTCGAACCACTGCACGACGTGGGTCGTGCCATCCTCCAACGTTGCTTCAAACTCACCCGTCAGTGGCAACCCGAATAGCGCCAGGCTCTCGGCAGTTGAAACACCGGGATCGCCCAGATCCAGTCCGTTAGCGCTCCAGGATGCCAGGAAATTGCCACACACATTAAAACCGGTCTGGTCGAAATATTGGCAGATCTCACGCGGCTCCTGGCGGGGCGGCGGGCCACCACTCTTCGCGACGAACTCGGCACCGAGCCGGCCGAGCAGCACATCGTATGGCGGGGCATTTTCGGGGTGCAGCTCGAGCCGGTTGCGCTCAAACCACTGCATCTGCCCGGTCCAGTCACCAATTGTCTCTTCGCGCTGTGGGGTGATCGGCAGGCCAAACACGGGCAGTCCACCGTTCTGCTCCCAGTACTGGAGCAGTCGCCCGGATATGCAGAGTCCCGTTTCCGCGAAACAGCGTTCTCCTGGTTGCGCCTGGGTGAGAACAGGCGTTGCTGCGGTTGGCAGGAGTATACCGAAGAGCAGGACGATACCGAATAGAGTCCATCTGGGGCGTGATCCAACGCACATTCTGGTCTTCCTCCATGGTAAGATTGAATAGTACTATATATACACGGTACGCGGAGCATTCCATGCTATGAATACTCTACGTCCATATAATTGGAAAACACATATTTCAGGTAGGAATTAATACCCGATAATATCTTTGCCGGGTCATGGCAAGCTATAGCATTATTTCTGGCTGTAGACAATGGCTTCAATCAGGTATCTTTTTTCTTATCCTTACGGAGTTTAGCATGTGGGGAAGCGATTGTCAACCATGTATTCTGGTTTTTACAGAAAATAAATATCTGTGGTTTCAATATGGTTTTTCCCATACTGTAACACCATGGTCAGTTCCTGCATAATACAGGTCTCACTCATCCATGAAAACCGCACGCAACACCGCCAGTCCGGATTGAGAGAGCCACCGTGTTCTATCTCTGAGATTTGCGCTATCAAACAGGGTAAGATAGCCAGCGTGCCAGAGATTCCAGGTGGTGCTGCGGGGGCAACCCCCCGTGGTTGCCCTGTCGCCGCCGCTGGCATGGTGAGCGCAGTCAAACCATCTCACTGAATCCGCAGCGTGGTGCAGCGAGATGCTTCCTGCGTCAACATGACATGGGATTTCATTGGGGCAGTGCAGTGCAGCGTGATGCTTCGGGTGTCAGTGTGACATGGGGAAGCATGGCAGATGCAGTGAGATGCTTCCGGCGTCAGCATGACATGGGGTTTCATTGGGGCAGTGCTACGTCGCGCCCCATCACCCCGCCCTGCCCCCGCCATGTCATGGTGAGCGCAGTCGAACCATCTCACTGAATCCGCAGTGCGCTGCCGCGAGATGCTTCCTGCGTCAGCATGACATGGGGTTTCATTGGGGCAGTGCGGTGCAGCGCCCCATCGCCCCCCATTGCCCCGCCATGTCATGGTGAGCGAACGCGAACCATCTCATTGCATTTGCAGTGCGGTGCAGCGAGATGCTTCCTGCGTCAGCATGACATGGATGGGGCGCGGTGCGAGCAGAGCGTGGGCATCGCCCCATTGCCCCAGCGCCCCCCATTGCCCCGCCATGTCATGGTGAGCGCAGTCGAACCATCTCATGGCATCGGCAGCACATTGCCGTGCGCTGCTTCGGGTGTCAGTGTGACACGGGGAAGCATGGCAGATGCAGCGAGATGCTTCCTTCGTCAGCATGACATGGGATTTCATTGGGGCCGTGCCACGCCGCGCCCCAGCGCCCCCCATTGCCCCGCCATGTCATGGTGAGCGCATGCGAACCATCGCACGGCATTTGCAATGCGTTGCAGCGTGATGCTTCGGGTGTCAGTGTGACATGGGGAAGCATGGCAGATGCAGTGAGATGCTTCCTTCGTCAGCATGACATAGGGTTTCATTGGGGTAATGTGGTGCAATGAGATGCTTCCTGCGTCAGCATGACATGGATGGGGCGCGGCGCGAGCAGAGCGTGGGCATCGCCTATGCGGTTATTCGTTGCCCCCGCTCGAACGCTTCACCGCTCGAACGCTCGAACGCTCCCTACTGGAGGGAAGTAACCATGAGTGCGTACACACCGCTGGATCTGCTGCGCCGTTGGCAGCAGGAAGAATTGACCGCCGAGCAAGCCAGGGGAGTCTTTGCGTTAGAACGTGCCAACGTTAGAACGTGCCAATGTTAGAACGTGCCAACGTGCCAACGCACAGGCGCAAATGGAGGTACAACGTTTTCACGCGACGCCACCTCAGCGTTTCAGGCGGCCGTCCGCAACGCTCACCTGCCAACCGGGTCAGCGAGTCAGCGAGTCCAAGGAATGCCGTCAGCACCAGCGTCTTCGTCGGTACGTCACACATCGCACGTCGCCCACCAGCCGCGCCCCGGAGGGACGCGCTACAGGATGCGCCGCGCCTCACGCCCCCGCCTACCTCTGCACCTTCAACACCAACCGCCCGAGGCGCAACTCGTCTCCTTCGCGGAGCGGCTGTGGTGTATGGGGGGCTAGCTTCTGCCCATTTACAAACGAGCCGTTGGTGCTGTCTAGATCTTCGGCCACGATCTGTCCATGCTGGATCATCAGTTGCATATGCCGCCGTCCAACGCCCTGCTCCAGCGCACCATAGGGCGTCAGATCGATCTCAGGATAGAAGTTACTGACCGGATCGGCCCGCCCGATAAGCGCCTGTGTCGCCGCCGGTAGCGGCAAAATCTGACCGTCGGGCTGCAACACAAGCCGGAGCGCTGCCAGCGAGGTATGCATGGCAGCGGGTGCTGGCGCTGGTGGTGTTGGCCGTACCGGGGGGGCCGCCGGTACCGCTGCTGGTACTGGTGACACCGGTGCTGCTGGCGTTGGCGGTACTGGCGCTGCCGGAGGTGGCGGCCCAAATATCCCAACCGGCTGCGGAGCCGGGTAGGTTGGCTGCGGTGGCACGCCACTGAACGGCGGCGCAGCGGGTGCGGGACTACTGGCTACCGTTCCCCCCGGCGGCAACAGTGGTGCCCCACAGTGATCGCAAAACGCCTCACCGGGCATAACCGGCATGCCACACTGTGGACAGGTCGTCCCCCCGGTAGCCGCCGGAGTCGTTATCATCGTCGCCTCCATCGCCGGTAGGACTGGCGCGGGCGACGGAGCTGCATGACCGGTCACGGGAATCAGCGCAGCCCCGCATTGATCGCAAAAGCGCGCCGAGTCAGGATTTTCAGCGCCACATTGATGACAGAAAATCACGATACATACTCCTTACCATGAGCCAATAACCAGAGTACATAGAGGAAGCCCCTACCAATGGTACATCGAATCCCTGGCGTGAGACTGGATAGAGCGAGACCCCGGCTAAAGCTGGGACTCTCGTTCTTCACACTGATTTTAGGATTGCTCTACGATGTTCTTCTCTACACAAAAATAAGCAGTTCCGTTCCATTCTTCTTATTAGACGCTTGATAGCGGTCAGGTGTTGCACATGAGCCATAGAGGGACATAGGGCACGGCACCGCTGTGCTTGTACCGAGCGTTCCTGGTTGCTCAACCTGTGGCCTGTACCCATGGTACCCTGCAACCTCAAGACGCTACGCTTGAACGCTCAGGCCACTGTTCATTGCGGACAAACAATACATAGTTTAGCACAGCCGCCAGAGTATAGAAACCGGCCGTCACAAAGAACAGCGGCATAAAACCCGCCTGCTCCTGCACGCGCACGCTCACATACGGCCCGAAGATATAGCCCAGGCTGAACGCCCCGTTAATCAGGCCAATCACCGTCGGGCGCTCCGCCTCGGCGCTCTGTTCCATCGCATACGCATCGTAGAGCGGGAACGCCATATTCATCAGCGTACCACGCACCAGCGCCAGCGCCACCGCCACGCTCAACAGCGGTGTCAGGCCTAGCGCCAGCAGGCACGGCACCGCCAGTGCCTGCGTCAGGGCCACGCTGCCCATCTTGCCCAGACGCCGTGCTAGCCAGGGTGCCGCCAGCGTGGCCAGCCCTGTGCTGATATGCACAGCCGCAAAGATGCTCCCCAGCACCTCGTCTGGCGGCGCAAACCGTTGCCGAAAGTAGAGATTGAGATACGGGATCAGCAAGGCCGCCCCACACGAGATCAGCAATGGCGTCACCATAAAACGCAGTACGCTCCACGGACGCCGCAGCATGCTCTGCCACGGTTCAGGAATCGCCCGGAGCGGGTGCCGAACGCTCGCCCGCAGGCGCGGCCCGATCACCGAAGACCTGAAGCGCTCAAATCGGCCGGTAGTCGGCGCTGGCGGACGGGCGGCGGATGGCGGCGGAGGCGATACAGGCCGAATAAAGAGCAAGGGAATGCTCGAAGCCAGCACACACAGACTAGCCAGCAAGAACGTCGCCCGGTAGTCCATGCCGCTCTGCGGTGGTACAGCGAGTAACCGCGCCAGCAAGCCCGGTAATGTACCGCCAATCAGACTGCCCAGGCCGGCAAAAGCAATATTCAATCCAGCGCTGAGACTAAAGAGCATATCGCGCTCGGCAGCACTGCTGTGCCGCATCATAAACGGCGCAGCACTGACCTGGAACAGCACCCCCGCCGGGCCGGTCAGTGACAGCCCCAGTAACAGATATACTGGTGGCGGCGCAACCACCACCGTCAGGATAGCCGCCGCCTGTAGTACTGCACTGCACAACAGCGCTGTGCGCAGCGTGATTGCCCGTGTCACCAACCACCACAACGGCAGCGTCGTCAGCGCTGCTACCAACGTCGGCACACTGTTCAGCAAACCTAGCAACCGCAAACTGTAGCCCAGCGCGGGAATCGCCAGATTGAACAGGAGCGCGTTCACCGCCAACCCGAATGTTAGCAGCACCATATGCAACAGGTACAGACGTGCCGGTAGCTGCAAAGCCCGAATGCTGGTTAGCGGCAGCTCCACGATGCCCCGCCGTCACTTGCGATATAGTGTCCATGCACCATAGATCACCGCTGGATCGTGCCAGAGCAGCAACACCTGCTGCTGTTCATATACGTAGCGGTCAGGCCGCGACTGAGACGCAGAGCAAACCCACACGGATAGTGGCGCAAGGGCAGAAATAGCTGGGCCGGAACCTCAATAGAGGCCATAGGTAAGCATATCCATCACGAAGGTTCAATCCCATTACGGGCAATAACGTCGCGATACCAGTAGGCACTCTGTTTCGAGATGCGTTTGAGCGTCGAATAATCTGTATATAACAGGCCAAACCGCTTGCTATAGCCATGATTCCACTCAAAGTTATCCATCAATGACCAGGCGAAATAACCGCGCACGTCCAGGCCATCACGAATGGCGCGATGCACTTCGGCCAGATGATCCCGCAAGTAAGCAATCCGTTCCAGATCGGAGACACGGCCATCGGGAGCCACAACATCCTCAAACGCCGCGCCGTTCTCGGTGACATAGAGCGGTATATTTGTATAAGAGTGAGCCATCTGCAGCGCCTCATAGATCGATAATGGATAGACTTCCCAACCCATTTGCGTGTGGGCACCCGGTTGTGCCACCTGACGTGCGCCGAGAAACAGATCGAAAGGATCGGCGGCATTGACCATCCGGGTATAGGTGTTGACGCCGAGAAAATCAATTGGGCACGCAATCACATCCAGATCGCCACTACGGATGCGCGGAAAGATAAGCCGTCGCCCAAAGTGGCGCAGCATATCTTCGGGATACCGTTGTCGAAAGAGTGGCTCCAGAAACATACGATTCATCGCCCCATCAACGCGTTGATTGGCCCGTATATCGCGCACGTTCTGCGATGCCGGATGGTGCGGCCAGATCGCCAGGACAATTCCAATCGCTGGCGCCGGCTGAACAGCGCTATGGGAAGTCATGGTCGCGCGGAACGCATTAACCGCCCATCCATGCGCCAGCAGGAGATGGTGGATCACGGTCAACACATGCCATGGCCGACGAATACCAGGTGCATGCGTCCCATTGCCATAGCCAAAATAGGCCGAGCAAAACGGCTCATTGAACGTGGCCCAGAGTGGTACCTCGGCCCCAAACTGGCGAAACATATACGCCGCATACTCTGCAAAGCGCTGCGCGGTGTCACGCTTCACCCATCCCCCCCGATCTTGCAACGCCTGGGGCAGATCCCAGTGATACAACGTCGCCACCGGCACGATCCCATGTTCCTGGAGTGCATCAATGAGCCGCCGATAAAAATCTACCCCGCGCTGCTCCGGTTGCCCGCTGCCGGTCGGAAAAATACGCGGCCAGGAAAAGCTAAAGCGGTAGGCCTTCAGCCCCAGCGCCGCCATTTCAGCTACATCCTCGGCCCAGCGATGATAGTGATCGCAGGCCACATCGCCCGTATCACCCCGCCAGACCTTCCCAGGGGTATGCGCAAAGCGATCCCAGATACTCTCGCCTTTGCCATCCTCATTCCAGGCCCCCTCAATTTGATAGGCTGCCGTCGCCGCACCCCACAGAAACCCGGACGGAAAAAGAAGCTGATTGGTCATGCCATGCTCTGTCATCAAGAATTATCCCCAGGTATTATACAAGAAGATGAGATAGGCGTAACTGTTCACGCTCAAGGGAACATGCCCGCCCGTGCGCCCAGGCGCACCACGCGGGCGAGACGCAAGCGCGCCCAGGCGCGGAGGGCGAGACGCCCTCGCTCCCAGGGGCATCTTGCCCTCGACGGCGCACCACGCGGGCGAGACGCCCTCCCTCCCAGGCGCGGAGGGCGAGACGCCCTCCCTCCCAGGCGTGGAGGGCGGGACGGATCATCGGTGAGTGTGTCCAGTTGATGACCAACTCCCTCCCAGGCGTGGAGGGCGGGACGACCTCCCTCCCAGGCGGGACGCCCGTGCGCCCAGGTACACCAGGGAGTGCGGGCTGGGAGCGCGGGCATCTTGCCCTCGATAACGCGAGCGAGACGCAAGCGCGCCCAGGCGCGGAGGGCGAGACACCCTCCCGCCCAGGCGTCCCGCCCACGCGCCCTGGCGCACCATGAACGCTGACGACAGCGCTTCCCCCCAGATGTGAACAGGTACACGGTTGGCAAAAGTTGACGAAGTGCAGTATTGGGTTTATGATTTGTAGTGGTTTTCCTCTGGTTAGGTAGAACCGCATAGTTTTTTTGTGTTAGACCCGGAATCTGGCAAGGGCCGTTACTGGTGATGGCTGAATGGATTGACTGGAAGACCGTGCGCCTGTAGTCGGGCACACCGCACATCAGGTCGCACAGTCCACACAGCCTGCACCACAACTGCGCTTGTCAATACCTGGTTTCTCGCTTAGCATGACTGATTGTGTTTCCTGTCTGCTGGATAAGCATAAGCACTCAAGGAGGAGATACACGATGAGCGACTGGACGAAACAAGCCGAAGAGATGATGCACACATGGACGGAAGCCCAGAAGAGAATGCGCGATACATGGATGGAAGCGGTACAAAACCTCGGTGGACCACAATCAACCGAGATGTGGGCCAGGGCAACCAGTGCCTGGGAAGAGACCGTGAAGCGTACCCTGGAGGCACAGTCCCAATGGGCACGCCTGTGGGTTGACAGTTTTACTTCCAACCCCAATGCTTCCAAAGAAATGACTGAACTGGCACGTCAAGGTCAGGAAATTATGAAACAGTGGACAGAAGCACAGCAGCGCCTCTGGGAAGGCTGGTTTGAAATGGTGCGCAATTTTGACGTCTCGAAACTGGCGACTACCTGGGACAAAGAAAGTGCCCAGAACATGATGCAGGTCTGGCAGGAATCAACCCAGAAGGCGCTGAACGCCCAGGCGGAGTGGATCCGTCGTTGGACAAGTATCGCCCAGTCTGCCGGACAAATGAACAAATAATAGTAGATCTGTGTAGATCTACGCCTATGCATCCGTGAAGGCTGGAGGTAAACAATATTATGAGTTGGAATGAACAGGTCGATACCCTGACCAGTATATGGGGAGAGACCCAGAAGAAAATGTGGGAGAGTTGGTACGATTTAATACGGACTGCTCCAGCCCCCTTGACCACCTATACCAGTCTCCTTGATGAGTGGCGTAAACTGGCGACACAGGGTGTTGAGATGTGGACGGTTGATGCTGAGCCAATTTCCAAAAATGTATCCCGTCAGTTGCTCGCCAGCCAGTCAACCATGATGCGCGTTCTTGAATTGACATCCGATGCCTGGAAGGCAATGCTGCCGAATATTGAGAAAGGTGGCGACTGGCAGGCGGTTTTAAATAGCTATGTCGATCGCCTACGTAATCAACTGGTACCTGACGCTGCCGGTTTATTGCGTTCTTCCCAGGATCTGGGCGAGCTTTGGAAGGTCTATCTGCAAGAGCTACAGGTACTGACCCAACCCTGGCTGACATCGTTACGGCGTTCGCCCTGGTATCTAGGTGAGGCGCTGACTGGTGGTGACAGTTCAGAACTGGTGCAATTGACCAATCTCTATTGGGATGCCTATGAACGCACCTTTGGCAGTCTGGTGCAGAGTCCGAGTTTTGGCTTTACCCGCGAAATCAATGAGAAAGTACTCAAAGCCTTTGATGCGTGGACCGATTTTCGCCGTGCCAGTACAGAATATCAAATTGTCCTCGCATCAGCCTGGGGCGACATCTTTGAGCAGGTGATGCGTGATCTGGTGAAGCGCAGTGAACAGGGCACGCCGATTAAGACCGTGCGGGACTTGATGCGCCTCTGGACAGAAACGGCAGATGCGTCTCTGGAGAAGGTGTTCCGCTCGGAACACTATGTGAATATTCAAGGTCGATTGTTCGATGCCGCAATGAACTATCGCCTGCGCGAGCAGGAGGTCGTTGAACTGGTGCTGAAGACAGGCTATGTTCCAACCCGCAGTGAAGTGGATGAGGCGCACCGCAATATTTATGAACTGCGGAAAGAGGTCAAGGCGCTGAAAAAAGCGCTCAAAGGTACCACACTTGCCGACAATAGCGGGACGTCGGTTGCAGATTTGCGCCAGGAAATTAACGGATTGAAACAGGCTTTACAAGAAGTGAAGGAAGCGAGTGGCAATGGGAAGGCCCATGCTACTGCGGAATAACCGTACAGCTTTGCCGCTGCATAGCAGTTCGATCTGATGGTGGTGCGATGAAGAACGCTCGGCATTGAGCGTCAGTTTGAGGTGGATGTGGCGGCCCAACAACTGCTGCATCCGCTCCCTGTTCATATTTCCGTCTGCTTCTAGGCATCTTCATAATATCGACTGCGGCGACCATATCCTGGTGATCGAGAACATGCATAGAGTGCTTTCTTGAAATCTGTGACACACCCGATGACCTTGCATACACGAGACGTTCCTATTGGATGCTTGCGTCACGTTGCCACGGATGCCTTAGAAATCAAACCAACTATAACTATATCATTGCGCTGCAATGAGTAGTTGGCATATGACACAAGTTATGCGGTCGCTTGAGGCCCAGGTCTTTTTAGCCTGTGACAGTGTAAAACGTTTGTGTTGAAAGCCAGAACCATGTGGTAATGGACGACCGCACAAGCTTTGTTCTATGAGGAGATAATTTATGACATCTTTTCCGTTACAAATCACCCCTGATGAGGCAATCCACGAAATTACTGAAATGAATCGGAAGGTTGTGCAGGGGATTAAAACGCTGAGTACCCTCAAACATGATGATGTTCAGGTCGGTACTGCTCCCAAAGAAGAAGTATATCGTGAGGATAAGCTCATTTTATATCGGTACACGCCCGTGGTTGAGCAGTTGTTCCCGATACCCGTACTCATCTCCTATGCCCTGGTTAATCGCCCGGCAGTCGCTGATCTCCAGGAAGATCGCTCACTAGTACGCAACCTGCTCAAACTAGGGATTGATGTGTATCTGATTGACTGGGGCTACCCCAGTCGGGCTGATCGCTGGCTCACCCTTGATGATTATGTGAACGGGTATATTGACAACTGTGTTGATGTGGTGCGTGAACGGCATCAGTTAGACAAGATCAACCTGCTCGGTATCTGCCAGGGCGGAGCATTGAGCCTGTGCTACGCGGCCCTGCATCCGGAGAAAATCCAGAATCTGATCACCATGGTGACACCAGTCGATTTCCATGCACGCGAAGAGGGGGCGCAGCAGGGTTTGTTAAACACCTGGGGTACCAACATGAATCCCGACTTGATGATCAAGGCACTGGGCAATGTTCCGGGTGACTTTATGAACTTTGGCTTTTTAATGTTGCAACCATTTCAGTTGAACTTCCAGAAGTATGCCGACGTTCTCGATATGATGGAAGATAAGGATAAACTTCTGGGCTTCTTGCGCATGGAGGAGTGGATCTTCGATAGCCCGGATCAGGCAGGTGAGGCCTATGCGCAATTCCTGCGTGATTTCTTCCAGCAGAATAAGCTGATTAAAGGTGAAATTACTCTGGGAAATCAGCAAGTGAATTTGCGTAATATTACCATGCCGGTCTTGAATATTTATGCCGAGAAAGATCACCTGGTACCGCCGCCTTCGTCAAAGGCGCTGGAGCAATATGTGGGTAGCCAGGATTACACTGCCGTTGGCTTCCCGGTCGGGCATATTGGGATGTACGTCAGTGGTCGCGCTCAGCGTGATCTTGCACCGACTATTGCAAACTGGATCAAGGAACGTGGGAAATAGACGGTAGGAATGCGCTCAGCAGCATAGAACCGTATCAAGCGCCTGACCGTTAAAAGATACCGGGTAGACAGTCCGTGTTCACCAGCACAGCTTGCAAGCCGATACATTGGCACTGATGTCTGGAATCAGCTTGATCCACCAGTATTCTTATAGATAATGTTTGCACGACGAAGTGTCTCATTCCTCGCCAGGTTGAGGCACTTCGTTGCGTTTTTTGTCGGTCATGATCGCTCTGCCGGCTTATGATTCGCTGTTTTCTGCGTAGATTATGCGCTGCTGCACCGTCTACTCGTAGTTATTGTTCCGGCTGTTGCACATAGCCTTTCGCAGGAAAATAGAGATAAGGAAGTGAGAGATGATAACCTTAACACCTAAAATGTTAGAGGCCTGGTTTAACCTGATGTCGGAGGCAATGCGCGGGAGTTCCGATGCGCAGCACATAATCAAAGCGCTCAGCGGCTCAACAACCGCATCTGAAGAGACCTTGCGCATGATGATGCGGTTTATGCCACCCGGCATGGGGCCGCTACAACCTGATGCCTTTAACGAATGGATGGAAGAGTGGTGGCGGATGATGGGTGTTGTGCCGCGCCATCGCTACCTGGAATTATTGGAACGCTATGAATTATTACGCACACGCCTGGAAGAGTCAGAGCGTACCAGCCGACGCCTGCAATCAATGATCGGTGAGAAACGGCAGGAAGAAGCCCAGAAAGTTCTTGATTTCTGGGGATCGACGCTCGAAGAAACATTGAAAGCGCAATCCGAATGGATGCGTGCCTGGATGCCAACCGCTTCCAAAAATGATGACCAGCCAGAGAAACCGCACGAGCCGGAAAAAGCCCGTGAGCCAGAAAAGGTCAATCCCAAACAAAAAGCCTAGCACTCCATATTTATAGAGTTCCGTGCGTTTCTGCAAACTTCAGGCCATCAAGGTATGCATCAGGGTTTGCAGGAACGTCTTTCCACGCTCAGGCATCTGCTTGACTATTTGACTTGCACCTCTGGCTACCACCATTCCTCACCACTCGGTACCAACTCTATGTTTTTTGAGAACCATGTTTCACGTACCTGTTCACACTTGGGGTACCACGCACCCCTGGGCGTGAGAGCGGGGCGCACTCCATAGGGGAGCGAGGGCAAAATGCCCTCGCTCCCAGGAGAAGGGTGAACACGTACTGTTTCACGTAAATTTCATATTTTTCTCAGGTTGTGATATAATAGCCCCGCGTTACCCTGATGTACTATTTTCTACCCTGTTTGTAGAACAAGGAGGTCACGACTATGCGTGTCGTTTTGCGTCAACCCTGGCTGGTATCGTTTATGCTGACGGTATTGGCCGTGGTGTACACAAACTACGCTGCCTCATCAGCGCCCATGATGGCATCTGCTGCTTCCGCTAACCAGATCTTGCACAACGGCGTGCAGATCCTGGCGGATGGTACCCTGCAACTGCAGGACAGTTTTACTCCACCTCGCGCCGTAGCTCGTTCGTATCAGCATTATGGTTTCTACCTGGCTACACCACAGGTTTTCTCTACGCCCATCTTTGCTGTCAGACTCACCTATGCCGCAACGGTGCCGCTGGGAAGCGCCGTGGAGATCGATCTTCGTACCAGTGTCGATGGTCAAACCTGGTCGGCCTGGGAAACCGATCTTGCCAGTGGTATGATCATTCATTTTCCAGGCGGTGTCCACCAGACCCAGTATCGAGCCAGATTGCTCGGTACCCATGCAGCCAGGCCACAGTTGCATGCGGTGCAGGTACAGCCAGTGGCTGGCCCGGCCCAGTTTCAAGCCCTGTCCAACGATGTCGCCCCCACGTATCGCATTCGGGCCACCCGCCTGGGCATGATCGGTGGTCGCACGGCCAATGGGCACATCATTCGCCCGCGTGATCGGTTTGTGGCGCTTCCCTCGTGGCGTTCGCTCTCCAGTCGTGGTGGCCACGAATATCAGGTGCGGATTACCTACAAAGGCCGTAGTGTGGTGGCGCCAGTATGGGACGTTGGCCCCTGGAACACACGTGATGATTACTGGTCGGTGCAACGTGAGCGCTTTCCTGAACTGCGGCGCGGCTGGCCACAGGATCATGCCGCCTATTTTGATCGGCATAATGGGGGCTATGCCGAAAAGGGCTATGTACGCTTTCCCACCGCCATGGATGTAGGCGACGGTATCTGGTGGGATGACCTGGGGATCGTGGGCGATCAGGCCGAGGTCGAAGTGACCTTTTTATGGGAAGGGCGCGACCCCCTGGCAGAACCGCCACCACCACCCGAAGTTGCGGATATTGAGATCGATACCGACAGTCCTGACTTTCAGATCAGTCGCAATATCTGGTATCACAGTCCACCGGGGTGTGGCGCGGGTGGGCATGCCTTCTGGACACTGACGACAACGAATCCAGATGCCAGCACGCATAGTGTACGCTGGCAACCAACGCTACCAGTGGCGGGCATGTACGATGTCTATGTCCATGTTCCACGTTGTGAGTCCTCCCACCCGATTACCACCGCAGCCCGGTATCTGGTGCAGCACCGTGAAGGTGCCCAGGAGGTCATCATCAACCAGGCGCAACAGACAGACTGGGTATTGCTCGGCCGATTTCCGTTTGCAGACGACAAGAGCGGCTTTATTCAACTGACCAGTCTGGCGGGGGACGCCGAACACACCCTCTGGTTTGATAACGCCAGGTGGGTGTTTGCGGGATGGTAACGCTTCACTGCTGGTAGTCCCAGAGCCGAACGGCGATGCGGATGAATCTGCAATAGAGCCGTAACTATGCTAGGCAACGTTTGCCAGTGGGGGGGTGGGTGCGGTAGGCCTCCGCGCTCCCCTTTTTTTGGCTCGTAGTTGTGGTGGCTTTGCCGCCACAACGAGCTGAAAACAAACGCCTGGCAATCCCCCTAACGCCCCCCTGGAAGGTTACGTAGAGCCTGACGCACCGTCAACAGAAACACAAACGGTGACAGGGTTGTCCTCCTGTCACCGTTTGCGTTGCACTCAACGTCACAACAGCACCAGAGACCAGCCTAATCTTCACTGCGTTGCATAATCACGTAGAGCAACTCCAGCAATATGTTTTTCACACTCTCACGTTCAGATGCCACACATGGCAGTACCTTCACATGGGGTGGTTGACGTAACGCCAGTCGCAACTCATCCGGCGACCAGGCATTGGGCCGATCTTGCTTATTGGCTGCGATGACATAGGCCGTATCACGATACGACGTGAAGAACTCAATGATGCGATTCGTCTCTCGAAATGTTTCTGGACGGGTGCTATCAACCAGCACAACAAGGCCAAGCATCCCTTCAGAGAGAATCTCCCACATGAAATCAAAGCGCTTCTGACCTGGAGTTCCAAACAAATGCAGCACCAGATCATCAGCCACGGCAATGCGACCGAAGTCCATCGCCACCGTCGTTTCCTTCTTTATCAACTTTGTGTCGTCAGAGGCACGCCGTTCGGTTGAGACCACTTCGATCTCACTAATCGACCGGATAAACTCGGTCTTTCCGGCGTTCACTGCCCCACTTATAACCATTTTTACCGTCTGCACACCGGCCCTCCGCTACGGTGCTGTGCCCTGGCTGGAGCGCACAATTCTACATACCACGGATACGGTTGATGATACGGGAAACCAGGCTCTTTTTGATCCTGGGCATCTCCATTGGTTGTGCGCCGCGCGAAGATGAGGTCAGCGGCGCAGGTCTGGGCTTCTTGACGACATCAACCAGGCCCGCCGTCACAAAGCCATACACAATGCGGCACACATCGAACTCACTGAGATTGGTCTTCTGGGCAATATCGGCAAGGGTATCTTTGCCATTAATGCGAGCAAAAACCCGCCATTCCTCCGGTGAGAGCTTGACCCCTTTCGCTTTCGCTCCAGGTTGATCCAGAAACCTCACGATCATATCCGTACTCGGAATACGATCCTTAATGCGCCCCCACTCATCAATGCGACGCACGCCTTCCATAATCAAGTTCTCAACAGGAAGAGGTATCGGCATAACCGGCTCATTCAAATCTGGTTTTTGACCTTGCTCAAAGCGAAACTCCCCATCGGGCCAACCAAACAAACCATACACCGACTCCTCGGTATGGGTCTGCAATGTTTGCTGCAAATCCTCCTGCGACATCATATTCTCACTCAGAATGATCTGCGTCAACGTCATGCCATTCGTATTTCCGTTCTGTACCTGTCTGGCTTGTTCCAGTTGCTCTGGCGTTAGCTTCCCCTGACGGATCAGCATCTCCCCCAACTGCTCGCCTTCGCGTCGTGCTGCATAGATCAGCTTCCCCTTTTCAAAAAAGAGGATTGCCTGCTCATCACCCCGACTTAAATGTAAACACCCGGTTTTGTACCCCCGATCAACGAGGTACAAGAAATCGGAAAGCCCAAAATCTCGGATATTTCCCACCAGCGCCATTATCATGCCTCCAGGGCGCTACCAGTCCATACTACGTAACATCAGACTGAAGTTGCCAGTATCTGCTCATCGGTTGCTAAAGTTTCGCGTATCGGCACACCATCGGCTGCAAGGACAGGCAAAAGTGCAGCGATGGCGATAGCGATCATCTGGTCATCCGGCTCACGTGTCGTTAACTGTTGAAATAACAATGACGGCATAACTACTATGCGTACCCATGGCCGATGGTAATGTCGAGCTGAAAGCCGCAAGACCTCATATGCCAGGGCTGCAACCAGCGGTACACAAACAATTCGTGATAGACCCCTGAGCCAGAAGGGCATTCCACCGAGAAAGAGAAACAGTACAAAACTAATCAGCACGATCAAGACCAGAAAACTGGTACCACAGCGAGGATGGAAGAGTGAAAACCGACGTACCGTCTCTACCGTTAAATCCACACCAGCTTCATAGGCATTGACGGTTTTATGTTCTGCCCCGTGATACCCAAACACCCGTTTAATTTCCGGTAGGCGGCTAATCGCAATAATATACGTGATAATAAGGCCGAGACGTACTATTCCTTCCAGCATTTCGCGCTGGAACATAGATACTCCCAGGTAACTGAAGACACTGGCGAATAGAAGCGGCAACAAAAAAAAGAGTCCAATTGTAACCGAGACAGAGATAAGCAATGTACTAATGGTAACCCCTTTTGCCGCTGGTTCTTCTTTTCCCTGAGATGCACTGGCTGAAAAATTCAGCGCCTGTACGCCAAGATGTAGCGCCTCCCAGAACATCACTACTCCACGTAATAGCGGCCAGCGTTGCCAGGATTGGCGTTCGGGCTGAGCTAATGGAATATGATGATAGACAATTCCGCCATCTGGTTGATACACAGCAACAGTTGCTTGCTGCCGACCGCGCATCATCACCCCTTCGATCACCGCCTGTCCGCCATATGAGAAATGCTGATAATCCACTCGTTATCCTGAAACCCTGCCAGCGACAAAATCAATGCCGGGAACGACAGCCTGTAGGTTTTATCATAACACGGTACGTAATAAACAACAATAGCGAACAGGTACTAATTCAAACTAGGTACACTGGTTATTGATGGTCAGTCTGTTTCGTATCCGTTCCAGTACCCCGTTGAGCCAGCACACGGGCAGCAGTGCGTACACCCACAACCAGACCTGAGAGCCGAATAAAGGGCGAGACAACCTGTTCCGCTACATACGTCGTAGTGTTTGAAACGGTGCTGGTTGTTTCACGCGCTCCAACCGTGATCTCACGTGCCTGATCCAGGACTGCGGTCACTTTCGTCGTTGCGTCGTTGATGTTCGGCATCACGGTATCTCGCGCCAATCGGTCGAGAGACTTAATGCTATATAACACTGCCAGGAGCAAAACGATCAAGAGCAATGTCATAATCATTTGTAATACGGCCAGAACGACAATGGCTATATCACGCGAGACTTCCCGAAACACCGCAAAGTATGCTGCCGCAACGATAAATCCTATGGCGATGAGTAAGATGATCGTAATGCTTATACCGATCCATCGGAACACAATGATACTCCCTTGCCAGTACCAACCTGACGTGCTAGCTGATCATCTCTTCAGACGACCATAACAGGCTTTCTCTACAGTCGCTCGAACGATTATATCATACTCGTAGACGAGAGGCAACGACCAGTAGTAACCAGGCTACCAGTACCGCCTCCAGTACCGGTACACCAGCCGGCATCGGTAGCATCAACGGCAACTGCAAACCCAGACCATAGGCCACGAGACACCCGATAAAAGCAGCGATCCAGAACAGGAGTAATTGTTGCCAGCGTTGGCCCCACAGAAAATGGGCCAGGCTGGCACAGGCTGTTGCCAGTAACAGCAACAATGCCGTGGCTGGTGCCAGTTCATGCATGATTCACTATCCTTTCCGGTACGTTCTTTGTTGTGCGGGCAATGCGCCCACCCCCCAGCACCTGGTCGTTTGCATAGAATACGGCGGCCTGACCAGGGGTGATGGCGCGTTGTGGTTGGCTCAACACAATCTGGAGCCGTTGGTCTGCCAGTGGCGTAACCTGGGCCGCCATTGGTGGCGCATGCGCCCGCACCTGCGCCTCACAGGTGAATGGTGCCGCCGGCCACTGCCCATCTACAAACTGTACCCGCTCAACCACAAAGGTATCCCGCAACGCGGCCGCAGCGGAACCAACAATCAGCGCGTTCTGATCGGTGTCAAGTGCAATCACAAAGAGCGGTTGGGCACTGGTGATCCCCAGACCCTTCCGTTGCCCCACGGTGTAAAACGGTAGCCCTTTATGCTGACCCAGCACACGTCCCTCTTCGTCAATAATTGGGCCAGGCCGTATGCTTTGTGGTACCTCTTCGCGCAGAAAGCGGCGATAGTCATTGTCCGGGATAAAGCAAATATCCTGGCTCTCCGGGCGATAGGCGGTTGCCAACGTACGTTCCTGGGCCAATGCTCGTACTTCAGGCTTGGTCAAATTGCCAAGCGGGAATTGCAACCGCGCCAGTTCGTGCTGTTGGAGCATGTATAGTACGTAGGATTGGTCTTTAGTGCGATCGACCCCGCGCAACAGGCGATAGTGTGGCTCGACACTGGTTGTGCCTGGTTCTGCCGCGCTGGCAACAATCCGGGCAAAGTGCCCGGTTGCCAGGTAATCGAAGCCCAACGCCTGTGCCCGCTCGAGCAGAAAGCGAAACTTGAGATCGCGGTTACAGGCCAGGCACGGGTTGGGCGTGTAGCCGTGGGTATACTCATCCAGAAAATATTGAATAACGTGACGGCGAAATTCGCGTTGATAGTTAAACACGTAGTAGGGTATGCCCAGTTGCGCACATACCCGTCGCGCTCCCGCGACCATCTCCATTGAACAGCACTGGCTCTCGTAGAGACCCTCGTCATCACCCTCCCACAGGTGCATGGTAACACCAGTGACAGCATGGCCCTGTTCGTGGAGCAGTGCGGCTACCAGCGAGCTATCAACGCCACCGCTCATCGCAACCATTATTTTTGCCATTTGTTCTTACGCTACAAGTTACAAGTTACAGGTTACAGGCATGCTTAAAGAATGCCCCCTTGATATTATACCCTGATGTGAGGCGAAGAGGCGAAGAGGCGAAGAGGCGTGAGGCGAGGATGCGAGGATGCGAGGACGCGAGGAGGCGAGGAGGCGAGGACGCGACGCTGTAGCGCGTCCCTCCGGGACGCGGTGCGGGCGTGCCAGGTCTGTCCACCATCAATGGTGGTTGGCGGGCGAGGAGGCGAGGATGCGAGGATGCGAGGACGCGAGGACGCGACGACACGACGCTGTAGCGCGTCTCTCCGGGGCGCGGTGCGGGCGTGCCAGGCATCGTATGCAACGACCGGCATTGTCCGGCAATGCTCGGCAACGCCCCGCATTGTGTGCAACGCCCCGCGTCGTGGGCAATGTTGCGCAATGCTGGGCACTGGCGGTCATGGCCGAGCGTTTGTAGGGGCACCTCTTGTGGGTGCCCGCAATACTCCGCATTGTCCCGCAACTTGGGGCATCGTCCCACGTTGTGTGCAATGCCTGCGTCGTGGGCAATGCCGCGCATTGCCCCGCATTACCCGCATCGTGTGCAACGCCCCGCATTGTGTGCGATGCCTTGCTCCCACATGGGCCTGCGGCGGGGCAACCATCGTGCCGGCCCGACCGCAAAAACCTGACACGTGAAAGCCTGTCCCCCCTGCCCGTTGCTACTCCTCCGCGTTGATCTCGTTGCCCAGCAGTCCGAGCAGTACCTTAAACTGGTCAGGGTTATTGGGGTGCCACTCGAAGCGTGCCCGCTCAAACCACTGCGTCAATACCACATCGCCGCTAGCGTTTCTCTCTTGCTTCGCTTCAGTCAACGGCATCCCGAAGAGCGCCAGGCTGCGTCCGAAGCGGTCCAGTTGTGGATCTTGCAGTCCATTCTGCTCCCAGTAGGTCTTGAAGCCCAGACCAGCCGCCTGGTCACACACGTTATGCCCGGTCTGTTCAAACCAGAGGCAGCCCGTCTGTGGCCCGGCCTCACGCGGTTCGTGCTGCCAGACCCGATCCAGTTGCAGCAGGCGCATCTCGCTTAAACGCCCGATCAGCACATCATAGGGTGCAGTATTCTCTGGGTGCAACTCCAGCCGGTTGCGCTCGAACCACTGTACCTGGATCGCTTTGCCTTCAATCGTTTCAATTTGCTGCGGACTGATCGGATAGCCGAAGACTACCAGCCCGCCGTTCTGCTCCCAATACTGCCGAATGCGCCCTGCAATGCAGAAGCTAGTGGTGTCAAAACAGCGTTCCGGGCCAGTTGGTGGTACTGGTTGCGGCGGTTGTTGCTGCTGCGGCGGTTGTTGTGGTTGCCTCTGCCCCGGCACATGGCTCAGGAAGATCGGGTTTGGCCCGACTCCAAAGCGAAACTGGCCGCCGCTGGCGATTTCGGTTTTCGTTTCGCCCCATAGCTCCACGCGCGTGCCCTGCGCTGAATTCGTCGGCAACGTAATCTCGGTCACCTGGGGTGCCCACAGGACATCAACAACCTCACCAGCTTTGTTAAAACGCACGCCATACGCTTCTGGCCCGGACAAAGCTGTGATATCGTCAAGGTAGATCGTCCCACTACCGGTAAACGAATCCGGCTCATCATCCAGCACAATCGCTACCAGGCTGGCTGGAAAGTCGAGGCGCAGATTGCCCGATCCACTGATGCGATTGTAGGACTCAACTGGCACGTTGATCGCTGTGGAGAGGAACTTCCAGCCGGGAGTGCCCACAAATCCGAGGCGGAACTGCAGGGTCTCACCCTCGGCATCGCGCAACCAGACCTTCAGCGCATGGCCGCTCGCATCACCATACACCCACATACCTACCTGACTGGCACCGGCTGAAATCGGGATGGAAGAGCCAGCGGTAAAGACTACATAGTCATTCCCGGCGGTTGGGAAATTGTAGTTTAACTGACCTGAATAGCGGCCACTATGCGCCTGGGTGCTGCTGTGAGTGAACGTTCCATTCGCCTGCGCTCCGCGTTGCCACGACCCGAAAGTCTCAAAATCCCACAACACATTGCGCTGCGCCAGATCGATCATCCCGGCCGGTGTGGCTCCGGCCAGTTGCTGGTTCAGGGTCTTGTATGCCAGATAAGACGCCTTCTGCTGGCTGAAGTCGGTACCAGAACCGGTGCGCCTGATCAACCCATACATCTGATGCG
The DNA here is from genome assembly GCA_937925925.1 of uncultured Chloroflexales bacterium. Taxonomy (GTDB): domain Bacteria; phylum Chloroflexota; class Chloroflexia; order Chloroflexales; family Chloroflexaceae; genus CAKZQX01. Next base: position 32,334 of record CALANA010000230.1, on the reverse strand, counting down.
TATCGTCGCGGAGGTTGTACATCATCACGCGCTCCACTCCTGCCTCGCGCAATAGAACGGTTCCACGTACCAGGTAGTTCGCCTGGGTTGATTCATCAAAGGTCACGCCGCCGCGGCCACTGATGCCAGTTGACCAGCCAAATTCGGTGGCCCAGATCGGCTTGGAACCGAGGCGATCCGCCAGTACCCGCACGGCCCCGACGCCAGCACTGGCAATATCCCCCTCTTCCGGGCCTTTCGGGTCGGTATAGGGATGAATAGCAATAATGTCGAACGCGTTCCATGACCCATTATCATAGATGGCCTGTAGAAAACTGACGGCTGGCTCCGGCGAGACCGTACCCGCCACCAGCACGCGCGCATTCGGATCGGCAGTCTTAATTGCAGAATAGGTTACTTTCAACAGATTGGCATAGGCTGCATCATTACGCTCAGGTTTCCAGTACAGTGTATTATCTGGCTCATTCCAGACCTGCCAGTACTGGATGCGATCTTTGTAACGATCGACGACCGCACCCGCAAAAGCGGCGAAGAGTTGCGGATCGGGCGGGTAGAAATCAGCAACATTCGTTGGATTCCCAGGGATGGCCCAGACGGGTGTCGGGCCATTGAGAACGCCCAGTATCGAGATACCACGACTGGTCAAGGCATCGACGGTGTTGTCATGAAATTCCCAAAAGAACTCGTCTTGCTGCTCCTGGATGCGAGAGAACTGAAAATCCTCACGCGCCCACCCCACACCCAGTTGGGCCACCACTTCAGCAGGCTGATCGACCGTTGACGGATCAGGGTAGCGTGATGCGATGTGGCTGTTGATTCCGAACGCCGAGTCACGTGGGGCCGCAGCGGGGGCACCCTGAATACCGGTGTACGGAAAGACCAGCACAATCGCACAGAGACCAAGAATCAAGCAGGTACGTGAAAGACGCATGGGACGTACTCCTTACTCCTACAATAATGACAGCTTATCCATTGAACGCCCTGAGCGTTCGAGCGCTTGAGCGCTTGAGCGCTCAGGGCGCTTGTACGCTTGCACGCTTGTACGCTTGCACGCTTGTACGCTTGCACGCTTGCACGCTCGAACGCTTGAGCGCTTGAATGCTTGACCGCTTCAACAGGTGCCGGAAGCTATTCCTGCGTATGAGCAGGGGGCAACACCGCCCATGCCGGATGCACAATATCCGTTTGATTCTCGCGGATCAGCACTGCCGGGTTTGAGCCATCGGCATTCATCACCCAGATCTCGAAGTTACTCCCGCTCCGGTTGGTATGAAAAGCGATTCTGGTACCATCGGGCGACCAGGCCGGGTGTCCGTTAAACGCACTATGTCCGGTCAGGTCTTGCAAACCGCCGCTCCCATCAGTGTTCACGACATAGATCGCCGATTGCCCATTCCGAATGTTCTCAAAGGCCAGGCGTGTACCGTCGGGTGACCAGTCCGGTTTACGGCTCTCGCCCTCGAGACCGTCGGTGAGACTGGTGATGTTTGCCAGCGAGACGCGATTATTCTCAATAACTAGATCGGCCACAAAGATCCGCGCACTCCCCCCACCGCGATTGGAAGCAAATGCCAGACGCCGACCATCGGGCGATAGAGCGGGATAGCGGTCATTGGCCGGATCAGCGGTCAGTTGTTGCACACTACCACCATCGCGTGAGTCAGCCAGGTAGATATTAAACACACCATTATCACGATTGGAATGGAAGGCAATCTGCCAGCCTCGCCCCGGCAGATTTTCCCACGATGGAGCGCCATCAACGGCATTGTTGTCTATGAGCCGGGTGTTGTCGGTGTGGTTAGCATTGATGCGGTAAATGTTCCAATTACCATCAACATCGCTTTCAAAGGCCACCTGTGTTCCGTCGGGCGACCAGGTCGGTTGCCCTTCGTTCGCGGTGCTACCGGTGAGTTGTACCTGATTTGAACACCCACTCGCATCGGCGTTGAGGATGCAGAGATGCACAAACTGTCGGTCGGTCTGGGCGCGCGTGAAGGCGATACGCCCGGCCGTCTCAACATCGGCATCTGGGGTAAGCTGGCGTGCCTCGTTGCCCAGCAGTCCCAGCAGCACCTGAAATTGAGGTGGATTGGCAGGGTGATACTCAAAGCGGGCACGCTCAAACCATTGTACGCGAACCGCATATGGATTACCCTCACCACCAGGCTCGATTGCGGAGCTAATTGGCAAGCCGATCAGAGCTAGACTCCCGGCCTCAACGCCGCCGAACTGTCCCGCCAACGGCACACCCGCGTTGCGCCAGGCCGTGAGGAACGGCTCACACACATTGTGCCCGGTGTCTGCAAAAAACTGACAGCCCGGTTGTGGCATACTCTTTGGAAAGGCATGCCACTCATACCCCTGTTGCTTCAACACAGCATCGCCCAGTCGTCCCAGCAACACATCATAAGGAGCCGGTTTTTCAGGATGCAATTCCAGGCGGTTGCGTTCAAACCACTGCACCTGGCGTGAGGTACCCTCCACATTTTCGGCGATCTGCGGGCTGATTGGGTAGCCAAACACGGGCAGACCGCCATTCTGTTCCCAGTACTGGCGGATGCGGCCTTCAATACACTGGTTGGTTTCGGAAAAGCAGCGCGGCCCGGTCTGGGCCTGGGTTGTCTGTGCAGACCCGTAGGCCAGCACGCACACCAGCACCAGCAACAACAGACTGGCAGGCAAAGATATTCTCCAACGTGACATCATTGTTCCTTTCATGAGTAATCAACATCCGGGTGGATTAGGCTTGTCCCAACTGCGATAAAACAATATCACCTGGCTCCCGACAGGTGCGGTTGTGCCGCCCGGTGGTGAGGTATACGAGACCCATCCATTACACAGATCACCATCCTGTCCATCGGGCAGGGGCGACACCGCCACCGCAAAGCCGAGTTGTTGTAAATAGGCCCGCGCCTGACCCACATCGGCTCCACGCACACCGGGGATCACCTGTCCGGGTGGCGGCGGTGGTGGTGGCGGTGGTGGTGCCCCACCCGATGATCCACCTGATGACCCGCCCGTTCCGACTGAAGGTGGACTGGTCGGCTGTGGCCGGGCAGTCGGTGGGGGGTTGATACTGCGATCAAGTCGCTGCTCCACAGCCGCTAACTGGTTGGAAATCTCACTATCTGGGGGCGGTACCTCCAGACCGCGCTGACTAAGCCGTCGTCCCTCTTCCCAGTAAGGCAATCGGTCAGCACGTGCTGTCTGGGCATCACCCCGTGCTTCAGCAATCCAGGCCGCAATCAGCAAGGCGCGGCTGTAATCATCACGTAGACCGGGGAGGTCGGGATTAGCGGCGAAGGCGGTGCCTAATAACTCCAACACCCGGTTGGCAAGTTCTTCCTGGACGGACAGTTCGGCCTTATCAGGGCGTAATTCGCGGAGTTTTGCAAGATCGAGCTTGCCTTGTAAGAAGCTCTGTAAGGGCAGCAGGGCGTTCTGCAAGTCCTGGTAGGCCGCGCTACCCTCACGGGCAATACTCAGCCCGCTTACCAGCTTGTCGATCGCGGCGCTTAATTGTTCAGGATCGCTCTCGGAGTTGGCAACCAGCGCCTGGCTCCACTGCAAGTACGCCTCGGCCAGCGCCGTTTGTGCCGCTTCGTTGTCTGGTGCATCACGATGCACTCGCCGCAACGCGGCCACGGCCAGTTCAAAGTTGCCCTGCTCAAGCTGGCGCATACCCTCAATATAGTCGTCCAACTGGGCAATATCGAGGGTGGGTGTTGGTGCCAGCGTGCTGGTCGGTCGTTCGGGACTGGCGATCTGGCCCGGTAGAGCCGTGACGGTCGGCGCATCCATACTGATAGCTGGTGCCCCACAGGCTACGGTGGACAGCAACCCGGATACCAGAACCAGTGTCAGTGTGATATTGTAAAGTCGGGATTGCATACGATACTCCTGTATAATCTGCTGATGGACTTCTGTCTATCGAGAATTCAAGTTTCATCCACTAAAGACGGCGGTGGCGCAGGCTGTTCCACGGGCGGTGGCGCAGGCTGTTCCACGGGCGGTGGCGCAGGCTGTTCCACGGGCGGTGGCGCAGGTTGTTCCACGGGCGGTGGCGCAGGTTGTTCCACGGGCGGTGGCGCAGGTTGTTCCACGGGCGGTGGTGCAGGTGTGGGCGGCTGTGGCTGCGGCTGCGACTGCGGCTGCGACTGCGGTAGCGGTTGTTGTGGTGCCTGTCTTGTAGGAGGAGGAGGTGGCGGCTGAGGCGTCGCCGTTGGTGGTACCGGCGTCGCGGTTGGCGTGGCCGTCAGGGTAGGTGCGGGAGTCGACGTTGGCGCACCCGGCTCCAGTGTGGCTGAAGGCGTCGCTACTGACACCGTTGTTGTCGGTAGCGTTGTGACTGTGGCTCCAACGATCTGGCCGCCCGATTCGGCAGGAGATACCGGTACGAGTGGCGCATTCGGGCCACCGGCACTCCCATAGGCCATGCCAAGACCTACGGCACTGGCAATCAAGACCAGCAGAATGGCCCCGATCACCACCATGCGCGGAGCCGACATCCACCAGGGTGTCGCTCCTTTGTACCGCACCACCACTGCCGTCACATTGTCTTGCGCCTGACGCTGCAGCGCCAGTTGTACCAGGGCATCCGCCGCCTGCTGTGCTGAGCCTCTAGCAACCGTCTGGGCAATCTCCTCATCTTTGACCCGCTTGTAGATCCCGTCGGTGCAGAGAACCAGTGTATCACCAGGGAATAATTGCTCCGACCTGAAAAACTTAGGAATCTGATCTAATTCAAGCGCATTGCCCAGCACATGCGTGAGCCGCCCGGCCTGCATATGGGTGCGTGCCTCCTGCATCGATACGCGGTTCTCTAACAAACGCTCATAGTGGGTATGATCCCGCGTGATCTGGCGTATGCGCCCCTGGGCATCGACCAGATAGGCGCGACTGTCACCCACATTCGCGATGTGCGCCTGAACTTTACCCTCGGCTTCCTCGATCAAGCCCCCGACCAGGGTGGTACCGCTACTCTTGTAGTGTGGCTCGCTCTGCCGGAGTTCGTATAACTCGCGAATGGCGGCGGCGAAAGCGTGTTCGACTTTGGCCTGGCCGGTCAATTGTGAGTCGGCCTGGTGCAAATCCGCAAGCGTGGTCTCAACGGCCTGTTTGCTAAAGCGCTCACCATCGGCACCACCGCCCATTCCATCGGCCAGCAACGCGACCAGTCCATTCGCTGTCTCATGCAGTTCCGCAAAATCCTCATTTTTTTCGCGCTTTGCCTTATCAGTGCTTTTCCCGTAATCAAGCCGGGAGCGCAACGATGATGACATCCTGGGAGACACCATTGCTTGAGGGGCCATGCTTAAACCTCGCTGTCATTGAGCGTCCTGAGCGTTCGAGCGCTTGAACGCTTGAACGCTTGAACGCTTGAACGATTGAACACTTCACCGCTTGAACATTTCACCGCTTCACCGCTTCACCGCTTGCACACTTGAATGCTTGAATGCTTGCACGCTTGCACGCTTGCACGCTTGAAAACTTCACTGCTTCACCGCTTGAACATTTCACCGCTTCACTGCTTCACCGTTTGAACACTTGAATGCTTGAACGCTTCAGCGCTTGAACGCTGGAACGCTCCACCAGCCTTCAGCTTAGGGGGCAACACTCCAATCGTGCGCGCGAAGATTCCTCACTTCGTTCGGAATGACAGTTGCACGCCCTTCGGTGCAGGGGTGCGTGGACGAAGCGCTGGATCGGTGGAGTAGTTGAACCCTTGAGCGCCCGCACGCTGGAACGCTGGAACGATGGAACGCTGGAACGCTGGAACGCTGGAACGCTTGCACGCCTGAACGCTTGCACGCTGGAACGCTGGAACGCTGGAACGCTGGAACTCCTGGTGCGTCCTCACGCCGATTGGGAGCGCGCTCGGCACCAGACACCGCCGTTGATGTGGGTACTTGTATCAGCGGAGTCGCGGTTGGCAGAGCGGTGTGGGTCGGTACCGGTGTCACCGTCGGAGCCACGGTGAGATCGGAAGGCCGCACCCCACCAGGCTCACCGAAGACATATGCCCCACCCACCAGCACTCCTACAACCAGCAGCAGGATCAGCACCGCCGGGATCAGCAGCGGGACAGAAGCGGCCAGGCTCCAATCGCCTCTAAGTTTGCAGTCCTGACCGGCTTCAGGCAACCGCTGCAACCGGTCAAGCAGATGCCCCATACTGGGCAGATAGTACTCGCGGCGCTCCAGTTCAGGATCAATCGCCTGCATCACCAGTTCATTCAGTTCGGGCGACACGCGTTTATTCTGCTCAGCAACCGGTGGAAATTGGGATAGAGCGCCAGGAGAACTGACCGTTGTGCTTGGACGATTGGACGAACCGCCCACGAGCATTTCATAGAGTACCATACCCAGACTGTAGATGTCGATCTGGGGACTGATCGTGGCTTTGGGACGACGGCGCTCCGGAGGCAAATATCCGCGTTTACCATAAATATGGCGCAGACGGGGATTATCGAGCGAGTCAGCCGCCGCCAGATCGATCAGAATGGCGTCGGGCGGTTGCGGCCAGAATGATCCGGCCGGTTTCCGCAGCAGAATATTGCTGGGCGAGATGTCGTGATGCACCAGGCGTCCATGGGTATGTAAATGGTGCAGCACTTCGGCCATCTGGATTGCAATCTGCACCGCACACGCGGGCGACAGTGGCCTGTGATTGCGTTGCTCCAGTTCCTGCTTAAGCGAGCAACCCGGTTCATAGGCCAGCGCAATATAGGGCACTTTGATCGGCGGGCCGTCTGGTTGCGGAATTTCGACGTGCGCCATATCAATCTGCCGCCGCCGGCGGTTGTCGGTGGTAACATCGCCAAACCGTTCGCTGAAGGTCTGGATCAAGTGCGGATGGCGCACGCGGGGCAAATAATCCCACTCGTTGATCAAATGATCGCCTTGCTCTGGCTCGGCAATTTTCAGGACGCACAGTTTTTCTTGCTCGATCAAGTCCGGGGTGGCTCCACGCCAGTTCAACCGCCGGAGGAGTTTTTGCAGGGGCATCTGCGTGGATTGGCGCAACCGCCCCAGATAGACCACGGCCTGTCCCCCACGGTGTAACGGCCACAACACCTCAAACGGCCCCACCCGTGTTCCCGGTTCTAGAATAGCAGCGCTTGCTTCTGTACTCATCAGAGTTCTTCTTCCAGGCGTAACTTCACGACCGGGCTGATCCAGAACACGTCGCCAGACTGGAGTACCCGCTTCTCATCAGGGGCCATTTCTATTTTCTCCTCACCAAAAAACGTGCCATTCGTATTGTGCCCGGCAACCAGTTCGACGCCTCCATCAGCCAGCATCACCAGACGGGCATGTTCACGTGACACAAGATTGTTGGGCAAGACAATGTCGGGCTGTTTGGTATTATTGGTGCTAGGCCGCCCAATAAAGTAGTGCATGGAGCCGTTGCTGCGCAGATGAAACTCTTTCCTGGCTTCGGGATCAATGCCGCGTTCAACCAGCACCCGGAAGATACGTTCGCGTACGGCCGTAGGATCATAACGTGCAGTTAGATCGTCTGGATTGTAGACCTGGGTCAATTCTTCAGGATTGAACTCAGCAGTAAGATCATTATCTACTTCGCTGGTAAGCTCATCATCCCCCAACACCGTTTCCGAGACCTTCACTGACCGTGAGCGAGTCGGCTGGCGATTGGTAGGAAACTGTTTGCTGATGCGGGGAATTTTCTGCCGCCGCTGCATACCATACATCACTCCGACGACTACCGCCAGTACTACGACCAGGGCCAGCAGAATAATCCCGCCGATGCCGGTGATGAACGCCATGACCCATGCCAGCGGCGAATCGGGCACGGGCGGGGCAAACACCTCCACAACCAGCGGTTCGCTCCGACTCTCCAGGCCCTGTACATCGCGTACGGCCGCCACAAGCTCATAGTTTCCGGGGGGAAAGAGTTCTTGAAACCCTCTGGCATACGAATCGATCTCATATACAAAATCTGGAGCCTTTTCAGATTGTCCGATCCGATGATTGTTTAACAGATATTCGACATGAGCCAGCTCACTCTGCGCAAAATCGGTACGTACCGTCATGCGCACTTTGCCCTGAAAGTCGCGTGAATTGACCACGACACTGACTCGGGGCGGAACGGCGGCAATATTGATCGTATACGTATCGGCGGTACTCCCAACGCGCACTCGTACATCTTGCATACCGACCAGCGTCGGATCAGCCTGAAAGCGCAAGCTATAATAGTCGGCCACCTGCAAGATCTGCGCGAACTGTGTTTTGACCTCGGTTTGTAGCTGGATCGCCTGGTCAACATCAGCCGCAAAATAGTGGACATACCGACCACCAGTGACCGCCGCGAGTTGCTCGAGGATGCCGGGATTGGCGGCCCTGGTGGTAAACGTACCTTCCTGATCCGAGCCGAATGCAACAGCCATGACATGCACGGCAGATGTGCCCGAGCGACTGCTAGAGAAAGCCTGTTCAATACGCTCCAGATCCAAAGCAGTATCGGGATCGCCCGCAGCAAAGACAAACAGGGCGCGTGGTACATCTGGCGCTTCCTGCCCCAGTTGTTCCAATGCCGTGATGATCGCCTCCTCTAGCGGATACGCAGCACCGTCGGCAGCCTCTTCCTGCGGTGCAAAGGGGTATTCTGGCACACTACCGTTAATAATATTGCGTAGACCACCCAGATCGGTACTCATGGGATAATAGAGGTTTGCCTCATCCGTAAACGTTACCAGGCTAGCACGCAGTCTGGGCAGTTGCAACGCCAGCATTTGCTCCTGCAGGAGCGACTGCATATCCACAAACCGATTGCGTTTATGTGGCATCCCTTTGTCACGCATATGCGTACTCAAATCAGCCACAATCGCCACCGCCATCGGCCCGCGTTCAGTGGTTACTGCTACCGGGTTGCTTACTAACTGATTCCCGATAGAGACCTCAAAACTGGTAACATTCGGTATGGGTTGCTGTTGTTGATCCAGATAGCGCAGTTGTACCTCGACATCCGGGAACTGATCTTCATACACCACATCCAAGATTGTCAGTGTGGTCGGTTCTTGAGCTACAACGGGCACCATGATCAATGCGAGTAAAAGCGCTACACATCCTGCTCCTGGTATTCGTAATCGACGCATAACGGTTATCCTTGTCCTTAGATGCTGATTCAGAGTAGTTCGACTATCCATCCAATGAGCCTGGCCTGGATGACAATCGGGCTGGCTCTATCTCCAGGCGGGTATGGGTTCCGAGCTTCACCACAACCGGACGCACCAGCGGGATCGCTTCTTGCGGCTCCAGGCGTCGGTCATCAACAAACGTTCCATTGCGACTGCCCATGTCACTCAAGGTAAACAGATAGTCCTTGATGGTGATCTGCGCATGCTCGCGGGAAATATCTTTGTCGCCAGCAATGCGGAGATCGGCAGTGGAAGCGCGGCCAATCACGAACGGCTTGTCGCTGCGTTCAAGCGGAACTTCGCGTTTCTGGCTTGCATCGGGTGTCTGGGTGATGCGAATGACCAGGCCCCGCGACCCGGGCAGAATGGTGGGCGGGTTATAGATCGGCGGGCGCGGCGGCGGTTTTTGCTTGCTGGCTCGTAACCGCGAATACGCGATCCAGGCCGTCACTCCAACTGCAATAACCAGTCCCCCCCCCAGGACAACCGGGTTGGCGATAATGATCAGGAGCCGACCAACCATGCCTGGTGATTTGAAGCGTGTTGCATAGGTGATCTGTGTCCCATGTTCCTGTCCCGCTTTTTTGAGCGTGACCCCCACACGATAGGCGCGATCTTCACCCGCCTGTAAAATCTTGCGCGGAATGGGCATCTCGATCTGTGAGCCAACCAGCAATCCCTGTGGCAGCGGATCATCGTCTACCGGCTGGTTCGTGCTGTCATCGAGAATGGAGACCTCGTAGAGCAGCGGTTGTTCCCCGCTCTGCTGGAGCGCCAGATTGATCACCAGGGTGCCGTTGCGCGTATCCTGCGACACATTGCTGATCGTAAAGGGGATACCGGGACGATACACCACACATTTTTCGTCCAGATTATGGTCGAGCGGATCGAGAGCGCCCTGCCGCCGCAATGGATTGCCATTCACATCGCGGGCGCGCACCCGAAAACAGTATTCCTGTTCGGGCCGCAAACCAGCGGTATCGATCACAAACGGTTTTTGCTGTGACACATAGGCCTGAATATCACTCTGAGTAAACACTTGATCCGGCAACTCGGTTCCAGTTTGTTTGTCTAGAATAGCCACCGTGATCTCACGCATTGCAGAAGGACGGATGAGATCGGGTTCAAGCACATACTGGTCGTTCACAAACATGGTGCGCACGATGCGCACCATGGGTAGCGGAATATAGTCGGCTTCGGAGACAAACTCAAAGGTAGCACTCTGGAGTGATGATCCATCCTTGAACGTCACGTCCAATATGGCCTGATTGCTGCCCCGGCTGGCAAAGACATTCGCCCGCGCCAGCCACTGGCTATTCAACGCCTGCATAATCGCGTTGAAGGCATGATGAATGTCGTTCAGATTGCCCTTGGCCATTATCGCATTGGTATGTTCGGCCAGAAACTGGATCGAGTTTGCCTCCACCGTCTCACCCTGAAAAACAATCGGCTCGGTATACACACAGGGATCACGCGGGCCAGGGTTGCACAGGCCGATCGTGTAGATCGGTATCGCGATCGCGTCACGTCCGGTGATACCGTGGGCTTCGGTGATCACGTCGGGCAAGGTATTCCGGCTGCAGGGGCCAGCACTGTCGCGCAGTTCATCCACGCCATCAGTAAAGGCAATCACGGCCTGGCGCGACTCACGTTCGGGTGCTTCCCGTCGTAAATCGCGGATCGTGTCGACGATCGAATCATAGAGACACGTCTCGCCCCCGGGCACAACCGTAATGCCACGGATCGCCTCTTCCACCTGGCGCATATCAGCCGAGAAAAACACATCATCGGGCAACATCGGTTGCCGCTCGCGGCTGAACGCATAGACGACAAAGTGGGCATTGCGCGGTGAGGCACGAATGGCCTCAACCGCCGCTCGCCGCACACCGTCCATGCTGTTGGTCATACTCCCGCTGACATCGACCAGCAGCGCAATATAGAGCGGCGCGTCCGGGTCGCCAACCAGCGCCAGTTCATCATCGAAGTCAACAAACCGCACATGGGCGGTATCAATGTCAGGTCGGATAATAGGCTGCCCCTGCGCGTCCATTACCGTAAAGAAGACCTCCAGCTCGCCCTTGTCCGCCTGCCGATCATTCGAGGGTTTCAGGGTCGCGTAATTGATGACAATTCGTGCTGGTTCTGACGATGACTGGGCCTGGGTTGGGAGTGGTATAACCACACTCAGGCAGACCAGCAGGCACAACAGCAATAGGATGGGGTGGTTTTTCATATGTGTGAATGTCACATCTTTATAAGATCTTATAATAACAGGACTTACGCTGAAGCGTTCGAGCGTTCCAGCGTTGAAGCGTTGAAGCGTTCGAGCGTTCCAGCATTCCAGCGTTCCAGCGTTCCAGCGTTCCAGCGTTCCAGCGCTGAAGCGTTCCAGCATTCAAGCGTTCCAGCGTTCCAGCGTTCCAACGTTCCAACGTTCCAACGTTCCAGCGTTCCAACGTTCCAGCGTTCCAACGTTCCAACGTTCCAGCGCTCAAGGGTTCAACTACTCCACCGCTCCAGCGCTTCGTCCGCGCACCCCTGCACCGAAGAGCGTGCAACTGTCATTCCGAACGAAGTGAGGAATCTTCGTGCGCACGATTGGAGTGCTGCCCCCTAAGCCGAAGGCCGGTGGAGCGTTCCAGCGTTCCAGCGTTCCAGCGCTGAAGCGTTGAAGCATTCAAGCGTTCGAGCGTTCAGGGCGCTCACACGACTGTCAGCGAATATAGAGTACACAACCACCAACCGTTAACCACGAACAGCTATGAACGCTGTTGTAATTCGTCAAGTGTAGGTACCTTATGACCAGTTTGCTGCTCAAAATTCTGCACCATCACCAGCAGATTAGCCGCCATCGTTTTCGCCATCGAGAGCGACATATTGACTACCGCCACCGACTGATCATTCGTTTGCAGAACGATGTAGGCGTCGGCCATGCCCAGACCGTTGATAAACCCGTTGGCATAATAGGTGGGTGCCTCTTCAAAAGCCGTCTTGACAATGTTCTGAAGTTGCTCCGCCGTTGCATTGCCAATACGTGTTGAGTTGTCCGTCATGATCCTTATCCTTCCTTATGCTAGAAATTCCACCGACATTACGTCATATAGCTAATCTATTTTGTAAACGGGAGTCCAGGCTTTAGCCTGGACGGAGCTAGAACCGGGACACCGCATGCTAGAAATTCCACCGACATCACGTCATATAGCAAGTCTATCGTCATTGTAAACGGGAGTCCAGGCTTTAGCCTGGACGGAGCTAGACGCAAACTATCGCCTGGACTCCGGTGTTTCACAACTGATGGATGCTTGCCATAGTACTTTAAGGTATACCCAAAACTCCAGCTACAAACCCTTTTATGCTATCAACCTTATTATTAAAATCATTAATAAATCCATTTACCCCTTTTTTTATACTTTCAGCTCTGTAATCAAAATATTCACCAGCAGTATATTTCTTCTCATAAATATCATAAATCTCATTACCTATCCATTTGCCGCCTTCTTCAAATCCTTTACTAACACCAAATGCTACTAAACCACCTACAATAAACCCAACAACTGTACCTAATCCAGGCACAACACTTCCGGCCACAGATCCAGCTATTGCACCTGAAACCCAACCACCTGCTGTTACTCCTGCCCATAGGCCTATTTTTCCGCCTATCATTTTACTAGCAAAACCGAATCCTTGAACAGTTGCTTCACGCCATTTATCTTCAGCATTCTGAATAGCAGAACCAATGTTTGCAATATCAATAGCCATCGTAACATAACCGAGAATTTTAAAACTTTCTGAAAATTTCAGTGGAATTCCATCACGATCATCAAAAGTTTCTGCGATTTGCTTTACGAAAGCTTCACCAAGCCCTATGACATTATCAGTTGTAAAGAAATTCCTTGCGGCATCTATCCCCGCATCTATCCCCGCAACCACCCCCGCCACCACTGATCCAACGCCCATATTGCCGATCGCGCCACCAATGATCGTTCCCACTGGCCCGGCAATGACACCACCGATAGCCCCACCGATAAGCATCCCCCAAGGGTTGCCACGACCATCACCCGCCCGGCCATTATCCACCGTGCCATTGTCCGGTGTGCCACCTCCGCCGAGGAGATCACCTTGCGGGCCACCCTGAAACAGACTGGCGGCCTCTTCCTCGGCCTCGCGGATAATCGCGCTGACCTGGAGCGTCACTGCCCGCGCCTCGTCCAGCGCGTGCGTCAGCCGTTCCAGCGCCGGGAAGATCTCGCCCTGCATCTCGGTCGAGAACGCACTGAAGCCACGCCCGATCCAGCCGCCATCCTCAAGCGCCTGGTAGCTACGCAGCACATGCCCATGCAGCGTTGTGGTCGTTTCGGCCCGCTGACCAAAACGGGCGGCGATTGCGTCTAACTGGTCATAGTCGGCCTGGATAACGGGGCTGCTCATTTATGCTTTCTCCTCGTCACGAATAATGAATTTGAGCGCGATTTCGCTGCGTTCGAGATGAATAACATCGCCGTGGCGCAAGGGATAACGGACATGTGGTTCGAGGACGATGCGCGTGCCGGTACTGTCCTCCAGCGCGGTCGGGTTGGAAGACAGGCTCTCGATAAAGTAGTTCCCACTCGTTTCGGTAATCTGAGCCTGGCGGCGTGATACGCGCAGACCGGTGCGGTGCGAACTCAGGTTCACCGCCACCCAATCGTTATGCGCCTGGTTCTGACCGAGACGCCCGATAATTGCCGGTACCCAGTGCAGTTTGTAGGACTTACTGGCAAGCTGTTCGCGCAGGTAGATCGGGCGCGTCGGGCGCTGGGTGCCGGTGGGCAGCGGTTCCTCCAGTTCTTGCAAGATCAGGCGCGTCTGCGCGGTCAGGTGTTGCTTGCTGAGCGGCCGGGTATCGTCCAGTGGCGTCTGGTCGCTGGCACGCACCAGTTGATAGCCCTCCGGTGCATCGCCCAGGTACTCCAGCTCGCGAAACTCCTGCAGGATTGCCGCCACCAGTTCCGGCGGATGCAGGTCGGGCAAAGCCAGTGCGCGCTGGTTTTTCTGGGTAAATACATCAATATGCAACTCAAGCTGTGATTGATTGGCTCGCATGGTCAATACACCTCTGCATCCAGGGGATGCGGTCATCTACTCCGGCAACAGATTTTCCAACAACCTCAACACCGTATCGAGATCAGTATCAAACATCTCCACATTTAACCCGGTTCTGGCATGTTCTTTGACCCAGAGCTGTCTCAGCATTGGCATGAGGACGGCTTCGTTATGCCAGCCGTCGCTATTGAGTTGCTGCACCAGCGCTGCCACAAGCAAGCCCTCAGTTCCATTACCATCCCCGGCACCCGCCGGCAGTCCAGCCAGTTCTTTGCGCATACCCGCTTGCAACAGCTTGATCATCTGCTGTGTTCTGGCACTCGGTTGTGCAGCAGTGGCGGCGGTGGGTGTCGCGGCATCAGGCGTAGCGACGGCCCAACTGACGCGCTGGTCGGGGTAGCGGGCACAAATCTGCGCCACCCGCCGATCCAGCGCAGACGGTAACGGATCGGCTGCACTGCTGCCGTTCGCGCTGGCACCATTGAGAGCCACCAGGCCGTTTGTTGCATAGGGCAGTGCGATCTGAACCAGCGCGAGTTGCCCGGACTTGATCACGTAGCCCCGTCCGGGCACCAGTTCGCCACGCCGTAACGCGGCCGGTATCCGCGCTACGCGGAAGGTTTCGATTGCCTGTGTAGTTTGCAGTGCAATCCCAAAATTCGCCGCCAGCACACGGCGCAAGAAGTCGTTCTTGCCCCCATCCAGCGTACCGCTGATCAGAAAATGCAGACCATCGCGCCCATACCGCCGTGCAAGCGCAGCCAGGTCACGCCCCAGATCACGATCCTTTTCGATTTCATCTGCAAACTCGTCGTAGTTATCGATCAATACAAACAGCTCATAGGCGGCCCGTGGCTGTTGTTGGGCCAGCACCTCCGCCTCGGTTTTCAGGTGGCCCACCAGTTCGCGCACCTGCTCCGGCTCCGAGACCGTCTCCAGCACATGTGGCAACTCGTCCAGGCGTCGCTCGCCACCGTAGTCGAAGAACTTGCGCTGCATATCAACCAGCACAAACCTGGCCTGATCGGGGGCATAGCGTTCGGCCAGTGAGAACAGCCAGGTGTAGAGTGCCGTCGTTTTGCCGGATTGGGGCGGGCCGACAATGGCGAAGTGCGGCCCCGACCGCTTGAGATCGACGGTCGCCGGGAGCAGCGTTCCACTCTGGCCCACCACGGCCTCGATCCGAGGTGGCGCTACTGGCGCGGCGGTCTGCAGCATCTCCTCTAGCGCAATATGCGCGGGCAGGATGCGGATTGGATCGGGCTTGACAAACGAGAGCGCCCGCTCGTTCAGGCAGGCGTGCATGGCCCTGGCCATCAACCGCAACTCGACGGCGGCGTTGCATGGATCGTGCCCATCGGCATCAAACAACCCCACCGGTTGCGCAGCGTGGAATAGCAGCGGACGGCGTTGCTGGCGCACATAGCCCCGGCCTGGCGTGTCGTCGATTTCGATTGCCCCACGACCAACAACATCGAGATAGCGGTCAGGATTGGTCTGTTTGAACGTCAGCCGTTCTCCAAAGAGACTGTAGACCTTGCTGCCAATGTTGTTTGGCGCATTGCAGGCGACAACAAAGGTAATACCCACGCGCAAGCAGCGGCGTAGCAGTGGCAGCAGCGTGTTTTCTATCAGCGCTTCATAGTTTTCCTGTAACTCGACATAATTATCAATGACGACCACCACCGGCGGCACCACCTGCTGCGGGTGACGGGCATTGAAATCGTAGACCGTGCTGGCATCGGCGTCGCTGAGCAACTGCTGGCGCTGTTCGGTCATCTGCGTCAGTTTGTCCAGCAGGCGTTGCAGTCGCTCCTCAAAATGCTCGTCGTCACCATCAATCACTGTGCCCATATGCGGCAAATCGGCAAGAATGCCCATATTGCGCCCGCCCAGATCCAGCACATAGGCCTGAAACTCAGCCGGGCTGTGGGTGGCGGCCAGGCTGACCAGCAGCGTGCGCAGCAGCATGGTTTTGCCCAACCCGGGATCACCAAACACCGCCAGATGGTTGGTGCGCAGATTGATCTTGAGCGGATATTGCTGCGCTTCGCCTGGATCATCGACCAGCCCGACCACCGGGCACAGCGCGTCGCCCTGCCAGTCAATACCGGGCCAGAGCGCCTCGGTATCGTTGTTCAGCCAGTTCGTTACCGCCGGTTCGAGAATAAAGTATGCGTTGCGTTTGGCATCGAGCAGCGGCGATTGGAGACTGAAATGCTGCGGCAAAAAGCTCGGCCACGGCTTTGTCGCTCGCTGTCCATTGGTCAATTCCAGCGCCAGCGTCACTGCCATATCATACAGGCGCGGCACTTCCTCAGTGCCGGTGGCTGCTGCTCCTGCTGGACGCTCCGGCCAGATCACCGGACGTGGGCGATCATCAGGTTGGGCCTCGCCGGTGTAGGACATCTGGATCAACTCGATCCCCTCGTTGCCCACCTGCATATACCCCCGTCCCGGCACGCCATTGGGCAAGAAAGCCGCGTCGGGGCGGCGCAACAGTTCTTGACTGGTATCGGTCTGCTCGACGCGCAAGCAGATGCGCAGCTTGATGTTGGCCCGCATCTGGTCAGAGACGCCTTTAGGCCGCTGCGAGGCCAGCACCAGGTTAATGCCCTGCGCCCGCCCGACACGGGTGATACTCTCCAGTTCGGCGCGATACTCCGGGTTGGTTTCGATCATCTCGGCATATTCATCAATAATGATGAACAGGTGCGGATAGGGCTGGTAGGTTTTATGCCACCCTTTGCGCCGATACTCGATAATATCTTTGGTGCCGGTTTCGACATTCAGCGCCTGGCGACGGCGGATCTCGGCGTTGATAGCGGTAAACATGCGATCCACGGCGGCTTTGTTCAGGTTGGTGACAATGTCCACACAGTGCGGCAGACGCTCGAATGGCTTGAACGCGCCGCCACCTTTGTAGTCCACCAGCACAAAGTTGAGAATATCGGGCGCGTAATTCAGGGCCAGACCAACAATCAGCGTCATGAGCAACTCGGATTTACCGGAGCCGGTACCACCAGCGATCATGCCGTGCACGCCGTCCTTTTTCGCTTCCAGCGCCAGCGTGCGCAGGCGGTTGCCCGAGACAATGCCCAGCGCCACTGCCAGCCAGTCGGCATGCTCGGTGCTAGCGGTGCGTTCCCATGCCGCTGCGACTGCCGCCTTGAGTTCTTCCAGAAAGGTTTGCTCCTGCTGGCTCAGGTTGAACACCTGACGCAGCACCTGGCGATAGGACGAGCTTTTCGGCAGGGCGGCGATATTGAATGGCTGGCGGTAGACGTGGCTGCTCTGCCGAATAAAGGCGTGCATCCGCTCACCCAGCACCCGAATCTGCGGCAACTCACCGCTGACGCGATACTGGTTGTCGATGGTGTCGGGTGGCAGCGCAACCTGAAAGGCCATCGGAATACGCCCGACCCGGGTGTAACCACGCCCGGCGATCTCTTCAATGTCGGCCAGTTGACTACCGACGATGGCGCTATAGTCGTTCGCATCGGCCAGGCGGAACGTAAAGCGTTCGGTAAACAGACTATACAGTTTGTTCGACAGGGCATTCAGGCGATTGGCCGAGATCGCAAAGTGCAGACCATAGGCCTTGCCCTGGCGGGCCAACAGCACAAAGGTCTCCAGCAGATTATCGCCACCATCGCTCTTGCGTGCCCGCTGCCCGGCCTCACCAAAGGTTTCGATAAACTCGCTGATATTGTCCAGTACAATCAGGATGGCTGGCTCAATGGCCTGACCGGGTTTGCGGTTGTACTCATAGAAGGTTGAAACCCCGGCCTCGGTAAACAACTTCTTGCGCCGATCGACCAGTTCGTTGAGTTCGCGCCAGAGTTGCTGGACGCGCTCCTCGTAGCCGCGTTCATCGGGGGTGATGATCGTCCCCACGTGCGGCAAGGCACTCAATACTTCCAGACTCCGCCCGCCCAGATCTAGCACATGCGCCTGAAACTCATCGGGTGAGTGGGTGCTGGCGAGGCTCAACACCAGCGAACGCATAAAGGTGGTTTTGCCCCAACTCGACGCGCCAAACACCACTGCATGGCCACGAGTAAAATCGACCACCAGCGGGCGCTGCTGGGCGTGATGGGGGTCGTCAATCAGCCCGACAATAGCCCGCATAGCCGTCGTGTCCCAATCCACACCGTACCAGGCCCCCTGACCATCGAGCCAGGCTTGCTGAAAGGGATTGAGCAGCAGCGGGGTCTTACGGCCCAGTGTCACAAGCGCCTGTGATTCTGCGGCCAGATAGCTGGTCAGCAACGGATAGGACATCGTCAGCGCGGGCGGGAGCGCGGGCGGCCAGGGCGTCAATGGGCGCTGGTTAGCGCTGAGTTTGCGTGCGAGATCGACGATCACCGCATAGAAACTGGGCTTCTCGCCACCCTCTGGCACGTCGGCATAGTCATATTTCTCGCCGGTGTAGGCCACCTGGATCAACTCGATATTCTCGTTGCCTACCTGTAAAAAGCCACGACCAGGCATACCACTCGGCAGGAAGGCTGCATCGGAGCGGCGCAGCATCTCACGACTGGTGTCGATACCCTCAACCCGCAGACAAATGCGGAACTTGATGTTGGCCCGCATCTGGTCGGACACGCCGATTGGTCGCTGTGAGGCCAGCAACAGGTTGACGCCCAGCGAGCGCCCGATGCGCGTAATGCGATCCAGTTCTTCGCGGAAATCGGGATTGTCGGTGATCATCTCCGCATACTCATCAATGATCACAAACAGATGCGGATAGGGCGCTTTCTGATGCAAGCCACGGGCACGATATTCGACAATATCCTTGACATTCAGGCGTGCGTTCAACTCCTGGCGTCGCTGCATCTCGGCATTGATCGCCGTAAACATGCGCTGCACCGCCGCCTGATTGAGATTGGTCAGCATATCTACGCAGTGCGGCAAATCTTTGAACGGCTCAAAGGCCCCGCCGCCCTTGTAGTCCACCAGCACAAAGTTGAGAACGTCGGGCGCATAGTTCAGCGCCAGGCCGACAATCAGCGTCATCAACAACTCCGACTTGCCGGCACCGGTACCACCGGCAATCATGCCATGCACGCCATCTTTTTTGGCCTCCAGGTGCAACGGGCGCGGGCGGTTGCCAGAGATG
Source organism: uncultured Chloroflexales bacterium (assembly GCA_937925925.1). Lineage (GTDB taxonomy): Bacteria > Chloroflexota > Chloroflexia > Chloroflexales > Chloroflexaceae > CAKZQX01. The sequence goes on along the minus strand of CALANA010000230.1, from coordinate 12,970 downwards.
ACGCCGATCGTCACCTTGAGCCAGTCGGCATTGGCCGGATCAAGGCTCCTGGCCCACTGCTGGCGCGTAATCGCTTCCAGATGATCCATGAAGGTGGCATCCAGATGGAGACCATGCTCACGCGCCAGCAACTGCTTGAGTAGCACCGCGCGGGGCAGTGAGTCGACGCGGATGGGACGCTGATAGCTGCGCCCGGATTGGGCCATATATTCCTGCATGGTCAACGCCAGTTGCTCCAGTTCCTTCATCTCATTGGCGACGGTACCATCACCGCGCTGCAAGTCCAGCGGTACCGCCACCTGAAAACTCAGCGGTTGGGCACCGATGCGGGTATAGCCACGCCCGGCAATATCGTTAATATCGGCCACCGTGCCGCCCACAATCGCCCGGTATTCAGACGGGTCACTCAGTTTGAGTGTAAAGCGCTCGGTAAACAGGCTGTAGATCTGGTTGGACAGGTTACCGATCTGATTGACCGACAGCACAAAATGGATGCCATAGGTGCGTGACTGGCGAGCCAGTGCCACGAACTTATCCAGCACACTCTCGACATTATCATCCTCAGTACCAAACGTCTCGACAAATTCCACAAAATTGTCAATTGCCACCACAATCGCCGGTTGTACGTTCGTTGGGTGGCCCTGGTTATAGTCATAGATGTCAGTGAATCCAGCGTTACTAAGGAGCGTTTTGCGTTTCTGCACATAGTCATCCAGCACGCGCAACAGTTGCTCAACCCGCTCCTCATACCCTTCAGCATCGGGGAGAATCAGGGCACCAACATGGGGCAGTTTGCCTAGAATGCTCAGATTGCGCCCACCGAGATCAAGAATGTACATCTGTGCCTGATCGGGCGCATGCGTCGCGGCTAGACTGACAATCAGGGTGCGGATAAACGTGGTCTTGCCCCATCCCGATGCGCCAAACACCACTGCATGGCCGCGTGGCAAATCAACGATCAGTGGCAATTGCCGCCCGGCATAGGGGTTGTCAATCAAGCCGATCACGGGGCGCATCGCGTACCGCTTCCAGTCTAACGGTTCCACCCAACCGCTGGTGCCGGTGAGCCACTGGTTCACCGACGGGTTCAGGGTCAACTCCATATCCCGATCACGTCCAAGCAAAAGATGATCAATATCCAGCAGATATTCTTCGGCGGTGACTGCCTTGACATTCGGATCGGCGGAGACCAGCAAATCAGAGAGCGCCAGGTGTTCCGGCAAGAAATCAGGCCAGGGTGCCCGCTGCCGGGCCACACCAGTTTGCCGGGCCGTGCTGTCGAGCAGATCGATCAGCGCCTTGTACAGTTCGGGCGGCTCCTGTTCCTGCGTACTGTCATAGCTGCCATCCCGATCCGGCCAGATGACGGGGGAAGTCGGGCGCTGATTGGCATCCACAAACGGATCGCCAGTATAGGCCACCTGGATGAGTTCAATTTCCTCGTTGCCCACCTGTAAATAGCCCCGCCCGGGCACGCCGGTCGGTAAGAAAGCTGCATCCGAGCGGCGCAGCATTTCACGGCTCTCAGCAGCCGTTTCCACCCGCAGCGCAATCCGAAACTTGATGTTGGAACGCATCTGATCGGTGACACCACTGGGACGTTGGGCGGCCAGGATCAGCGAGACGCCCTGGGCACGCCCAAGCCGGGTAATGGTTTCGAGTTGCGCCTTGTACTCTGAGCGGTCGGCGATCATCTCGGCAAATTCGTCAATAATGATAAACAGGTAGGGATAGGGTTGATAGGTCTGATGCAAGCCCTTCTGGCGATATTCGACAATATTCTTGGTATCGGTGCGTGTATTGAGCGCCTGACGACGATTGAGTTCCGACTGGATGGCGGTGAACATGCGCGTGACCCCATCGCCGGCTAGATTGGTGATAATATCCACACAGTGCGGCAAATGTTCAAAGGCACTGAAGGCCCCGCCACCTTTATAATCCACCAGCACGAAGTTGAGGACGCTGGGATCATAGGTTACGGCCATGCCGATAATCAGCGAAATTAATAGTTCGGATTTCCCAGATCCAGTGCTACCCGCTACCATCCCATGCACGCCATCGCGCCGGGCCGAAAAGACCAGCGTGCGCGGCTTGTTGCCCGACATCCGGCCCAGTTTCACTCGTAACCAGTTGGCCCGTTGCGGCAGAATGCTGGTCTGCCAATTCTGTAGCACCGCATCCTGGATGACAGACAGGCTGTTCGGCCAGCCCATAAGATCGAGAAACGAAACCGAACTGGGCAGATTGGCCCCCGATCCCTGACGTACCGCAAACGTGGACAATTGTTGCGCCAACTGGTCAATTGATTCCAGACTGGCGATACTGTCGGCTGTGCCGACATAGCGGAAGCTGTTCACGCCGATCTCGGCATAGCGAAAGTGCAGGCGGGTATCACGCCCAATGCGACTGTTGGTGGCCGGGGTGGTCTTCTCAATCTCAATCACCGAGCGACAGTTGCTGGGGATCTTGCTGCGTTCAGGTACCAGGAAGATCACCGCCGCGCCGAGCATAGCCCCTTCTTCGAGCAGAATAGAGATCGCTGCGTGCGACTCAATATCCCGCAGCGCCGACCGCGGGTCATAGATCGTCGCCAGCAGATCGATCACCACCAGCATAAACGGCAGGGTAGGATCGCTGCCACCTTCGTCACGGTCGTTTTCTTGCAACTGAATCTTGCGCTGGGCCAGGATCTTGCGGATGCCTTCCAGAAACTGCTCCAGTTCACCACCCTCAGCTTCTTCGCCCGCCACTGGTGTGGCTCCTGCCTCGATTTCGCTGAGAAAGCAATGACTCAGACTCTGCTCATCGCCCTGACAGTGCGGTACATGTTCGACCCAGGCCCACTCGCGGCGTTCGGCCGCCAGCACATACAGACGCGCATCGGTTGGTGCATGAAATACCAGAAAATGCAGCAGCATCGCCCGCGTCGCCTCGTATACCGCGTTCCGCTCACCGGCAATCCCCAACGTAGCGGTGATCGGTGTGCGTGGTGCCTCCTCTTTTGCATCTGCGTCCTCGTCCTGGTCTACCGCTGGTTGCTCCTCACGCGGCTGGCGCAAGGCGATAATTACCGGCATATTCGAGACAAACCGTGAGTCACTGGCTAACTTCATTGCCGCTCGTACCTGCGGGTCATCGAAGTTCTCCGCCTCGCCCAGCACATACGTTACCGTTGAGGGCAACGTGCCAATGCCCAGGCGTACAACCCCGAAGTCATCATCGCTGACGCGCCGTTCCCACAGGCGCACCTCGGTGCGCAACGAACGCTCGCGTTTCTCGACCTCGGTGCGAGCATGTTCGACAATCCGGGTCAGGGTATCCAGATCGGGATAGTTGTAATGCGCAAACCGCCGCTGCATATCGTGGTAGTTATGCATCTCCTTATTCATCTCGACCAGCCGGTTTTCGTAGCCACGGATAATTGCGGCACGGCGCTGCCGTTCTTTGAAAAAACTGTAGATCGAAAAGACAACCGAAGCCACCACCGAAAGCGCCATCGGAATCAAGAGCATGGGCGTGCGCCCGCTGCCACCCATGGTTGAAACCAGCACATAGCCAATAATCGTCATCAAGGGCAAGCCAATCTGGATCAGGCGGGCATACCCGTCCTCCTCTTTGTCTGGTGGATCGGGGATGTCGATTTTATCAAAAGGCAGGACAGGTTGAATACGGGGCGGACGATCAATGACGATCGGCTCACTCATAATGAACACTCCGGGCACAAAAATGGCATGCCACATCAGATGCGACTTGACAGGTTCCCCTGATACAAGTAGTGTACATAACGATTTTATTATCGTCTTTCGTGTTTGCCTCGATGCTTCAAGCGCACCAAAGGAGAGTACCTTGAAACAAGTTTGTTTGCTCTGCGAACGTACGGCACTGGATAACAATCTCTATTGTCAGGAAATTTATTGTCCGGCTGAGAAATCCCCCAATATTCTGGATTATGGCGAATGGATCGGTGATATTGAAATCATCAAGCCGATTACGATACTACGTGCCTCCGTACTCTATGCAGCCAGACATCAGCAACGCCAGATCTTGCTCAAAGTTGCCCATCCCGGTGAACAGAACACGGCGCGACTGAAACGTGAGGCTGAATTGCTCCGCGACATACAGCACCAGAAAGAACAGGAGGCCTATCTACCTACCCTCTTGCCGGCCTATGCCAATACCACCATTCAGACCGATCCCTATGGCAAGGCCATGCTGCACGGGCACCTGCTCTATTTTTGCCTCTTTGAATATTTTGAGGGCGAACCCCTGCGTGATATTCTGACCAAAAACCCCCAGCTATGGATCTACCATATCGGCTGGCTGATGATCAGCCTGGCCTATGCGGTGGCGCTGCTTGAGAGTAAAGAGATCCTGCACTGCGGCCTATCCCCTGAAACCGTGCTAGTCCATTTTGATGAGAAACTCAACGTTCCGCGTATTCTGTTGTTTGACCTGGGGATTGCCCGCCCCTATCAAGACTGCAATCCCGCCGACGATATTCACCTGATCGCCCCGGCTTATACCGCGCCCGAAATGCTCCACCCCACGCATCCCTTTGCGACCTATGCCACTGATGTGTATGGCCTGGGCCTGATCCTGTATGAGTTGCTGGTGGGCGAACCAGCCTTTCCGTTCAAACTGCGCAGCGATGCCGATGTGTATCAACTCATTCTGCACAACCAGCGCGTCAAGATGAACCGCATCGAAGATGTGCGCCCGATTGCCGAAATCGCCAACCAGTGCGTGAGCCAGCAAGCGTCGGTGCGGCCACAGAGTGCGGCAGACCTGGCCGAGCAACTGCTCAAAAACTTTGGCGAAGTGCCGGGCAAGCAATCGAAAACGACGCCAAAGCTGAAAACCGCACTGATCGTGGTAGCGGCGCTGCTCACGATCGCCTTTCTTATCACCCTGGCGGTGACGATTGACGAGCTGTTCAGTCTGTTGTCATAACCCGCCAGGATGGACGTTGCCACAGCAGGGTGCGATCTAGTAAAACCGGGTCGCACCGATTTCGTCACCTCGTTCGTAGGCATCAACCGAGGCATTGAGATCGGAATCGAGTTCCGCAGACTTCTGAGATAGTTTCTCAATATAGGGGCGGAGCGACTCGAAGTATTGAATCTCATTCTGCACACTAATACGCCCGATAAACGCCGCAATTTTGAGGGTAATGATCAAGCCTTCCAGGGTTTTTGAAATTCCCTGCAAGAGGACGCTGATACGGCCGAAGCTTTTGGCCATGTCCCGTACAACCGGGACGTTAATATAGACTTCTTGTACGCTCATCAAGGTTTCTCCGTGATTATGATGATCGCCCGTTATGCGCGCCCGGGTTTCCAGGCGCAGTCACACGAGTGCGCCTAGTAAAACCGAAATGTGTCAGCCAGGCGAGATTGAATCAAGCTTCGTACCTGTTGATCGGCGCGTTCAATAATATCGACCGAGGTGACAATATTATTCCTATTCTCGTCAATCGCATTTATGATACCGTTCATGGAAGCTATCACCCCTGTTACCTCTTCCACAAAAGCGTTGGCCCCTTCACCACGCCATTCACCACCGCTTACCGTATTAACCATAGCCTGCATCGGAGCCAGTCCCTGCTCTTGAAGCAAGGTTATCTGCTGGTTCATTTGGGCAATGATCTGTCGTACTGCGGCGCGTGCCAGGCGAATTAACGCACATTGAATGGACATTGCCGATCCTCCTTAGTTCTCTAGTTTTTATACAGGGCTGCTGCTGTGGCATCGGCCTCTTTCATCGCATCAATAGCGGCCTGCACATCCTCTGCCAATTCTTGAAACTTGTCAATCAACTTGGTTAATGATGGCGCTAGACTACCCCGGATAACTTCGACAAAGGCCGTGCCACCCTGGCCCAGTAGCGCTCCCTCGGCAAGCATGTTCGCAATGCCCTGTATATCCTGGCTGGTATCTTGCAGTTCCTCATAGCCATTCTTAAACGTGGTGATCATCGCGTCGGCCAGTTCATAATTCAGTTGAATTTCGTCATACGACATATGCCTCTCCTGTGTAGAAAGAATCCTGCCCACCCACAACCAGCCCGAACGCGGTGGTATCGTGAGCTACAGACCGTGAATCTCCCGAACATCGCTTATACGCTATGCACTCAGGCTATAGCGGGAAGCGGAACTGCCCGACAAAATAGTGTACTGGCCTCCTGGTCGGCTTGCTGCATAATATTAATGATCATGCGCGTTACCTCGGATCCCTGCTGAAGCGCGTCCTGCAACCGCAGGATAGCCGGGATAACTTCGCCATCCATTTCACCAAAAAATGCATCCGAACCGCGTCCGATCCAACCACCCTGCAGATTTTGCATGCTACAGCGGAGGGTTCCCAACAACTGCTCAATCACCTGGGCCTGGTTGGAAAAACGACTGGCGATCTGTTCGAGTTGATCGTAATCGGCCTTAATTTCATCACCCATACATGTTTCATCCTTACTACGCTACAATAATGCTTGACCAGAGAGACTGGTGGGGTAAGCCACCAGGAGCGAGGCGCTCCTGGCTGTGGATGACTGCCTTGACCAGCCAGGAGTCTCCTATCGGTTATCGGTCAGGTAATTCGCTGTATCGAATTGACTGTAACCACCCCAAGTATACTGGGAGAATGCATTTATGACAATACCGCAAAAAGCATAGGAAAAAAGGACTATACAGAACCAGTACTCATGGGTTAGAGGCAATAGGACTAGTGGCTCAAACCGTATGACCACTGCACAATCACTGCCTGTATAGTTGCCATTACGCCTGACTGTTCATCCTCAAGGGAACATGCACGCCTGGAAGCGCGGCATCGTGCCCGCACGTTCGCACTGGCGGGCGGGACGCACGCACGCCCAGGCAGGCGTCCCTGGGAGCGAGGGTATCGTGCCTTCGACGACGAGGCAACGCGGGCGGGACGCCCTGCATGTCCAGGCCTCACGCGGGCGGGACGCACGCGCGCCCAGGCAGGCGTTCCTGCGAGCGAGGGCATCGTGCCCTCGACGCTGACGACAGAAGCTCTCCCCCAAACGTGAACAGGTACCATTACGCCCCTATGTGATAAATCTCGATAATTCGGGTATAATCAGGTTGGATAGGAGAACCTGAGCCAACCAGTTTGACATTATAGACGTTCGTAAGCCGCTGACATACGCAACCTGGTACGTACGATCGAGAATATCTATGATACTGCTGCCTGATAGCTTGATTCACGGCCGCTACCGGATTGTGCGGCTGATTGGCCGTGGCGGAATGGGCGCGGTGTATGAGGCGATTGATGAACGCCTCGGCAGTACGATTGCCCTCAAGCAGACGCTGATGGTTGATAACGCGCTGCTCAATGCAGGATCAGACGTGGATTCGCAGTATATTGCCACACTGCGCAAGGCCTTCGAGCGTGAGGCACGTTTGCTTGCCAAACTGCGCCACCCGACGTTGCCCAAGGTGATGGACTACTTCTCTGATGATCAGGGGCAGTTTCTGGTGATGGAGTTTATTCCAGGCGATGATCTGGCGATGATGCTCAATCGTCGCCAGACAGAGTTGCGGTATGCGACGATTCTGAAGTGGACGGATCAGTTGCTTGATGCGCTGGACTACCTGCACACACAGCCGAATCCGATTATTCACCGCGACATCAAGCCCCAGAACCTCAAGCTTACGCCCCGGAACGAAATTATTCTGCTCGATTTTGGGCTGGCAAAAGGCAGTACCTCGCTGCATACCCGCGTGTCCACGATGGCCAGTATCTATGGCTACACGCAACAGTATGCGCCGCTGGAGCAGATCCGCGGCACCGGAACCGATCCACGCAGCGACCTGTATGCCTTGAGCGCGACGGTGTATCATTTGCTGACCCTGAAATTGCCGGCTGATGCCCTGGCGCGGATTGATGCGCTGTTTAACCGCGCCCCCGATCCGCTCAAACCCATCCACGAACTGAATGCCGAGGTACCGCCAGCCGTGAGCGATGTGTTCATGCAAGGGTTGGCGATCAGCGTCAGTGATCGCCCGGAGAGCGCGGCGGCGTTCCGGGTCGCATTGCAGGCAGCGCTCCAGCAGCCAGGCCTGGCATCCGTGCCACCGACTGTCCTGCCGCCGACCATTGTTGATGCGCATACCGGTGAACCGGAGCATCACGCAACCGTTGCCTATGTGCCACCGGTGAGCCAGCCGCCGCCCGCCGGGTCAGTGGCGGTAACACCTGAAGCAAACACCTTGATGCAAGGCGAACCAACTGCGGCCCTGACTACCGATCCGGCGCGTTATGGTGGTATTCCCCCGGCTGCCTGGGCGGTTGCGTCGGTACCAGGCAGTGGCGTACCATTGCCTCCGCTTCCGACGCCAGTCCCCACACCGCCGCCGGGCCGCTCGCGCACATATCTGACGATCGGTGGTATTATCGCTGTCGTGCTGGTGGTGCTGGCGGTGATCCTTATCAACCCGAATCTGTCCATCGCCAGCCTGTTTGATCGGATTGATACCTCCACACCGTCGGCAAACAATGTTGGTGCAACGACCGGCGCAGCAGGGGTGGCGACCACGTCAACCGCTGCGGTTGAGCAGACGGCGACCGCAATCGCGGCTGAGTCGACCGCCGCCGCCGCACAGACGGCGGTCGCTGAACAGACGGCCATTGCCATTGCCGCAGCCGCAGCCATGGAGCAAACCGCAACGGCAGTGGTTGAGGCAACGGCCCAGGCGCTCGCTGAACAGCGGGCCGCCATTGCCGCCGACTCATCCACGCGGGCGGTACGCCATCGATCAGGCGAACTGGGCGATGCCGCCGCCCAATATGATCGACCTGTTGAAGCGGCATTATTGCAAAATGGGTACCGCACCAACGTGATTGCGTTTGGCGGGCGACGCGGCTTACAACCCAGTCCCTTTGAACCGACGCGCCATACCTGGGTGCGCGACCTGGATTATGCCAGCAGCGGCTATGGCTATGTTCTGGGCGATATGTCTGTGTTGCGCGAAAATATCGAACTATTTCTGGACGATGTCGAACCCAACGGGATTGTGCCCGATGTGTATAATGCCCAGTCGGGCTATGGGCTGAATCAGGCCTGGGATAGTATGCCCAATCTGATCCAGGCGATCTACACCTATGTCGCCAAAACGGGCGATCGCGACTTTTACCGCACCCATCGCCAGCGGTGTCAGTGGATCGGCGGCTGGATTGTGCAACTCGATACAGATGGCGATGGGCTGCCAGACAGAGATGTTTTTCCGTATGGTTATTACAACTCGATCCGCAACAGTGTGCGCCATACGTATGCGCTGGCGAAGTTCTATGCCGCGTTCAACCAGTTAGCAGAACTGGAGCAGGCGATTGGCGAAGATGGCAGTGCCTGGGCGCAGCGGGCGGCCGGGTTGCGGGCAGCGTTCCATCGTCCGGCGGACGAAGGCGGGTACTGGATGGGCGATCTGGCCTGGCCAGCGGCCTGGCGTAATCCTGGTGAGGCACCGTCGCGTACACTGGAAACATTCGGCGTGTTCGAGGCCTTGCGCAGCGGGCTGATCGCCCCCACGGATGAGCGCTACCCGGAGTTGATGACCGCGCTGAATGCACGCTTACCGGACTTGATGATCGGGCCTTTCCCGATGCGCCTGGCGCTCAGTGGCTATCCCCCCGGCTCGTTGCGCGATGTGGTGCGCGAGCCATGGAAAATTGACGCCAGTGCGCCGTGGATTGTCGGGTTAGCCGTGCCAGCCTATGCCCACGCCGGGAATGTCGAGGCGGCGAACACGCTGCTCCAGGCCTATACGGCTGCGGCCGCCGCCAATGAGTATCTCGTCCCTCAACTGGTAGCGGTTGATGGCTCCGGGCGTGAGGGGCGCGGGGGGGCCTGGGGCAGCAGCGCCTGGTTTATGGCGGTCTATGGCGGGCACTATGGCCTGACGATGACACCCGAGGCGTTGATCGTTCAGCCCTATCCGTTTCGGACGATACCTGACGATGGGGTGCAGAATTTTAGTTATCAGGGTGCCGTGTTGCAACTGACGCTCGACGTTGCAAACCAGACGTATCGCCTGCGCACGGATCGAGCGACGATCGCCATTCTGCGCCCGATCGGTCAGGCCGCGCAACTACAGGTCAATGACGGCCCGTTGCGTGCCGAGGAACTGGTTATTTTGCAGCCTGATCAAGAGTATGTGGTCGTAAGCCGGTGAAGCGACGAGGCAATTCTATGAGTGGACAGCGGACAGTGGATAGCGCAGAGCGTTCCAACGTTCCAGTGTTCCAGCACACGACCGGAAGCGACGCTCCGACCACTCCGCCCGCAGTGCGCTCTGCCCGCTTTACACTCCGCTCGCTCTGGCTGCTGTGCGCTTCCCGCTTGTCACTGAGGCCGCTCGAACCACTGGCCGCCGCGCTGACGATCATGCTGGGGCTGACGCTCGATGTCACGAGTGCGCTTCATGTGTATGGGCTGAGTCACCTGATGGGTCAGCGATTGGCACTGGCGGGAGGCATGGCCCTGGTGGGCATTGCGACCGGCTGGATCGTTCTGGCAGCTAGCATGGAGACAGGCGGCAGGCGACAGGCGACAGGCTCGGTTGACGCGACCCACTATCCTCTCCTGGGAGCAAGGTTGTTGATCGGGTTGCTGCTGCTGGCCTGGGTGGCCACGGCCCGTGATGTGCTGGTCTTTCTGGTACCCGGCGGCCATATCGGGCTGGTAGTGCTATTTGCGGGTGGTGCTATAGCGTTCGGCGCTGCGCTGGTGCGTCCCCCGTCCACGCGCTGGGTACTGGCAGGTGCGGTAGTGTTCGGCAGTGTGACGCGCCTGGTATGCTATGCGCAGGTGCCGCTACATCCTGAACGAAGTGACATGCTGCCGCTGGTTCAGAACGCGCTTGCCAACCTGTTGAACGGCCAGAGTCCCTACGCCATCTACAAAATGCCCTGGGAGTTGCCGCTTACGTACTTACCGCTGACCTGGCTGGCCTATCTGCCACCCTATCTGGCCGGTCTGGATATCCGGCTCACGAATCTAGGGTATGAGCTGGGCATCGGGGCGATGCTGCTATGGCTCCATCACGTTGGCAACCACACAGACGATACGCAGCAGTTGCAGCGACCGCTCGCTGATATTCCGTTGTTGCTCTGGGCCTGGGTGTTTCTGCTGCCCACCAGCCTGAACTGGTCGCTGGCAACAACAGCTCCGGTGCAGTGGGCGATGCTGACGTTGACGCTGACGCTGCTGCTGGCACGACGAGCATGGGTATCTGGCGTGGCATTGGGTCTGTGTGCTGCCGCTACGCCGCTGGTGACGATTATTGCGCCGTTTGTGGTACTGGCCTGGTATCGTTGGCACGGCTGGCGCACTGCATTGCGGCTCATGGTGAGCGCGGGATTGGTGGCGGCGGGAGGTATACTGCCGTTTCTGCTCTGGTCGCCGGAGGCGTTTGTGTTTGGCGTCTGGCGCTGGTTTAACGACAACGACCTGTATCCGCGTATGGGCTGGGAACTTGGGCATACCTGGGCACATATGGTTGGGTTCAGCGGGGTGTTCTGGCGCCACGAGTTGGTAGGCGTGCTGAAGCCGCTGCAATTGTTGCTTCTGGCGGGGCTGGTTGCCAGCTTCTGGCGCTGGCAGGCCGGTCAACGTACTCTGGCTCCACTGATAACGGCGGCATTTTTGCTGTTTATGGTTCTTAATCCGATACTGTGGCCCTATCTGTATTATCCGGCACTGTTTAGCGCGTTGCTGGCGTTTGTGCGTTGAAGCGTTGGAACGTTCCAACCTTCCAACCTGTTACCACATTGCAATACAAGAACACATGCTGACATCTCAACGGGCAACCAGGCTCATGATCGGTATCCGGCGATTGTTCCAGGTTTTTCCTCTGCTCTTCTGCTTCGCCTGTGGCACGTCGTTGCGTCCACAGCCGCAGACGTTGCACTTTTGCACGCTCGTCGAACTTAGCCACGTGTTACCGACGGAACTGTCACAGCAGGGTGCTACGCCGCTAACTCGGCTGGTGCTGCCGCCCGACGATAGACGTGAACTGCTGATTGACCTGCGGCGGGCCACCCATCTCGATCTGCCCCACGCCGAGCAGCCGCTGGTATCGGTGGAGCATATGTCGCCCCGCGACCTGGTACAGGCAGCGGTCGTACTGGATGTGCGCGAGCAGGTGCAAGACGATCCGCGCTATATGTTGCAAGTGGCCGACATTCGCGCCTGGGAGTGGCGGCACGGGCGTATTCCGGCCGGTGCGCTGGTGCTGCTGGCAACCGGCTGGGATCGCCATTGGGACGAGCCCGAGCGCTATTTTAATCTGGATGAGCGCCAGGTGCCGCTGGTACCCGGCTTCAGTGCCGAGGCTGTGACCTGGCTGGTTGAACAGCGTCAGGTGCAGGGGCTGGGCAGCGATACGCCAGCGCAGCGAGCGGTGCCGGCGTATGCAACGGACGATACACACCAGTCCAGGCAGCCGGCGCTGCTGCTATCGAACCTGACCAGGCTCGATCAATTGCCCGCGACGGGTGCAACACTGGTCATCGGTGCCTTGAAAGTCCAGGCGGGAACGGGTAGCCCGGCACATGTGATGGCGTTTGTGCCATGTTCGCGTTGAACCATTGACACGTTCCGACGTGCCAACGTTCCAATGCAAGGAGTATTATCCGCAGATTCCGTAGATCAGCTAGTACACGACGCCGGAAATAGCTCCAGGGTTTGGTCATGCTGAGCGGAGCGCAGCAGCGTGCGCCGCGCATTGTCATGCTGAGCGCAGCGCAGCAGCTTCGCCGCGCAGCAGCGTGCGCCGCGCATTGTCATGCTGAGCGCAGCGCAGCGAAGCATCTTGCGCAGCGCAGCAGCTTCGCCGCGCAGCAGCGTGCGCCGCGCATTGTCATGCTGAGCGCAGCGAAGCATCTTGCGCAGCGCAGCAGCTTCGCCGCGCAGCAGCGTGCGCCGCGCATTGTCATGCTGAGCGCAGCGAAGCATC